>CANRNF010000014.1 GCA_947631865.1 uncultured Oscillospiraceae bacterium | reverse complement strand
CTTGCCGCCAGCCGCTTCATGCTTCTCCATATATTGCTCCGGTCCAAAGGGAGCCCGTTTTTGCTCAAAAACACCGGCCCGGACGCGATATTCATGTTTTTGCAGTATTTGAGCAGCGTTTTGCATAGTTTTCCAGGCAAAACGATGGTTCTGCGCTTTCCCTTGCATATTATTTCAGCCTTGCCGGCCCGCAGAGATTCCGCCGTTATCGCTTGAACTTCGCTCACGCGCACGCCTGTTGCCGCCATGGTCTCCAGGAGGAGCGCCAGCCTCGTGTCCCCTTCCTTTCTCGCGGTATTCACCAGCCTTTCATACTCACTCTTCTTCAGTTCCCGGCCGGGATCCGCGAAATTCCGGCGCTGGACGCGGAGGAACTTCAGCCGCCATTCACGGTATCCACAAAAATCCAGAAACGTATTCACTGCCGCCAGGGCCCCGTTCACGGTCCCGGCGGCCTTCTTTTGGGCGACCAAACTCTCCTTGAACGCCACCAATGTGGCCTTGTCCGTGACCTCGCCCCCGGCGAAGGCCAGCAGTTCGCCCACGACCTTGCCGTATTTCGCCACCGTGGCGGGACAATACTCCCGCTCCCGCATCTCCAATTGGAATGCGCTGAATGCTTCTCTGTCGATCTTCATTTGTACTATCTCCTTTCTTGTTGGAAGGCCCCGCACCATATGGAGCCCCCCTTGTCAAAGGGGGGTGGCCCGCAGGGCCGGGGGGATTGCCAGCCGAACGACAATCCCCCAGTCAGCGCCTGGCGGCGCTGCCAGCCCCCTTTCACAAGGGGGCCTTCCATGCGTTGCTGGTCCCCCAATCTACATTTTCCAATATTGTCGGAGATAATACAAACAGCGCCCCGGGAATAGGGTTCCCACGAAAGCCCAGCGCAGCGGGTTTCGTGGGAAAAAGGAAAAAGGCCCCTGACCGACGAATGGGGACCCGCTTATGGGTCCCCATCGTCTTCAGGAGCCTTTTGACTCGCCCCGGGGCGCTTAGCTGTTGACATCGCCAGCCTGTTGACTTTATAATAAGCTTAAGCGTTAGCTAAATTTAGCTTACAAGGAGGAGCCGCCATGCAGACGCCCGTGGACCCCAAGGCCACCCCCCACGCGAGAGCGCTTTTGAACTACCTCTCCGACGTGGCGGGCAGGGCCATCATCACCGGCCAGCACACCCAGACCGTACCCATGGAGGAGCTGGCCTACATTCGCCAGGTCACCGGCCGGGAACCGCTGCTGCGGGGCTTTGAGCTTCTGGCCTATTCCCCCAACATCAACTACGGCGACATGGGCGAGGCCTGCCTCAAGGAGATACAGGAGGACCGGAACACCCTGGAACTGGCCCTGGACTGGGGCCGGCAGCAAAAGGGCATCGTGACGTTCACCTACCACTGGTACTCCCCCATCGGCGGCCGGGACAAGGCCTTCTACGCCGAGAACACGGACTTCGACGCCCGGCGGGTGCTTATAGAGGGCACGCCGGAGCGGGCGGCCTTTTTCCACGACATGGACGACATGGCGGCGCTCTTGCGGCCCTTCCTGGAGGAGGACATCCCCGTGCTGTGGCGGCCCTTCCACGAGTCGGACGGCGCATGGTTCTGGTGGGGCGCCAAGGGCCCCGCCGTGGCGAAGGAGCTGTATAAGCTCATGTTCACCCACTTCACCCAGGTCCACGGACTGCACAACCTTATATGGGTGTGGAACTGCCGTCTGGCCGAGGGCTGGCCGGGGGAGGAATACGTGGACGTGGTGTCCCTGGACGAGTACCTGAGCGCCTACGCCCCCACCGATTACCGGGAGCAGTACGAGGCCCTGGTGGCCGCCACCACCCGGAACAAGGTGGCCGCCCTGGCGGAGATCGGCTACCTGCCGGACATGGCCCTGCTGGAAAAAAGCCGCGTCCCCTGGGCCTACTTTATGACCTGGTCCAAGGAATTCTGCGTCGGCGAGAGCCGCAACACCAACGAGGCGCTGAAGGCGGTCTACGCAAGCTCCTACGCCCTGTCGCTCCCGGAGGAACGCCATGGATAATAAGAAGGTACGCATGGCGGATATCGCCGCCCAGCTGGGCGTGAGCGTGGTGAGCGTGTCCAAGGCCCTGTCCGGCAAGGACGGCGTCAGCGAGGAGACAAGGGCCAGGATCGTGGAGCTGGCCCAGGAGATGGGCTACACCCCCCTGCGGACCCGGGAACACCACCCGGTGCAGGCCAGCTCCGGCAACATCGGCGTGCTGGTGGCGGACCAGTTCTTCGCCGACAACACGTTTTACTCCAACCTCTACCGCCGCATCGTGAAGCGGTGCGGCGAGTGCGGCTATTCCGCCCTGCTGGAGCTGGTGACCCCGGAGGCGGAGGGACGCCGCTCCATGCCCGTCATGGTCCAGCGGCGGAAGGTGGACGGCCTCATCTTCCTGGGGGAGATCGACCGGGCGTATCTGCACAGCGTGAGCGCCTGCGGCCTGCCCTACGTGCTGCTGGATTTCTACGACGAGGACTTGGAGGTCTGCAGCGTCACCAGCGACAACATCACCGGCGGTTACCGTCTCACCAAGCATCTGCTGGACACCGGCCGGGACCGGATCGGCTTCGTGGGCAGCGCGCTGTCCACCAGTTCCATCATGGACAGGTATCTGGGTTACTGCAAGGCCCTCTGCCGGGCGGAGATCCCCCTGCGGGAGGACTGGGTGATAGAGGACCGCCAGGGGCGCACCACCTATATCCCCCTGACCCTGCCGGAGGACATGCCCCAGGCCTTCGTGTGCAACTGCGATGAGACGGCCCTGCTGCTCATCGACGCCCTGACCCGGGCCGGGTACCGGGTGCCGGAGGATATCGCCGTCGCCGGATACGACGACTACCACCAGGACCGGCCCGGCCTCCCGCCCCTGACCACCTACCGGGTCAACACCGGGAAGATGGGGCGCATCGCCGTGGACCAGCTCATAAGCCAGATCAGCGGCGAGGAGCCCGTAGCGGAAAATATCGTGGTGGGCGGCCGGGTCATCCAGCGCCGCTCCACCGCCGTGGAATAAGGAGGTATCACCATGGAAAGGATCTCTGCCGCGGCTAAGCGGCACCTGGAGCAGGTCATTCTGCCCTTCTGGATCGCCCTCAAAGACGACTCTTTCGGCGGGTATTACGGCTACATGGGCCAGGATCTGGTCCTTGATAGGAAGGCGGAGAAGGGCTGCATCCTCAACAGCCGCATCCTGTGGTTCTTCTCCCGGGCGGCCATGGACCTGGGCCGGGAGGACCTGCGCCCCTACGCCGATCACGCCTACCGCTTTATGGCGGACCACTGTATCGACCGGGAGCACGGGGGTATCTTCTGGAGCATGACCTATGACGGCAAGCCCCTGGATACCACCAAGCACACCTATAACCAGGCCTTCGCCATCTACGCCCTGGCGGCCTATTACCAGCTCACCGGGGACGAAGAGGTCCGGGACCTGGCCATGGACCTGTTCCATGTCATCGAGGAACACTGCACCGACGAGGTGGGCTATCTGGAGGCGTTCACCGCCGGCTGGGGCCCGGAGTCCAACGAAAAGCTCAGCGAGAACGGCGTCATGGCCGCCAAGACCATGAACACCCTCCTGCACGTGTTCGAGGGCTACTCCGGCCTGTACGAGGCCACCCACGACCCCACCGTGGGCAAGGCCATGGAGCGGATCCTGGATATCTACGAGGATAAGATATACTCCCCCGCCCTGCGGCGGCAGCTGGTGTTCTTCGACGAGAACTACAACTCCATCATCGACCTATACAGCTACGGCCACGATATCGAGTCCAGCTGGCTCATGGACTGGGGCTGCGCCCTGCTGGGGGACAGCGAGCGCACCGCCCGCATCTCCGCCCTGGACCAGGACATGGCCCAGGCGGTATTCGACGCCGCCTACAGCCACGACTCCCTGGCCAACGAGTGCGACCGGGGCGTGGTGAACGAGACACGCATCTGGTGGGTCCAGGCGGAGACGGTGGTGGGCCTGGTGAATCTCTGGCAGAAGCTGCCCGGCGAGACAAAGTACCGGGACGCGGCCGCCGCCACCTTCCGGTTCATCGAGGAAAAGCAGGTGGACCACCGGCCCGGCAGCGAGTGGTTCCACTCCGTGGACAAGTTCGGCGCGCCCGTGCCGGGGATGCCCATCCTGGAGCCCTGGAAGTGCCCGTACCACAACGGCCGGATGTGCATGGAGCTGATGCGCCGGGACCCGGAAATTTATGTGTGAATGGTGCATGCCGCTTTGGGATAGGAAAAGGCCCCCTCAGACGAGGGGGCTGTCGGCGCAGCCGACTGGGGGAGGGAAATAGTATTAAAGTTTTCCCTCCCTCCGTCCGCCTTTGGCGGCCACCTCCCTCGTCTGAGGGAGGCTCCAATATGTAAAGGGCGCGTTGCAGACGCGCCCTTTTCTCATTTTCGCCTACCGCGACGCAATAATCGACACCAGATAAAACGGAACAGCGTCGTTTTCATGGGCCTCGGTGAGGGTGATGTCCACCGTGTGGGGCCCGTCCGGGCCGTGGACCAGCAGGTCCTGCAGGTACAGGCAGTCCCCCCAGTCTTCATCGAAGTTGGCGTCCAATACCACCGCCCGGCTCTTGTCCCCGTCCACCACCGCCTTTGCGATGGGGGCGGGCTTTTTCACGCTCTTGCGGTACTGCACCGCGAGGCAGGTCCCCTCCACGGTGAAGCGGATGGTGTCGCCGGTGTGTCCGGCGGTGTACCCCCGGCGGAACATCTGGGTGATGTGCTCCTGGGGCGTGTGGTCGGGCGCGAAGCCGCGAAGCTCCGGCTCCGCGTTGTCGTTCCGATACCGGACGCTGGCCTCATAGGCGTTTTCGGTCAGCGGCGCGGGCAAGGGCTTCTCTTTGACCTCCGGCGCGCCCGCCTCCGCCTGGGCCTTCACCTCATCCAGCAGGGCCGTTACCGCGGCAGCCACGATGGCGTGGCCACGGTCGTTGGGGTGGAGGTCGTCCGCCGTCACCTCCCGGGCGGGGACGCGCCCGGCGGCCACCTCCGGCCAGAGCAGGGCCCGGAGGCTCACGGAGGGCAGGTCGTAGTGGTCCCCCACCTCCCGGTGCACGTCCTCGGCGCTGGACCCGTCGTCATAGCGCACGTTGTGCAGCAGCACCACCGCCGCGCCGGTCTTATACACCCGGCGCACCAGGCCCTCGTAAGTCTCCCGGAAATGGGCCGTGTTCTCGTCGTTCACGGAGAACTCGATGAACACCACGTCCGGGCCAAAGCGCAGAAGGTCCTCCTCCGCCCGGGCCGCGCCGAACTGGGAGGTGGTGCCGCCGATGCCGGCGTTCACGTCCCGGATGGCCGCGGCGGGAAAGTTTTTCCGCCACCAGTCCGCCACGAGACTGGCGTAGCACAGGGATAGTTCCGAGGCCAGGGAGCCCTGGGTGATGGACCCGCCCAGAAACCCCACGCACACGCTCTCGCCCCGGGCCGCCCGGGCCATGACGGCGGCGAGACGCCCGGTGTCGCCACGGCGGACGATGGCTTTTTTCATGTCCATGGTCAGTCCTCCCACACGCTCTGGCCCAGGGAGGCGATGAACCCGCTCAGCTCCCGGCCCATCTGCTCCGCCTCGGGGGCCCGGATATGGCCCGGTGTGCCCCGGCCGTTCTGGCTGTAGAGGAAGTGGTAGACCTTATCATCTCCCAGTTCCCGGCAGACCCGGTCGATGGACTCGTCCCAGTTGGCGTGGTGCATGAGGATGGTGGTGGACAGGATGATGACCGCCTTGGGATAGACCGCCCGCAGCTTTTTCACAAAGGCGGCGTAATGCTCCCGCCAGGCGACGGCCTGAGGGCACTCCATGTCCCGGGCCATGTAGTCGTCCGGATAGCTGTCGTTCTGGCCCACGGCCACCACCACCACGTGGGGCGTCCAGCGGGAGAAGTCCCACAGTTTGAGTCTATCGATATCCGGGTTATATTCTATCTTGTCGTACATGTACTCCATGCCCCGGTAGTTGGGGGCGGCGAAGTAGCCGGTGCCGTCCATGAGAGCGATGCCCCCCTGGGCGATATCGTGGAGCTGGGCGTTCAGCATCCGGGCGGTGTACCAGGGGAAGGAATAGTAGCTGTTGTGATACTCCCCGCTGTGAGGCGGGTCCACCTGGCCGCAGAATTCCACCGCCTCCGCCACCTCCCCGGCGGATACGCTGTCGCCGTAGACCTCGATCCGCCGGGCCGGCAGGGGCTCCGGGGCGGACAGCACCGCGTCCGACCCCACGATAAGCCCGTGAAAGCGCAGCTGGTGGCAGGAGTCCTGGCGCTTGAAAAGCGTGAGCTCATGGGTCCCCGGGCTCAGGTCCTGGCCCAGGGTCAGCTCCTGACGGCCCGCCGGGGCCAGGGGGATGGTGGACTGGACGCCGTCCAGCAGCACGCCCAGGTAGTTGTCCCAGCAGCCCCGCATATTGGTCACCACGGCCCGGATGAAGCTCCCCGTGAAGCGCACCTTCACGAAGGTGGCCGGGAACACCCACACCGGTTCCTTTGGGTCGTCAAAGTCGATGCGGCCCATATATTGCAGCGCGGCGTGGTCCGCCGCGATCCATTTCTCGTTATCGTTCATCTGTATCCTCCTCGTCGTCGGCGGATACGTGGTAATACCACTTTCTTGCCTCCGGGCTGCCCTCCTCCGGCTTTGGCGAACAGCGCAGCAGCACCCGCTCCATCAAAAACGTCTGCCCGTAGATGGCCAGCCCCGGAAAGAGCGGCAGCCCCCAGGGCATGAGCCATATCCCCGCCAGCAGGGCCGCGAGGCCCAGCAGAAAGACCAGGGTATAGTGCAGATACCGGAACATGAGCAGCACGCCCATGCGCAGAATGGCCAGATTCCCCATCTCGAACCGGGAAAGGCATGGCCACACGTACATCCACAGCGCCGCCAAAAGCAGCGCCATCAGGTAAAACACGTACAAAAACCACAGCGGCACGCTCGCGTCGCTGTAAAGATACATGGCCTCCACCACCACCAGCGCCAGGGCCAGCGTAAGGCCGATGCTGAGGGGCAGGGACTGCCGGAGATTCAGTTTGAAGCTGTGGAAGAACTCCGCCGCTGTGGTGGTCCCAGCGTGAAAGCGCACCGTCTTGACCATGGTGTAATAGGCCGCGGCGGACGCCGCCCCGGCCGTGACGACGGGCAGGCAGCACACCAGCCACAGCGCACTGGTGAGGATGAGCCCCCACAGCAGATTCATGAACCGGGCGAAACGCCCCTCCTGAGAAAAAAAGCCGCCGGACGACACAGCGTCCCTCCTCTCCGCTAATGGGCCCGCACCGGAGAGGTGCGGGCCCACCGAACTTATGTCTTGCTAAAAGTTTCCGGGCCTATCAGCCGAAGTAGGAGTCGATGGCCGCCTGGAACTGCTGGCGGTAGGTCTCCTGATACTGGGCCGCGGTCATGGTGCCGAAGATGAGCTGCTCCAGATCCCAGCCGTCCACCTGGGCCTCCAGGCTCTGGTAGACGTCGAACTGCTCCCGGGAGCCCAGATCGAACATCACGTCGTAGTTCTCCTGCTGCAGGTCGGGGTCGCTGGCCGTAGTGGCGTACCACCACCACATGGTCTCCACGTCGTCGCGGATGGAGACGTCGTCGTTGTACCAGTTGGACAGAGCCTCAAACACGTTGTAGACCAGCTCGGGGTCCTCCACGCCGTTGGGGATGAACCAGAAGGCGCCGGCGGTCAGCTTGGCCTTGTTGGTCTCCTGGTCGCCGCTGGGGCCCACAGGCCACTGGACGAACACGGTGTCGAACTCCAGGGTAGAGCCCACGGAGCCGTCCCAGTCATAGTCGGCGTTGGTGGAGGCGATCCACGCGGCGCTGGGCCAGAAGCCGATGTTGCCGTTGCGGTAGGTGAAACGCATCACGTCGCCGTTGTCCTGCTCCACATAGGGCTCGCACACGTTGTAGGTGTTGTACAGGTCATAGTAGAACTGCAGGGCCTCGCCGGTGGCGGCGGAGCTCAGGCCCTCCTCGGTGCCGGCGGCGATGGTGGCGCCGTTGCTCATGAGAAGGTTGCTCAGAACGTCCTCCTTGTAGCCGGTGAAGCCGTACTGGTCGGTGACGCCGTCGCCGTCCGTATCCTGGGTCAGGGTCTGGCAGTACTCCACGAACTTATCCCAGGTCCACTCGCCCCGGGCATACAGGTCACGGGGATCCTCCAGGTTGTTGTCCTCCAGCATCTGCTTGTTGAAGGCCAGGGGGGAGGTGGCCTCCACCACGTTCTGGCCCAGGACCTGCTTCATGAGGCAGACCTTGCCGTCGCCCAGGTCCAGATAGTTGAGAACGGTCTGATCGCTGAGGATGTCGGCGTCCTCGGGCAGGACCGTCTTCAGGTCCAGAGCCAGGCCGTTCACGGCCGCCGGGATGCCCATGGTCAGGTCGCACAGATAGATGTCGCACTCGGGGGTGCCCGCCAGGATGGAGGTGTTGATGGACTCGGTGATGCCCGTGTAGGTCAGATTGACGTACTGGAACTTCACGTTGAACTTCTCCTCCACGGCCTTGACCACGTCAAAGCGCATCTGGTCGGAGACGCTGCCGGTGTAGGAGGGGTCGTCCTCCAGGGCGGTGTGGGTGGAATCGTAGAAGATGTCCCACCAGGTGCCGATGGTGATGGTGCGGGGCTCGTCCGCCGCAAGAGCTCCCACGCCGAGGCAGGAGAGCATGACGGCGACCACGAGGACCGCGGCGAATATCTTGGAAATACGCTTCATTCGTTTATCCTCCTATTATAGATTGGATGGCCGCGGTTCAGGCGGCGGTGCCGATGTTGACGCTGAAGACCTCCCAAGCGCCGCTGGCCTCGCACTGCAGGCGGGTGCCCCAGGTGGCGGGGTCGTCGCCGCACACGGCCGCGATCTGCTCATAGGTGACTTGGGCCATGGATCCGTCGCAAAGCGGGGCCTCATTGCCCACGCGGCTCCAGCCGGCGCTGGCGTCGGGCATCACGATCCACATGTCGCCGGTGTCGGAGGCATACTGGATGGTGATGACGGAGCCGGGCACCAGCAGGGCCAGCTGGTCAGCGGTGAGCTCCACGCCGTCCTGCGCCCAGGCGTCGGCGGCCTTGCCGGCCATCTCGGGGATCTCCACGTTGCCCTTCACGTTCTCAAACGCGCCGGAGCAGATGGACACGCCGTAGACCTCCCAGGCGCCGCTGGACTCGCACTGGATGCGGGTGCCCCAGGTGGTGGGATCGTCGCCGCAGACTTCCGCGATCTGCTCATAGGTGACCTGGGCCACGGAGCCGTCGAAAGCGTGGGACTGGCCGTCGTTGGGGTTGCCAACGCGGCTCCAGCCGGCGGCGGCGTCGGGCATAACGATCCACATGTCGCCGGTCTCGGAGGCATAGCTGATCTCGATGACGGAGCCGGGCACCAGCAGGGCCAGCTGCTCCTCAGTGAGCTCCACGCCGTCCTGGGTCCAGGCGCCGGCGGCCTTACCGGCCATCTCGGGGATCTCCACCTTACCGGCCAGATTCTTCAGGCCGGTGGGCTGACCCACCTTCACGCCATAGACCTCCCAGGCGCCGCTGGCCTCGCACTGCAGGCGGGCGCCCCAAGTGGACACGTCGTCGCCGCACACGGCCGCGATCTGCTCATAGGTGATCTGGCAGATGTTCTTGGACAGGTTGGTAGCGGCGGTCTGCTGCTCCACGCGGCTCCAGCCCACAGTGGCGTCGGGCATGACGATCCACATGTCGCCGGTGTCGCTGCTGTACTCGATCTCGATGACGGAGCCGGGCACCAGGGCCGCCAGGAACTCCTCGGTCATCTCCACGCCGTCCTGGGTCCAGGCGTCGGCGGCCTTGCCGGCCATGCCTTCCAGCTCCACGGCGTCAGCGCCCAGATACTGCAGGTTGCTCATGTCCTTGCTGCCGCCGAAGCCCTCGGGGGCGGTGAACGCGGCGGAGGTATCCGCCTCGATCACGTTGCCGTCGGCGTCTTTGAAGGCGATATCGTCGATGTAGAGGACCGCGTTGGCCGCGCCGGCGGTAGCGCCGTTATCCACCTCCAGGGTGACGATCATGAGGGGCTGCTCCGCGCTGAACACCTCGCCCTTGTCGGGGTTCAGGGCCGTGGGGGCGTTCTTGGGGTTCTTGGTCTCCAGATACACGGACCAGCCGTGCTTCTCGGAGCTGAGGCCGCCGTCCATCCACAGCATCACGTTGCCGGAGCAGGCGTAGAACTCGCCGTCCGGGTTCACGATGCCCATGGTCATGTCGATGGAGGCCACGTCGCCGGCCTTGTCGCCCAGCAGGCTGGCCACGTCGAAGGCCACATAGGGCACCTTGCCGCTGCCGTTGGTGATCTGCAGGGCCTTGCTGCCGTTGTAGTCCACGACCTCCAGCGCGCAGGCGTCGGAGTTGGCCATGCCGTCGTATACGGACACGAAGCCCATGTTGCCGTCTTCAAAGTCCACGCTCACGGGGGCCTCTTCCGCCCACGCGGACGCGCCGCCAAAGACGCCCACGCACATGAGCGTCACCATCAGCAGCGCCAGGATCCTTTTTGCTTTCAAGTGAATATCCTCCTTTAAAATATTACTGACATGTTTGGATGCGTCCAGGTACCGGCTCTCGCCCTCCTTCCCCCCGACCCGGGGATGATATCGTCTATCTCACATTCTCACATTAACCGACGATGCCGCTTCTCTCCACGCCCTCGATGAAGTACTTCTGGAGGAACATGTAGATGATGATGACGGGAAGCATCATGAGCACGATGCCCGCGTCCAGATACAGGTTTTGGATGGTCTTGTCCATGATCTGGTACTGGTTGGCGATGTTGGCCACCAGCGAGGAGATCCGGATGCCGATGGACTGGCTCTGGGGGATGAGGAAGAGCTTGGCGTAGAACGTATCGTTATACTGCCACACCATGGAGAACACCGCCACAGTGATGACCGCGGGGGTGGCGTTGGGGAGCATGATACGGAAGTAGGTGTACCAGGTGCCCGCCCCGTCCACGAAGGCCGCCTCCTCGATCTCCTTGGGCAGTCCCCGGAAGAACTGGTTGAAGATGTAGATGTAAAGCCCCGACCGCAGCCCGCAGCCGAACAGCGTCAGGATGTACATGGGGGTAGTGGTGCCCATGAAGGACAGCGGGTGGCCGAATATCGCCGTACAGATCCCGAAGGGGTCGAACAGCCGGAAGGTCATGTACAGCGGCAGCATGATGGTGTGGGTGGGTATCACGATGGTGATGACCACGCATGCGAACAGCACGCTCTTCAGGGGGAATTTGAACCGGGCGAAGCCGTAGCCCACCATGGAGCAGATGACGATCTGCAGGAGCATCAAAAGCAGGGAGTACAGCAGGGAGTTCAGCATCGTGGGCACGTAGTTCAGGATGCTGATGGCCATCTGGTACCGCTCCAGCGTGGGCTCCTGAGGGATGAGGTACACCATGGGGTTATAGGCGTCCTTGTTGGAGAAGAAGGAGTTGGCGATGATGCCGAACACCGGGGCCAGGATGGTATAGCATATCCCGATGATGACCAAGGCCCGGAACAGCCCGGACAGGAAGCCCTTGATGCCCTTGGTGATGATGTACCGCTCGTTGAGAGAGGTGGTCTCGTCCTGCAGGGCGGCCAGGTGCTTGTGGAAGAAACCCTTCACCGTGTCTAACATGTTATCCCCTCCCCTCTCAGTTATAGTAGCTGGACTTCTTCGTGATCACGCCGCAGATGAGAAGAAGTATCCCGCATGTGACCAGCGTACTGACTAAGCTGAACACGGCGCTCAATCCGTAATTATAGTTGGTGAAGGCCTCGTTGTAGGCCAATGTCACCACGTCGCTGGACACGAAGCTGTCCACCACCGTATAGACGATGTTCGTGATGATATGCGGCGTTATCATGGGCAGCGTCACCTTCCAGAAGGTCTCGTAGGCCGTGGCGCCCTCCATCTTGGCCACCTCGTAGAGGTTGCCGGGGATGGACTGGAGCGCGGCGATGAAGATGACAATCTGCACGCCGGAGGCGGATATGATGGTGGTTATCCGGTCCGTGGCGCCCACGATGTAATCCAGCAGCCACCGGGGCAGCATCAGGCTTCCGAACAGGTCGATGTAATAGGCCATGCCGATGCCCGCGGTCTCCGCGGCCATCTCCTGGCTGGAGGCGCTGACGCCCGTGGCCACCATGGCGGTGGCGGACTCGATGGCGTCCAGGATGGCCTCCGCGTTCAGGATGACCGGCAGGAAGAAGATGGCCCGGACCAGGGTCCTGCCCTTGAACTTCCGGTTGAGGAGCAGGGCCATGAAGAGGCTGAAGAAGATGATGAGCGGGATATCCACCACCATGTTCAGGGTGGAGCTGGTCAGGATCTGCTTGAAGCTGCCGTGGGCGGTGAAGGCGTAGATGTAATTTTTGAGCCCCACCCACGTCAGGTTGTAGCCGCCGTTGACCACGTCCATCGTCAGGTCCGACAATGAGAACTCTATGGTCATGAAGAGGCTGCGCACATAGAACACGAGAAAGCCCACCAGCCAGGGGAGGATGAACAGATACCCGTTGACCTTGCGCTTCGTCTCCAGACTCAGTCTGCGTTTTTTCATATCCCCACCCCCTTACTGCACGGTGTATCCCATGGCCGGGATACGGAGGCCGTCCACATCGGCCGGCTCATCGCCGTAATTCACATAGATGGCGGTGCCGCCGCTGTAGAGCGTCTTGCGCACCCCGTCGGGCAGTATCTCGTGCCCCACCATCCGCTGGTCGGTGACCTGGCTCAGTACGCCCGCCAGCTCGCCGTAGACCTCCGCCGCCTTGTCCTTCCAGGTGTCAAAGCAGGTGGTGTAGAACCGGTTCACGCCGGAGTACTTCATCTCCGAGGTCTCCTGCCAGGTGAACAGGAAGTGAGGCGCCGCGCCGTACTCGATCATGGTGAGCAGCTGCCGCTGTGCGTCGGCGGTGTCGGCCAGGTTGTAGACGCCGCCGCAATAGTCGATGCAGCCGTGGACGATCATCTCGTACAGGGGGATATCCTCGTCCACGATCACGTACTCGTTATCGCTGAGAGGCAGATTCGTGATATCCTCCGCCGCGGCCCAGGCGTAGTCGTTGGCCTGGTCCACAAGGATATTCTTTTCCGTGCCGTCCAGCAGGGCCAGCTGGCCCTTTACCACGTCCAGCGCCTGCTCCCGGTCGATCATATTGCTGCGCTTTTTGTCCGAGTGGACGTCGCTTCCTAGGTCGCGCAGGGCCACGCCTTCCACGTCTATCTTGGCGAACTTATCGGCGAATTCGTCCACATACCGGACCAGGTACTTGGGCGAGATGAGGTAATAGGTGGTCTCCGGATAGCCCAGGCTGGAGGTCTGGCGCAGGGTGGCGGGGTTGAGCTGGCCGAAGTCGGCCACATAGCCGCTGCCGTAGTACTTGGCGGTCTCCGCGCCGTAGTTGTAGCGCTTGCTGATCTGGGTCACCTGCTGGAAGGCCACGTCGGCGTACAGGCTGCCGCCGTTGTTGACCACCTGGTTGTTCAGGGCCTCCAGACCGCTCTTGCCGCCCAGCTTCCGGGGCACCCGGATGCGGTCTGCCACATCGTGGTAATACCCGCCGTTGAACCAGCCCTGCAGGTTCATGACCTGGTTGCCCACCCCGGCCCGGGCCAGGGCGTCGGACATCTGGGCGGCCTGGTCAAAGGTGGTCATGGCCGTGAGGCCCAGGTACTGCTTGCCCAGGAAGAACTCCGTCATCTTCACCCCGGAGAGCACGTCGTAGTAGAACTTCAGGGGCTCAGACTGGGTCTTCTCCGTGAGCACGCCCTCGGCGATGAGCCGGTCCCGGTAGTAGTTGGCCATGCCGGCGTAGCCCTGGTGGTCCTCATCCAGGAAGGTGTAGCGCACCGTGAGATCCCGGTCGTAGGGGTCAGGCTCCACGATGGGCAGCGCGGCCTCGTTGCCGGTGCTGCCAAACATCTCCAAAGTCTCGCTGCCCCGGACCACGAAGGTCACGTAGGCGTTGTTGTAGCTGTTCACGCGTCCGGCCACGCCGGCGTTGATGGAGGCCAGGGAGGCCCCGTCCTCGATGGTGGCCAGGATGGTCCCGTCCTCTTTGCACAGGCCGAACAGCGCCATCCGGGCGTTATTGGAGGTCTCCATCACGGTGTAGTCCGCCGCCAGCATGTCGATGCCGTAGACGAATTGGGAGTAGGTGCCCGCGCCGGTCTTGCCATTATTGAAGTTGATGATGGAGCCGTCCCCGTTGGGCACCACGATGTAGCCCGTCTCATCGGTCCCGGCCGCGCCGAAGCCGTAGAGCACCTGGATGCGGTAGACGGACGCGCCGCCGTTCTCCTCCAGGGCGCAGACGGGCACGGACACGTCGATGTGGTCGCCCTCCAGCCGGTACTCCAGCGCCACCTTAAAGGAGATGGGCACGGACACCTGGGTCCCCGCGAGGGCCATCTGCTCCACGTAGTCCTCCTCGGTGAAGCCCACGCTCTCCAGCATGGTCTGGATGCGGCCCAGGGCGATGCGGTTGTTTCGGGCGGTTTTCAATATCTGGCGCATGCCGTCCACGTCGGAGGTGGTGGAGTAGTACCGGCCGAAGGCCGCCCCGTCCTCCTCGGAAAGCTGCTCCACGATCTCGGCGTACTTCTCCTCCGACATGTACTGGGGCACGATGCCCGCGGAGTTGGAGAAGTCGCCCATCTCATAGATGACCCGCACGCCGTTTTCGATGGACTCAAACTCGAACTGCTCCTTCTCCACAGACATGGAATAGGAGTCGTACACGCCCGTGGTGCGGGAGGCGTTATAGTAGTTGAGGATGATGTGGGAGCGGAGGTACTCCTTGTTCACTTTGTTGGCCAGGGGATCGTCCTCCGCCTCCGGGGGCACGGCGTAGGTGACCGTCCCGGTCCGTTTGTCCAGGATGGCCACGTCCGTGGTGTCCTCATCGAGGTACATGGCCAGCTCGTCGCTCTCGCAGACGAGCTCGTATTTTTTGTTCTCCTCCAGCTTCTGGCCCTGGAGCTTCAGCTCGCCGCCCTGCTCGTACTCATAGGAGGTAAGGTAGTTCTCATACTCCCGGTAGAAGGTGTAGTGGACCAGGTAGTAGGCCAGATAGCACAGCCCGCATACCGCGGCCACCGTCACCAGGGCGTATACCAGCTTCCTTCCCAGGGAGAGAGGCGCTTTTTCCTTCTTTTTCTTCTTCATGGCGCCCCTCACATTCTGAATACGAGCTCGGTATAGATCGACCGGAAGAAGTTATACACCTGTCCGATCAGGTCTATGAGCAGAAGGCTTACAAAGAGGATGAACAGGATGGCCACGAAGGTCAGAAACAGGGTGACCAGCGTCTTGCCCATGGTGTAGTCGTGGACCTGCCGGATGCCCAGCAGCATCACGATCACCGCGTAGGCCACGCCCAGGCCGATGATCAGGTAGTAGAACGCCCCCTCCTCCACGGTGATGAACTGGCTGAACACCGTGGCGATGAGAAGCGCCGGGATCATGGGCGCGCAGCCGTAGCCGATGGCGATGGCGATGTCCTTCATCCGGCCGCTGCCGTTCATGAGGCAGGTGATGGACCAGTTGCCCACGCACAGCAGCGCGTACAAAAGCAGCACGCCGGAAAGCTCCTGCAGACTGTCCACCGCGGCCGGCTCCACGTCGTTGACGATGAAGTTGGCGCTGATGCGGTTGATGGAGAAGCACAGGGAGAAGCATATCACCAGCAGCACCGCCAGGGGCACGCTGCCCCGGTCCTGGTGGCGGATCCAGTAAAAGCCGTCTACGGGGTGGGTCATGGTATAGAGCAGATACCGCCATTTTTCCTTTCCGAACGCCGCTCTCATCCGCTCACCCCTCCTTTCTCCTTCTTGCCTCTGCCCTTGGCCTTGAACCGGTCACGCAGCTTCGTCACCGCCACCGCGGCGACGATGACCACGCCCAAAACGGTGAGCGCCTGACCCAGGTGAGCCCGGAGGATCTCGCTTCGGTAGCGCTTGAAGGCCACGGAGTAGTAATCCCGGTTCATGCCCAGCTTCAGGTACTTCATGGCCGCCTTGTTGTCACCGGCGGAGAGATATGCTTTGCCGATGCCGGAGCAGGCCAGCTCGTTGTTCTCGTCCAGCTCCAGCACCCGCTCCCACAGGGGCACGGCCAGAGCCTCGTCCCCGTCGTAGCGCAGGGCCACCGCCTGGTTGATGAGTCCGCCGTACTCCGTGGGCGAGAAGCGGTATATCTCGGCCCGGGTGGCGTCCAGCACCAGCAGTTCCCCGTTCCACTGCTCGATGGCCACGGGGGTGGTGAAGGTGCCCTCCTGGGTGCCCAGGCCCCCAAAGATGTACAGGAGGTTGCCCTCGTGGTCATAGGTGAAGACCCGGCCGCGCTTGCGGTCCAGCAGGGAGAAGATGCCCTCCCCCCGATATACCACGTCGGTGATCTGGCTGGGGCCGGCGTAGGCGCCGGAGCCGTTGATCCAGAGGTCGCCGCCCACGTTCTCGTTGCGGCCCTTCTTGATCACGTCCTCGCCCCGGGGATTCAGGCGGCGCACGCCCTGCAGGCCATTCTCATCGATGTTGGTGGCATAGACGAAGCCGCTCTCGTCGATGTCCATGCCGGTGAATTCCGTGGCGATGTACAACGTCTGGTTCTGCCGCTCCTCCTTGGTGGCCACCTTTTTCCAGAACTTCTCCCACAGAGAGAGCTGAACGTTGATGGTGCCGAAGAAGCCGGAGAACTGGCCGTCGGTCTCGAATACCAGGATGCCTTGGAACATGTTCTGGGCGATGCAGTAGATACGGTCGGCGTAGTCCACCGAGATCTTCAGGGGCTTGAACACGAACCCCGCGGGCAGCACGTCCGACTGGGGGTCCCGGACGATGCGGTCCAGCGTGCCGTCCAGTTCCAGCACCACGATGCGCTGGTTCTCCCGGTCGGCTACATAGAGCCGCTCGTTCTCCGACACGCACACGCCGGTGGGGGCGTTGAAGGTGTCGGTCTCGCCCTCGTTTTCAAAGGAGTCGATGATCCGTTCCACTTTGCGGCCGGTGCCGTCCACCACCACGATGCGGTTGTGGCCGGTGTCGGCGATGTACAGGTCGCCGTTGGGGGCCACGCAGATGTCCTGGGGACTGGCGAAGGCGCCGCAATCAAGGCTCACGCCGGATATGGCCCCGTCGGGCACATAGGGCGCGGGGATCTGGACGATCTCCTCCCAGTAGTCGTAGTTGTAGGTCTGGTAGGGCACGTCGTCCGCCAATGCCTGCACCGGCAGGCAGGCGGCCAGCATAAGCGCCGCCAGCAGCAGCGAGGAGAGCTTTTTCATAACTTTCATCTTGCCGCCCCCCTTATTCCTTCATGCCGGAGGTGGTCATGGTCTCCAGCACGTTGCTCTGGCAGATGAGGAAGAATATGATGGGGATCGCCGCGATGATGAAGGTCACCGCCGCGCTGGCGCCGGCACGGGCCGTGCCGCCGGCCGCGATCTGCTGCAGGGAGTACTGCAGGGGCTTGAGCTCCTCGTCCCGGAGGAACATATAGCCCGTATTGCCCCACATCTGCTGGAACTGGAAGATGGCCAGCGTCAGCCAGGCGGGCTTGACGTTGGGCATCACGATGCGGAAGAACACCCGAAACTCCCCGGCGCCGTCCAGCCGGGCGGACTCCATGAGCGCGTTGGGAAGCTGGTCCATGAACTGCTTCATGAGGTAAAGGCCCATGCCGAAGGAGCAGGCCGGGAGGATCAGGGCCCAGTAGGTGTTGTTGATGTGCAGCCAGGAGATGATCATGTAGTTGGGGATCTGGGTGACCGTCCAGGAGAACATCATGGACAGCACCACCATGCTGAACAGCATGTTCTTCCCCTTGAAATCGTGCTTGGAAAGGGGGTACGCGGCCAGAGACGCCAGCAGCACGTGGCCCACCGTGCCGCCCACGGTGATGATGACCGTGTTGAGCACGTACCGGGAGAAGGGCACCCAGGAGGAGTTCATGGCCACGAACAGGTCCACGAAGTTGTTCAGGGTGGGGTTTCTCACGAACAGCTTGGGCGGATACTGGAACAGCTCGTCCAGAGGCTTGAGGGCGTTGTTGACGATCATCACCAGGGGCACGGCCATGAGAACGCCGAATATGCCCATGAGGAAAAACAGCAGCGCGTTGCCCGCGGGGGAGCGGTTCAGCTTCTTGTTTTTCCGGTGGCGGAAGAGTTGGCGAAGTTTCTTCATATCACTCGCCCACCCTTCTGAGCAGCCGCTGCACCAGTTTGTTGGTGCCCACCATCAACAGGAACAAGATCGTCGCGATGGCGGAGGCGTAACCCATCTCAAATCGGACCGTACCGTAATCCAACAGGTGCGTGACCACGGTGGAGCCGGCGTAGTTCACCGACGGATTGCCCGCCAGCTGGATGGATATATCCGCGATGGCGAAGGACTGGGTGATCTGCATCACCGCGCCGAACATGAGCTGGGGCTTCATGGCCGGCAGGGTGATGTACCACAGCTCCTGCCAGCGGTTTTTGATGCCGTCCAGAGCGCCGGCCTCGTAGAGGCTCTTGTCCACGGTCTGAAGTCCCGCGATGAAGGACAGGAAGCCTGTGCCCAGGCTGAGCCACAGCTGCACCACGATGAGCAGCGGCAGCACGTACTTCTCTGTCTTCATCCAGATGATGGCCTCGTTGATGATATCCCACTTCAAAAGCAGGCCGTTCAGGTAGCCGTAGCGGTCGCCGGTGAGGATGATCTGCCAGATCATGTAGGCGTTGCCGCAGATGGACGGCGCGTAGAAAATGAGGGTGAGGAACGCCCGGAGCTTGCCCTTGAACTCGTTGATGACCCAGGCGAACAGCAGGCACATGAGGTAGCTGATGGGGCCCGTGATCACGGCGAAGAGCAGGGTATTCTTCAGGGCCACGATGAACAGGTCGTCGTTCACCAGCAGCCGGATATAGTTGGTCCAGCCCACGAAGTGGGGCCACTCCAGCATGTTGAAGTCCGTGAAGCTGAGCACGATGGAGGCCAGCACCGGCAAAACGGTGAACAGGGTGAACAGGATGAAATAGGGCGCCAGCATCACGTAGGAGATGGTGTGGCTGCTCAGGCGGTTCTCCCGGTGGAAGAGGCCCCTCTTCTCCCGGACGGGCTTTGCCTTTCCGGCGGTCTTCTCCATTTCATTCATTGCTGCTCACCTCCCTCCTGCTGACTTACCAGTCCGAACTCTTCCCACTTGTACTTGAGCTCCGTGTCTATGAGCACCACCTTGTCCATCAGCTCCTCACGGGGCGAGGCAAAGTCCGTGTCCGTAGTCACGGTATAGAAGGCGTTGTTCACGTTACGCCAGGAGTAGTACCCGCCGGGCACCTGGGGGATGCCCCGCACCCACTGGTACTGCTCCAGCAGGGCCTCCATGTCCGAGGCCTTCCAGGCGATATTCCCGAAGGCCTCCAGGTTGGCCGTGGGCACGCGCCCGGCCTCGCCCTGCAAGCTCTCCATCTCATAGCCGAAGTCGGTCTGCGTCTCGGCGGAGGTCCACCACTTCAAAAATTCCCAGCAGGCCTCCGGTTCCTGGGTGGCCGACATGATGAGGCTGGTAAGCCCCGTGGAGCCCACGGAGCGGTCGATGGACCCGTCGGCCATGCGCCTGCCCGGCACCGGGGCGATGCCCCACATGCCGTCGATATCCGGGGCGGATACCTGCAGGTTATTGTACAGCGTGTAGTCGCTTATGATGATGGGACACTCGCCCGTGCGGAAGCGCTGCTCCACGCTGGTCTCCTTGTCCAGCTTGTAGTCCGTGTAGTACTCACAGTACTGCTTGAAGGTGTTGACGGCCTCCTCCGAGTCCAGGGCGGAGAGGCTGCCCTCCTCGTTATAGTAGGCGCCGCCGTTCTGATAGAGGAGCATGGCGAAGATCTGCTCCGAGGGGAGCATGCCGAACTCCATCTGGTTCTTGCTCAGCACGGTCATGGCCACCTTCACGTCGTCCCAGGTCTGGGGCACCTCCATGCCCAGCTCCGCCAGGATGTCCTTGCGGTAGAACATCATGGGGAAGGTCTGGGTCTCCGGCAGGCCGTAGGTCTTGCCGTAGAACTCCAGCTGCACCATGGCGCTGGGGGAGAACCGGGCGGCCACCTCGTCGTAGTCGTCGAACTGCCGCAGGTTCAGCACGGCGTTTCGGATGCCGTAGTTCACGGCGGTGTCGTTGCCCGTGGTCAGCACCGCGCCGGCGATGCCGTTGGTGTTGGGCACCTGGATGGCCACGTCCGGTCCCTCCCCGGCCAGGGTGGCCCGCAGGAGGGTATTCATATCCACCAGCTGCACGTTCACGTTGATGTTGGACTGGGGGGTGAACGTGGAGTCGATGAGTGCCTTGATGATGTTGGCCTGGTCGCGGCCGGTGCCGATCCAGAGGGTGATGGCGGTGGCGTCGTCGCCGCTGCTCACGTCGCCGATCTGGTTGTAGTCGATGATGAAGGAGTAGAACAGCCTCTTCATCTCATGCCACAGGGAGGGGAAGAACCCGGTGTTCTCCGTCTTCACCTGCTGGTCGGGGGAATAGACGTAGATCCGGTCCAACTGCAAAGGCTGTTCCAGGACCTGGGTGATCCAGGTGGCCGTGGCGCGCATGTTCACCTTGTAGGCGCTGATGACCTCGGTGAACCGCTCCTGGTCGAAGATGAGCTCGCCCAGCTGGTCGCTCATAGTGATGAGCACGCTCTCCTTGTCGCTGTTCTCGCCGATGAGGGCCCGCAGGCGGGCGATGGCGTCGTCCAGCTCGTCCTTCACCGCCACCAGCTCCCCTTCCAGCTCGGGCAGGGACTGCTCGATCTCATAGTCCCTGTACCGGTCCGGGGACACGCCGGTGATGCGGATGACGCTGCGGTAGATGGCATTCAGCTGGGTCACGCAGTCCTGGACGGAACTGATGACGTCCGCGAACTTGCCCAGGACCACTTCCATGCGCAGGGTGTGCTCCCCGGCCTCCAGGTAGAAGGCATAGGGCTGTCCCTCGCTGTCGCTCAGCACGTCCTGCCGCCAGCCGGAGCCGTATGTAAAGCCGTAATCCTCCATCTCCTCAAAGGGGACGGCCCCGTCGATGGAGATGCGCCGGGAGACATAGATGCCCTTGACGAAATTCTGCCGGTCGAAGAGGGCGATGTTATAGTACCCGCTCTGCTCCACGGTGAAGTCCCACTCCATCCACTGGCCGTTCAGCTTCCAGCCGTTGCCGCCGATGGTGTTGTTCAGAAGCTCCTTAGGGCTGGAGGGATACACGGCAGGCGAGCTCTGGTCCTGCAGGGCGTAGAGCATGGGCGAGGAGGTCTTGGCCGTGTTCTCCGCCTCGATGCGCACCATCTGGCCGGCGGCGTCCGCATAGCCCTTGGCGTCGCCCGCGGCTTTCACCTCCGCGTAGGGCAGCGCAGAGGTCCGGTTGGACAGTTCCACCTTCCTGAGGAGCATAGGCTCCCGCAGGCCCGTGAGGGTAAGGGTGTGCTCCCCGGGGCTGAGATACAGCGCCAGGGGCGTAGTCACATAGCCCTGGCTGTCATAGACGTAGCTCTCCACCCACTGGGGGGCCTCCGTCATGCCGGGCTTTAAGTCATTGCCCTGGTTGTCCTTGGACCAGGACAGCATCTCGACGCCGTTTTCATCGGCGTATGTGTCCTTCACGTCGCAGGTCCAGACCCGCTGGAACTCCACCAGGGACAGCTCCGAGTAGGGCAGCTCCCCGTCCAGGAAGATGCTGCGCTGGATGGCGGAGTTCTTCCCCGCCACCGGGTAGTACACCAGGGACAGGTCGTAATACCCCGCCTCGTCCACGGTGAAACCGAACTCGATAAGGGAGTCCTCCGTCGTGAGGACGCTGGCGCCCTCCATGCCCTCGTAATCGGAGCGCACCTCCGGCTGGGCCGCGGCGTCGTCCTCCTCGTAGCGGACGAAACTTTCCGCGTCCAGCTCGATGGCCGTCTCCGGCCGCTGGAGCTGGTCGTGCTGGAGGACATACTCCTTGTAGCCCAGCTTGTCAGCGGACACGGCATACTCGCTGACCAGTTCCTCGAACTGGCTGCCGGTCAGCGCCGCTTCCTCCGCCGGGACAGGCTCCTCCTGGGCAAAGGCCCCCAAGGGCATCGCCAGCGTCAGCGCCAACACGCCCGCCATGGCGCCGGCTATCCGGCTCGCTGTTTTCTTCCTGATCGTCTTCGTCACGCCCCTTTATCCTTACTTCTCAACTGTCGTAATACCACGCGTCGTCGCCCTCCTCCTTGGGGGGCATATAACAGCGCAGCGCTTTTTCTATGGGAAACGTCGCGGCCAGGCACCCCGCGCCGGGGAGGATGGCCGCCGTGGGCCACGGCAGCACGTAAAACTGCAGCGTCCCCACCAGCCCTGCCAGCACCAGGATCGCGGCGGTCCAGTACCAGAACCGCACCGCCATCACGAAGGCCAGCCGCCACACCTGGCCCACCTTCACGGAAAAGCGGGATAAGACCGGCCCCACATACACCGCGAGAGCCGCCAGCAGCGCCGCCAGGACGATCACCGCCCCCGTGTGCAGCGGCCTGTCCTGTCCACGCAGGATGACGATATCAGATCCCAGCAGGGCCCCCACCGCCAGCAGCGGCAGCCAGGCGGCTATGCTCCGACCCAGGTCCTCCCGGTACCGGCGCCAGAACTCGCTCACAGCCCTGCCCCGGCCCCGGCGCACCGCCTTCATCACGGCGTAGTAGAGCGCCGCCGTGGACGTGCCCACGGTCACCACCGGAAGACACCCCAGTATCCACAGCATGCTCAGCTCGATGAGCTGCCCGGTCTTTTCCAGAAAGCCCATCACCGGGCCTTCCACGTCCAGCCACTTTTTCAGCATCAGCCGCCGTCCTTTATGGGGTAGGTCTTGAGATCCGGCAGCTCGTCCCGGGTAACGACCACGTCGCTGTTATAGACCTTCGTGAGCATCTTAGCGTCGGTGTACCGCTCCGAATAGGTCTTGCGGACCCCGTCCTCCAGGACAAATTCCCCGTTCCAGGTGCAGAAAAAGCCCCACATGGCCCGGTCCCGCACCGCCAGGTCCGGGTCGATCATGGTGCCGTTCTCGCTGAGCACCACCATCTTGTTGGTGGGAGCATAGCTGTGGTTCAGCAAAAACTGGTCGATCTGGGAGGTATAGACCCGCTCCCCGGCGTAGATGTCCATGCCAATGATGTCCACGTACTCGTCCCCGGGGTACCAGTCCCCGCTCTGACCGTTCCAGACCCAGATCAGGTTGTGCAGGCCATACTCGTTGGTGAGCATATCGTAGAGCATGATATAGAGTTTCTTATATGTATCGGGCCCTTCCGCGCCCCACCAGAACCAGCCGCCGGAGGCCTCATGCAGGGGCCGCCACAGGATGGGGATGCCCGCGTCCTGCATGAGCTTCAGCTGGGCGGCCGCGTTGGCGATGTCCTTCTTCAGAAGGGCTAGCCCGGCCTCGTCCTCGCCGTTCATGATAGCGGTCAGGTCCATTTTGCATTCCTCGGGCCGGAACGCGCTGTACCAGTTGCCGGAGACGTACTTCTCCGGGGCCAGCCAGTGCCAGCAAAGGGTGACGATGCCGCCCTTCTCCCAGTAGGCCAGGGCCTGCTCCGTGGTGTGGCTCTGGGCGCCGTGGTCCACGGCGGTCTGGGAGTAGTTCATCAGGTCCAGGCCCAGGATGGCGGGGTACTTGCCCCCGTTGGTCTCGGCGATCTTCATATTCTCCCAGCCGTTGGCACCCGTGTCGCAGTACTGGCCGGAAACGATGTGTTTTCCGTACTCATCGCACAGGTAGCTGAAAAGCCGCCGGGCCTCCTCCGTGGCCTCCGGGTCGATGAGCCTGGGGGACACGTCAAAAATGCTCTCGTCAAAGGCCGCCGAAGCCACCACGTCCAGCCGCAGCCAGTCGATGTAGCCCCAGTACTTGGTCACGGCTATCTTATGTTCGCCCTGCTCCAGATACACCCGGCGCACGGCGGACTGCTCCTCCTTGTCCGAGTGGGCCACCAGCGTGCCCGCCTGGGCGCCGTCCGC
This sequence comes from uncultured Oscillospiraceae bacterium, assembly GCA_947631865.1. GTDB lineage: Bacteria > Bacillota > Clostridia > Oscillospirales > Oscillospiraceae > CAJOIG01. Next base: position 23,882 of record CANRNF010000014.1, on the reverse strand, counting down.
CCAGACATAGTTCTCCTTGTAGCCGCCCTGGCCCTTCACCGTGAACACCAGGTCGAAAAAGCCCGTCTCGGGGATGTCCACCGTGACCGCGCAGGCGTCGCCGTCCTTCTTGAAGCCGGTGACGGACCCGTCCTTCCGGGCCTTCACGGCCCCCGTCAGCTCGCCCTCTCCGGGCAGATAAGTACCGACCACGTCCTGTGTCTCCCCCTCCTGGGCCATGGCGGCCGTACCGCCCGCCGCCAGAAGGGTGGACGCCGCCAGAACGATGCTCATGAGCCGTTTGAAAACCAAGTTCTCTCTCCCCTGCGCCAGGCCGCTGGCCGATTAGGTTTATTTAGTCTGATTTAGCTAAAAAGAAAAGGATGTCAAATCATAATCTTATCATTATAATTTAACACCCTAATGAACTTTTTGTAAATATGCCTAAATTAATAAAATTATGCCCCCCCTTTTTAGCAGTTTGACAGTTACCAAATTTTGGATTAGGTAATAGTAAGCTAAATATTGGCTTAAATTATTTTTCCATTAGCAAAACGATTACTTTGGACCGATAGTCCCCCGCCATGGGCTCCATGAGCAGGCCGCCGTACATCAGCGTGTCCCCGCCGAAGACCCGATCCGTGCCCTCCACCCGGTACCGGGCGGCCCCGTCCAGGCCCTGCAGGCACACCCGCCGTGAGTGGCGGTTGGCCCCGGCCAGCACCTGCACATACGTCACCAGGGCGGCGGTCTTGTCCTTGCTCACCACCTGCCAGCAGTCGTAGGCGTGGTTTTCCCGCCAGGATGCCAGCCGGTAGTAGTCCCCCCGCCGGATGAGGTCATTGAACCGGTGGTACAGCGCCGCCTGTCCGGGGATGAGGGCCCGCTCCTCCTCCGAAAGGGCAGTGGTATCCAGCTCGTAGCCGAAGGTGCCCGCCAGGGCCACGTGGCCCCGGGTCTCGAAGGGGGTGGTCCGGCCCACGGTGTGGTTAGGGCAGGCGGACACGTGGGCGCCCATGGTGCTCAGGGGGTAGATGAGGGCGGTGCCCTCCTGGATGGCCAGCCGCTCGATGGCGTCCGTGTCGTCGGAGCACCAGATCTGGGGGCTGTAGTAGAGCATGCCCGGGTCGTACCGGGCCCCGCCGCCGGAGCAGTTCTCCAGCAGGATATAGGGGAACTTTTTACACAGCCGCTCCTGCAGCTCGTACACCGCCAGCACGTAGCGGTAATAGAGCTCCCCCTGCCGGTCGCTGTCCAGGCCGAAGCTGCCCATATCGGCCAGCTGCCGGTTCATGTCCCACTTCACGTACTCGATGTTGGCGCTGGTCAATATGGCCTCGATACGGCCCCACACGTATTCCAGCACCTCCCGGCGGGTCAGGTCCAGCACGTACTGGTTCCGGGCGAGGCCCGCCGTGCGGCCTGGGACCTGGATGGCCCAGTCCGGGTGGGCCCGGTACAGGTCGGAGTCCGGGGACACCATCTCCGGCTCCATCCACAGGCCCAGCTTCATGCCCATGGCGTTCAGCTCATCCGCCAGCCGCTTCAGGCCGCCGGGCAGCTTTTTCTCGTTGACGAACCAGTCCCCCAGGGCCCGGTTGTCGTCGAACCGGTCTCCGAACCAGCCGTCGTCCACCACCAGCATCTCCATGCCCAGTTCCGCCCCGGCCCGGGCCATGTCCAGGAGCCGGTCGGTGTCGAAGTCGAAGTAGGCCCCCTCCCAGCTGTTCAGGAGGATGGGCCGCTTTTTGTCCCGCCAGGGGCCCCGGATGAGATGGTCCCGATAGAGATCGTGGAAGGTGCGGGTCATGGCCCCCAGGCCCTCCCGGGAGTAGACCATCACCACCTCGGGGGCCTGGAAGGTCTCCCCGGCGGCCAGCTTCCAGCAGAAGGCGTAGTCACCCAGGCCCATCACCGCCCGGACCTGGTCGAACTGGTCCACCCCGGCCTGGGCCTCGAAGTTGCCGGACCACACCAGGTGCATGGCGTAGACCTCGCCCCCGGTCTGGGTGGTATCGGGACTCATGAGCGCCAGGAAGGGGTGCTCCTGGTGGCTGGTCTCCCCCCGCTGGGAGAAGACCCCCTGCCGCCCCTTGCCCAGGGGCCGCCGCTGGATGATCCGCTCCCGGGCCCAGGAGCCGTGGAGCGTGAGCATATCGAGCCCCCGGCAGTCCATGTCCAGGCACGCAGACAGCACCTTCGTAAGGTAGATGACCGGTTCTTTGGTCCCCAGGTTGCGCACCTTCACGCTCCGGGTGATGGCGTCCAGGTCCTCGAACACCGTGTACTCCAGCTCTATCTCCAGCCCCAGCACGTCGTCCGCCAGCACCACCGTGAGGGCCGTGCAGTCCCCCTCCCCGCCGAATGTGGCGGGCAGGCCCGGCAGGGGCTTTTTGCCCTTTTGAATGCTGTGGCGGCGGTAGCCCGCCTCCACGGCGCAATGGCCCGCGGGGGTGCGCAGTTCCAGGCAGTGCTCCCGAAAATCCCCCACGCCACCGGTGGGGTACTCGAAGGGCGCGCTGTCCAGAAAGCTCAGCTTGTCCCGGGCGTTCCGCTCCGGCGTATAGGGCGGCTCCGCCGTCCGGGTGAGGTAGGCCGCGTCCGCGCTATGAAGGCGGGGGCCGTAGTAACCGTGCAGAAGGTAGCCGAATTCGTCCTCCACCCCCATGATATAGCTGGTATGGGGGGTGTCCAGCTTGAAGACCCTCTGTTTTTCGTCGTAGATGATGCCCATCCTGTTCACTCCTCGCCGCTCAGGCCGTCCATCAGGCCCTGATAGACGCTCTCGCTCTCCTCGTATACCGCCAGCGCCCGCCTGTCGATGAGGCCGAAATTCTCCCCATTCGTGTGGACAGCGCCGTTGTCCCACCAGATGCAGGGCATGCCGTAGCCCGCCGCGGCGGACACATAGTACCGGGCCCAGTCATACCGGGCCTCCCCGTCGTCCTTGTCGATGCAGCCCATCTCGTCGATCACCACCGGCACGCCCTTTTGCACGTACATATGATCCAGGCTCTTCAGCATTTTTTCGATCTGGCTCTGGCCGTTTTTGTTGAATGTGTCCGCCGGGGACCGGGTATCCAGGCACAGGTCGTAGGGCGTGTAGGCGTGGATGGACAGCAGCAGCCGTCCCTCCGCGCTGTCCTCCGGCAGCCGGAAGCGGCTCAAAAGCGCCCCGCCGGGGGACCCGGCGTAGGGGCAGACCAGCACGAACCGGTCCGCGTTATAGCCGCCCCCGGCCCGGATGGCGTCCAGGGCGACCTGATTGAGCTCGTTCACCACGTCTACCGCCGCCATGCAATCCTCGTTATGGGCGTCCACGTTCCACTCGTAGCTGGTGCCCTCCACCCGTGGCTCGTTCATGGTCTGGAAGATGAGCCGGTGGTCCGTGTCCGCGAACCTGGCCGCGATCTGGCCCCATATGGCGGCCAGATATTCTTTCGCCCGCTGGGCGTTGGCCGGCGCGGGGTTATAGAGGCCGTTGTCGTGGTGAGCGTTTATGATCACGAAAAGCCCCGCCTCCAGCGCCTGGTCCACCACCGTCTCCACCCGGTCCATCCAGGCCTCGTCGATGGTATACTCCGGCGCGGTGGAGGTGTGGCCGCTCCAGGACACGGGGATGCGCACGGTGTGGAAGCCCAGCTCCCTCACCGTGTCGAACAGCTCAGCCGTGGTGACGGGGTTGCCCCAGGCCGTCTCGCCGGGGGCGTCAAAGGTGTTGCCCAGGTTCCAGCCGATCTCCATCTGTTCCGTCAGCTCCTTCCCCGTTTCCGGTACTGGGCTGTCCGCCCACGCCGCCGGTCCCATGACCGCCGCCGTCAGCACCGCCAGCAGCCCGCACAGTATTCGCTTCGCCGCGCACGTCTTCATCCCGTTTTCCTCCCGATCCAACTTGTCAAATCCACTATAATTCCCCGCCCGCCACTTTGTCAATAACGAAGGGCGCGCTTCCGCGCGCCCTATATTATAATGGAGCGCTGCTCATATGGCAGCGCTCCATCCAACGGTGAGCTGTTCCTCTTCCAATTGCCGTTCCAGGGCCTGCTCCACCAGCAGGGCCAAATTGTCCTCTATGGCCTTGCGCCCGGCCAGGTACAGCCGCCGCAGGCACCGGGGGTTGCCCTTCTCCACGGGCACCTGGGCCAGGACGCACAGGTCCCGGATAGAGCTGGTCACGTAGGTCCTATCCATGGGCGTGCCCTCTTTCGTGAGGAACAGGGGGCCGGTGTAGAGCCCATTCCGGTCCGCGTAGGCTAAGAGCTCCTCGCACAGGCACCGGGGCAGATGGATGTTTCTCTTGTTTCTCCCCTCGCCTATGGTGACATACCCAGCCTTCGCGGCCTCCACCGTCACCTTCTCCAGCTCCTGCACCGGCAGGTCCGCCCCGGCAAACACCTTCACCAGCAGATAGACCTTCTCCCGCCCCAGCAGCTTCGCCACCTGCAGGAGATGCCGGTACTCGCCCCGGCTCATCTCCGGCTGGGGCTTCTCCTCCGCACGGAGGGTGTCCCGGAACTGGTATTCCCGGTGACCCATATAGGCCACGTAGGTGTTGGCCACGGAGATATAGAGGTTCGCCGTCCTCGGCGCGCAGCCGTTATTGAGCAGCGCCTCCCGGCACTGTTCCAGCGTGTCACGCCGGATCATGCCGTCCTCGGGCAGGACTTCCGCCAAGCGCTCCAGGCCGCGGTGATACCGCTCCACGGTCTCCGGGGCCCGGCCCTTCACCAGCAGGCTTCCCAGGAAGCCCTCTATGTCCCCCGCCGTCATGGAGACGCCTGTATCATGTTGTCCCAGCCTCCCGGCCGGTCTGATTTCCACGGTATCCACGTGACTACACCACCTTTTTGCAAAGGGGGCAGGGCAAATGCCCTGCCCCCCTGTTGGGTTTTGCTAGGTTTTTGCTGTGTTCGCTCTTGCCTCAGGCAGCGGGATCGCCCTTGGTGAAGTGGCCGTTGACGAAGTCGCCATTGGCCGCCGTCCAGGTGATCTCACCGAAGTGGCCGCTGTTGCGGTCGGTACGGGCGTAGGCGTCGGTGCCGGGGACAGCGGGATCAGAGATCCAGCCGCTCAGCAGCTTGCCCTGCACGCCGCCCTTATCGGAGGTCTGCAGCATGAACCAAGCGTTGCCGATCTTGCGGAAGCCGGTCCACATATCGCCGTCGGGACCAACGTAGTACCACAGGCCACCCTTGCCATAGATCCACTTGCTCTTCTGCAGGGCCTTGTCCTTGTAGTAGTACCAGGTGCCGTCCTTCGCGTGGACCCAGCCGGTGCCGGAAGCGGGAGCCGCGGGGATCTCGGGCTTCTCGGGCGTGGTGGTCTTCTCGACCAGACCCTTGATGGCGTCCTCGATGGCCTTCGCGGCGGCTTCGATCTCAGCCGCAGTGGCGGTGTCGGCCAGCTTCTCGGCGTTGTCCAGAGCCTTCTTCAGCTCGGCCCAACTCTCGGCGGTGTAGTTGGCTTCGGTCAGAGCCTCGGCCTTCTCCTCAGCGTCAGCCAGAGCTTCCTTCGCCTCGGCCAGCTCGGTCTTCTTCAGCGCGGTCTGCGCGGCCTTCAGATCGGTCAGAGCCTTCTCGATGTCGGCGGCGGTGGCCTTCTTGTCGGCGGCAACGGTCTTCGCGGCAGACAGAGCGGTCTCGAAGGCGGTCCAGGTCTCGGTGGTGTAGTCAGCCTTGGAAGCGACCAGCTTCTCGGCGTCGGCGATAGCAGCCTCCAGATCGACCAGGTCGGAACCCTTCTTCACCAGCGCGGTCATAGCGTTGTTCAGGGTGTCGGTAGCGTCCTTGACCTCCTTCTCGTCGGCCTCGACGTCGGCGCTCAGGGTCGTATCGGCGTCAACAGCCTCGGCGGCGGCAAGGGCGGTCTTCACGGCGGCCCAGGTCTCAGCGGTATAATCGGCCTCGGTCAGGGCCTTCGCCTTGGCGATGGCGGCCTCAAGCTCGGTCTTGTCGATGCCCTTGCGCAGGTTGTCCATGTTGGTCTTGAGGTTCTTCTGCAGGGTATCCATCAGGGTACGATAGTACAGGCAGTTGCCGTAGGTAGCGGCGGCGTCCACAAACGCCTTAGCCTTATCGTAGTTGACCTTCAGGATCTCCTTGGCCTGGGCAGTGGTCATCTTCGTCTCGGGCTTGGCAACATAATTTCCATCCAGCATGGTCTTGGCCTTCGCCACGATGTCCTCGAACTCATAATAACCGGTGCGATACTTCTCGCTGCCGATCGTCTTGATGGAGGGCACAGTGACCGTCACGGCGCCGCGCAGGAAATAGGTGTGGCTCGTCGCGCTAGCAACATGACCCGTCGTCTCGCACTCGTCGCTAACGTAGGCAATGGAGATGTCGCCAGCGGCGATGGGCACAGAAGCGGTAGTGCTGACCCTGATTGCGTGGCCGGCCGTATAGCCAGTACCACCCATACTATGGCTTTCGAGCACATAGTTGGCGTTGTAGGTGCCGCCGTCAGTCACGTCGTTCACCTGGATCTGGATATGCTCCGCATTAGCAGGCGCGGCAATGGAGGGCGCGCGGTCCAGAGCAACAAAGAAGCTGTCCTCGCTGCCAGTAGCGGCAATACCAGTGCCGGGCACATAGCTGGGCACCGTCTTCTGGCTGGCAACAGCATCCGTGCTCTTGCCGGAGATCATCTTGGGGCCGGTGTACAGGTCCTGGTCCAGCTTGATGGTGTAGGTATCCACAGGCACCGGGTCGATGTCGTAGTTCTGGTGGCCGGTGGTCACTTCACCAAAGACAGCCTTATAGATGCTCACGACGATAGTCTCGCCGCCCTTGAAATGCTCGCCACTAATCTTTACAGTGCCGTCATCGGCCTTGATGGGATAGATCGTGATAGTATCGCTATCCCAAGCGCTCTCGTCAAAGATCTGTGCCGACACATTGGTGTAATCCGCGCTCAGGTAAGCCTTATCAAAAGTACGAGGAGTGGTGGCTGCGAATCTACGGGCCACGACGTTGCCGTTCAGTTCCTGCACGGTGTAGCCGTAGACATAGAACTTCTCGCCTTTAGTGTTAGCCTCGTCCTTCTGAACACCGTCATAGGCCTTTTTTTCAACGTTCAGCGTGATAGAATTTACGACACGCCGGTTATTGATCGTATTGTTGTCCACAGCGTACGCCGGAAGGACAGGCGTGGTGAACTTGGCGGTATTCTTGATCTTCAGGCCGTCCAGAGCCTTCGCGAACTCCTCCAGGTCATAGACACGGCGGTTGATGACCAGCTTCTGAGCATAATCCGCATAGACCATGCCCACGCCGTTCACATCCACAAAGCCCTTCGCGTCAGTAGCTCCATTATAAGCCTTCATGGTATTGGCAAGCCACAGCTCCTTGTCCGCAACGACGCTGGAGGGAGCATTAAGCCCATACAAATTGCGGCCGCCATCACGTGCAACCGTCCAATTATTCGTGATAAGCTTATTGGCAGGAGTCTGGAAATACGCGGACTTATCCGCATTATAGGCCTTGACAGCGTTCTCAGCCTTGGTGTAAGCGGCCTGCAAAGCATCATAGCCCTCGGCGACAGTGGTGATCTTCTTCGCATTGGCATAGGCCGTGCTGGTCTTCAGGTTGGCCTTATCCGTCGTGCTGCTGAAGCCACCGTTGCCACGGGTCACGGCCACGATCCGGTCGATCACGTCCTGGGCCTGCTTGTAGGTCACGACCACGTTGTCGCTGGCGAAGGCCTCAACCAGATCCAGAGCGTCGGTGATGACCGCCTGCAGCTTGGTCAGATAGTCGGCGCTGTAAGCCCGGGTCCATTCCTTGTCGGTGGTCACGTTCTTCTTGGCCAGATTGACGTCCGTATCCACCGTGGGGTAACCCCAACTATCATTTTTTCCACTACCGCCGCCAACATAATAGCCGGGATTGATACCTGTCTCATTGGAAAGCTTTGCCGTCAGGCCCAGCTCGCTAACGATGGGGTTCGTACCGGAGAACCACAACTCCTGGCTGGGCAGGGCCACGTCGGTCAGGGCCTTGGTCAGAGCCTCCAGCGTCTTGGCCAGTTCGTTGACCAGAGCGGTGTTCCAGTTGGCGGCCACGTTGCCGGACACGATGTCGTCCATGGCGTCCTCGGCGTCTTCGAGAGTGCCCAGGAAGTCCTTAGCGCCTTCCTTGCCAGCGTCGTGCAGCTCGTTGTTCGTAGCCGCAGCCTTCTTCGCAGTGGCAGCCTCGATGGCAGCCTGCAGAGCGGCGACAGCGGTGTCGTCAACGCCGGTGACCGCGGGCATGGGAGCGTCCGCGGGCTCCTCGATGACAGCCGCCACCTCGGGGGCCTCCACGGTCTCCTCGGCTACGGGCTCCTCAACGACCTCGGCCTCGGGAGCCTCGGGCTCTACAGGGGCCTCGGGTGCCTGCTCCTCAACTTCGGTCACGGTCTCTGCTTCGAACTCGTCAGCCGCAAGGGCCGGGACGCACAGAGACAGAGTCATGACCAGCGCCAGAAGCAGGCTGAGCATACGTTTTGTCATTGTCTCTTTTCCTCCTAAGATAATTATTTTGCGAGCCCTCTCCGCGTACCACAGACTTCGCATTCTGGAGAACGCGCAAGCACCAAAATAACGGAAATAGGGGCTTCTTACCACAGGCTTTGAGGGAAAGCAGCCTCCTGGATGGCAAAAAGAGCGCGCTCACGCCGCCTGTGGCCCGAGATATGGGCAACAGGCTATGACGTTATGTAAAAAAATCAAGATTTTTTGAAATTCCTCTTGCTTTTTTCGGTGTGGGAGGCTATAATCAACACCGTAAAGTTGGGCTCAAAGGAAGTTTTTCCTTGCTCGTACCACAGAATGCGAATTCTGTGGTTTTTCTTTTTATAATAGTAGCGGAAGATGCTCCATCTGGGCCCGCTGCTCCGTGAAGCTGCGGATCGTATAGATACGGGTGGTCTCTATGCTGCTGTGGCCCAGGATATCCGCCAGCCGCAACAGGTCCTTATACATCTTATAATAGGTCCTCGCGAACAGATGCCGCAGGTTATGGGGAAATACCTTGCTTAATGCCACTCCGGCCCGGGCGGCAAGCTTTTTCATGCTCTTCCATATATTGCTCCGGTCCAATGGACGCCCCGTTTTGCTCAAAAACACCGGCCCGGACGCGATATTCACATTTTTGCAGTATTTCAGGAGCGTTTTGCATAGTTTTCCAGGCAAAACGATGGTTCTCCGCTTCCCTTTGCATATTATTTCAGCCTTGCCAGCCCGCAGCGATTCTGCCGTTATGGCCTGCACCTCGCTTACCCGAACGCCTGTAGCCGCCATGGTCTCAAGGAGCAAGGCCAATCTTGTGTCCCCTTCCTTCCGGGCGGTATGCACCAGCCTTTCATACTCGTTTTTCTTCAGTTCCCGGCTGGGATCGGCGAAATTCCGGCGCTGAACGCGAAGGAACTTCAATCGCCATTCACGGTATCCGCAAAAATCCAAATACGTATTCACCGCCGCCAGGGTCCCGTTCACAGTCCCGGCGGCCTTCTTTTGCGCCACAAGCGACTCCTTGAATGCCACCAATGTGGCCTTCTCGGTCACCTCTCCCCCGGCGAAGGTGAGGAGCATGTCTATTGCTTTGGCGTACTTCCCCACCGTCGCGGGGCTGTACTCCCGCTCCCGCATCTCCAATTGGAATGCGCTGAATGCTTCTCTGTCGATCTTCATTTGTACTATCTCCTTTCTTGTTGGAAGGCCCCGCACCATATGGAGCCCCCCTTGTCAAAGGGGGGTGGCCCGCAGGGCCGGGGGGATTGCCAGCCGAACGACAATCCCCCAGTCAGCGCTTGGCGGCGCTGCCAGCCCCCTTTCACAAGGGGGCCTTCCATGCGGCTCTGGTCCCCCAATCTACATTTTCCAATATTGTCGGAGATAATACAAACAGCGCCCCATGGCCGGATGGCCATGGGGCGCCGCTATTCTTCTATGCCGCGTCAAGCATGTTATCGATGAACACGCCGTAGCCCCTGGTGGGGTCGTTCACCAGCACGTGTGTAACCACGATCATGCCCACACACCGCCAGCTACATAGTGTTTCCTCACACCGCAAACCCTTGGTACAAGGGGATTTCCGCCCGGTGGACCCCACCGGCACAAAAACAGCAAAAAGTGTACACCTTTCCGGGTGTGCACTTTTTGTGTCCAAAAAATGGTAAGCTTTATAAGCCTTTCCCGGCTCCAACACACCGTTGATCGTCTTGCGCAGGGCCTGTACATCATGGTACCGCCAGCCACACACCCACAGCCTCTTGTCGCTTTCTCCGGCGTCTGTTTTGCTGTGCCCTCTTGCGGTTCCACACCCTTCATCCGTTATTGGTGCTCTCTTGATAATGAGGCATGGCTGTGGTAGAATACTGACAAGGCAAGGGGGGTGATACAGTGACGCCAAAGACGATCGAGGAAGTTGTCAGAAGGTTTACCTCGGAAGCTAAGTTGATATATGGCCCGTCGCTTGGGGAAGTGATCCTGTTTGGCTCCTGTGCCCGCGGCGATTTTGCGCCTGACAGCGATATCGACGTAATGGTGTTGCTGGATGTGCCCCAAGAGGCCATCAGCACGGAGCGCAGAAAGATGCTGGCGGCGTCTGACAGGCTGGACCTTGACTATGATGTTCTTCTTTCTCCCGTGTTCCAGAGCCGGCAGACATTTGAGCGCTATCTGCCGGCGTCACCGTTCTATCAGAACGTGAGAAAGGATGGCGTTCGGTATGCTTGATGACGCAGCGCAAAAGGACTACGCCAAGTATCGCCTTGAGCGTGCGGGGGAGGACTTGGACGTGGCCCGCCTGCTGTTTGACAATGGCAGCTATCGGGCAGCCAATAACAGGGCATATTACGCTATCTTTCATTCGCTGCGTGCGGTGCTGGCCTTTGATAACTTTGACTCCAAGAAGCACAGCGGTGTGATTTCAGAGTTTCGGCGCCGATATATCAAAGAGGGCGTATTCCCGGAAAAGATGTCCCAAATGATAGGCTCGGCATTTGTGATCCGCAACGCCTCTGACTATGATGATATGTTCATCGTCAGCAAATTGGAGACACAGGAGCAGATCAATAATGCTGAGTATGTTTATACAGAGATAAAGAAGTATGTTGATTTGAGGCTTGCTGGGAATCCCTAGCAATGATGATACATTTCTAGGAGAAGACAATGACCGGGCAGTTGAAGCTGAACAGATAGGCGAAATGATTAAAGCAGATGGCAAAGTTTGCCATCTGCTTTTTGTATCATCAGCATTATCTCCTCATATACAGAATTTTCTGCAGAAATCGTTGAACTATCTTTTTTTATGCCCTCAGGATATAATCTATCGAACTCCCATTCAAATGCTGCTGTGATCATCACAAAGCGGGCCGCGTCAATGTGCCGCCCGGATTGATAAGTATCCGGAAGATGCCGTAAATAAATTCTATCGGCAGCAATATCAGAAAGAATCTCTCCTTCATGTCCTGAAATGTACGCCTGTTTTATGCAACGGCTATTTTGCAGCGCCTCTGGTTCAACCTCTCCATCTTGATCCAGTACAAACAGTGTCGCAAAATTTTCGTGTTTTCCGCCTTCATATGGTGCGGAAATTTCAATTGAAGATATAAAAACATTATTCCGATAACACAAGAATCTGATGAACTCCCTTGCAATCCACCACAATCGTATAATGAAATCGAAATCACTAGTAGGATCGAATTCAAATATCAGCGCAGATTTTAAGCTCAATGGCGATTCACCAATCTTTGTGCTGACTTTCCTCGAAATGCTAAAGTATACATTGACCTCTCTATCATCCACAGAAAACACTTGCTTCTCCGTAGTCGTATTATCAAACCCCTGTGTACTTAACGTAAAAATACCCTTATGCAAATCATCGATTGGGCCTAATGCCAATGAAATCGCTTGGTTTACCGGATGGATATAGTCTACCTCTGGGCATGAAATAGAGAGTCGATCAATTTTATCCCTGTCAACTCTACAAATGATGTATGCTGCAAGTACAATGCGAACTACAGAATTATAAAAATAAAGATTACTTCCTTGCTTAGGGATGAAGATAATCTTATGTCTTGTCTCATTACATTCGCCAATTAGAAACTTCTCTCCAACCGAGATTGGATCTGCCGGTGCAAATGCTCCTTCGCCCAAGGGACTCATCCTCCAGTCCCATTCAATCAAACGCCTTTTTTCCTCTGGGGGAATCAAACGCAATTCTCGCTTATCAAATGCAAAAGTAAAATCAATATCTTTGTATCTCAATACCCCTGTATATAAGTCGAGTTCATCCAGCATAATTGCTGACCTCCCACATTTTCTACTTTTTCATCTGTTTACCGTTCCTATAGGCCATCAACATCCCGTTCAATCGTCCAGACTGTTCTGGTCCAGCAAAAACGGGATGATGCCCATATACAGGATGCCATTCTCATCCATGTGTGCTTTGGCGCTGCCGGCCGTTATGACCATCTTCTTGAAAAAGTCACCGCTTTTCAGAAGGGGCGCTATCTCCTGCCGTCTCTTGTCCTCCCCTTCCACGCTGAACGCCGATTGGATGTATGCCCGCTTCATGCCCCGGTTGACGACAAAATCTATTTCATGCTGCCGCTCCAGTTTGACTCCGCTTTTCGTCTCCGCATAGCGCACGGTTCCCACGTCCACGCTGTACCCGCGCAGGACCAGCTCATTGTAGAGGATATTCTCCATGAGGTGCGTCTCCTCGATCTGCCGGAAACCGAGCCGGGCGTTGCGGAGGCCCACATCCGTCGCATAATACTTCACCGGCGAATCCAGGTACGCTTTCCCCTTTATGTCGAACCGCCTGGCCTTTTCAAAGATGAAGGCGTTCTCCAGCGCGTCCAGGTACTTCTTCACCGTCTTATCCGTGGTGCCCGCATGATTGACTGAATTGAGGGTGTTCGCCAGCTTGCTAGGATTGGTCAGGGAACCCACACTGGACGCCACCACATCGATGAGGTTCTCCAGGTAGGCATCCTGCACACCATACCGCTCCACCACGTCCGCCACGTAGACCTTCTCAAACAGCCCCGCCAGATAACGGGCCCGCTCGTTTTCATCCTTCTCCAGTACCGCAAGCGGCATCCCGCCATAGACCACATACTCCGCCCATGCGTCGGCTTTCTCCAGACCCGCCGCGGCGTAATACTCCCCAAAGCTCAGAGGGAACATCCGGATCTCATCGCCCCGGTCGCGGAAATTCGTGGCGATGTCCTTGGACAGCATCCGGGAATTGGACCCGGTCACATAGATGTCAAGGCCAGGCCGGACCATCAGGTCATTGAGAACATCGTAGAACGTGGTGTATGCCAGTTCACGGTCAGCCTCGGCGATGGCGTCAATGTCCACATCCGACCGCCGCACCTTATAGGAGAGCTGTATCTCATCAATGAAGAGATAATACTTCCCAGCTCCGCTGATCCGGCTGACAACATATTCATAGAGCGCGTTCGGGTCCCGCAAGCGCTCAAACTGCTTCCGATCCAAGGCGATCTCGATGATATGCTCCGCGTCAACGCCCTGCTCCAGCAGGTAGTCCTTGAAAATATAACTCAGCAGATAGGACTTCCCGCAGCGCCTGATGCCCGTGATGATCTTGACTTTTCCGTTGTGCATCCTGGACTTGAGCCGTTCAAGATAAATGTCTCTGGCTATCATCTTCGCGTCCTCCTGGCACCGAATTTTCTCGACTTTCTCGTTTTTTCGTTGTCCACAGTTTACACCATCCTCCGCAGCGAATCAAGACGAATTTTCTCGACTTTCTCAAAAATCCGTTTCTATTGTTAGAGACTCCCCTCCGGATCTCCCGTTTTACATATTTTATAAGCCGCTCATGACAAAGAAACACCTTGCTGCCGGGGATCACCCAGCGGTAAGGCATACTTTTGCACTCCACAAGTCCGTCCCGCAGTCTGGGATGTCCTCCCGCGCTGCATCCTACATGGTCTCAAAACTTTCAACTTTTACAGCAAAGATTGTAAGTATACTTTCAATCTTTGTTGACAAAAATGAAGATTTGTTGTATATTTCTTTATAAAGGAGGGCTTAGCATGGCAATTATCAGCAAAGACAGGATCTTGAAGGTCCTTACATCATATAACCCTTGGTGGAAGACGGGGACAGTCAGCCCTCAGATGTCCAAAACATATAAAAGGTTTGCCTTTTATGAGGCGATGAAGCGCCTTATGCAGCAGGACATCCGCCGCACCGTTGTGCTGACTGGCACCCGGCGCGTCGGAAAGACGACGATCCAGTATCAGATGATCGAAGCCCTCCTTAAGCAAAATGTTCCACCCCAGCGGATCGTCTTCATCTCTATGGATCATCCCATGCTGAAGCTCAGCGCCATGAGCGACATTCTGGACTGCTATCATGAGAGCATTTGCCCGGATCAGAATGTCTACTATTTTTTCGACGAGGTCCAGTATGCCCAGGATTGGGACAAGTGGCTGAAGATCATTTATGACACGCAGCCTGATGCCAAGATCGTGGCCACCGGCTCCGCTAGCCCTGCCCTGGTAAAAGGCACTCAGGAAAGCGGCGCCGGCCGCTGGTCCACTATCCAGGTCCCCACCATGTCGTTCTATGAATACTGCGAGCTGCTGAATGTTGACCGTCCCTCGCTCCCCCATGACCTGAAGATCACTCCTCTGTTGCATAAAACGCAGCAGGAACGCACACAGATCATGCTCCAGCTCTCCAAGGTGCAAAACCATTTTAACCGCTATCTGTTGGTTGGTGGTTTCCCTGAGTTGGCGCTTGCCGAAAACGACATATATGCCCAGCAGATCATGCGGGAAGACGTGGTCGATAAGGTCCTGAAACGGGACCTTCCCTCTCTATACAGCATCCGGAACGCCACCGAGCTGGAACGGATCTTTTTATATCTCTGCAATGTTTCCTCCGAGATCGTGTCAGTGGATGCGATCGCCAAAGAACTCGGCGGCGTCTCAAGGCCTACGGTAGAGAACTACATCCGGTATTTGGAGAGCGCCAACCTGATCTACCAGAGCTGGCCTGTTAATATTGCCGGGAAAAAGGTCCTGAAGGCGCGCCCCAAAATCTACATCGCCGATGCCGCTATTCGCAACGCTGTTTTGATGGATGACTCCCTCCTGACTGATCCGGTGGAGATGGGAAAGATCGTGGAGACAGCCGTCTATAAGCACGTCGCCGCATTTTACTATCAGCAGGCCACCTCTGTCGGCTACTTCCGGGGCGGGAAAAAGGATAAGGAAGTCGATATCGTCGTTGAATGTGCAAATGCGAAGAACATCCTGATCGAGGTAAAATACCGCGAGGATGCCCCTATTGCTGACGATGACGCGATTTCCGAGCTTTCCTCTGAGGCTGCTGCATCCATTGTTGTCACCAAAAATGCCAATGATTTTGGACTGCACAATACCAAAACCGGCAGGGACATGATCCGTATCCCCGCCTTCGCGTTCCTTTACCTTCTGGGCCACGCCGAGAAGAACGGATATAAGGGAATGGAATAGGCATCGTTTTTGCCTCCTGAGAGCGGACAAACGGACATCGTGGTACCGCTTTGGATATGGATAATTCAGTAAAGTAGAGGCATAGATACATGGTTAATATCAAAAAACTGGAAGCAGAGCTTTGGGAATCCGCAGATCTGTTGCGCGCGGGGTCAAAGCTTACTTCAAACCAATACTGCATGCCGGTCCTGGGCCTTATCTTCCTGCGCTATGCCTACAGCCGGTTCAAGCTGGTCGAGGCGGAGATATTGAAAGACCGGCCCTCCCGCGGCGGCATGACGCTGCCGGTGGAGGCAAGCGATTTTGCGGCCAAAAGCGCCTTGTATCTTCCGAAAGAAGCCCAGTATGATTATCTTTTGAATCTCCCGGAGGATATAGCCTCTGCCGGACTGGAAAACAGGGAAGGCAATGTTATGGCCAGCCTCGGCGAGGTGGTCAACAACGCCATGCAGCTCATCGAGGAGCAGAGCGAACAGCTTGCGGGTGTCCTTCCCAAGAGCTATACTGATTTCTCGGACGAGCTTCTATCTGAGTTGCTCCGCATCTTCAACAACAGCGCTTTGGATGAGGTAGGCGGCGACGTCATCGGCCGCATCTATGAGTATTTCCTCAACAAGTTCGCCAAGAACATCGCATCGGATGACGGCGTGTTCTTTACGCCGAAGTCGCTGGTGAAGATGATCGTCAATATCCTGGAGCCGAAGAGCGGCGTACTGCTGGACCCGGCCTGCGGTTCCGGCGGCATGTTCATCCAGTCGGGGGATTTCGTCAATCAGACGGGCATGAACGCCAATAGTACTATGACCTTCTACGGGCAGGAAAAGGTCGAATACAACGCCAAACTCTGCCTCATGAACATGGCGGTCCATGGTCTGACCGGCGTCATCAAGTCCGGCGACGAGGCCAATACCTTCTACCACGACGCCCATAATCTGGCCGGATGCTGCGACTATGTGATGGCGAATCCTCCCTTCAATGTGGACAAGGTCAAGTCGGAGTCCGCCAGTGCCGCGGGACGGCTGCCCTTCGGCCTGCCCAGTGTGAACAAGAAAAAAGAGGTCGGCAACGCAAACTATCTCTGGATATCGTACTTTTACGCCTATCTGAACGAACATGGGCGCGCCGGTTTCGTCATGGCCTCCTCTGCAACAGACAGCCAGGGCAAGGACAAGGACATCCGTGAGAAACTGATCCGCACCGGCCATGTGGATGTGATCATCCGTGTCGCCAATAACTTCTTCTATACCAAGTCTCTACCGTGCTCTCTTTGGTTCTTTGATAAGGAGAAAGCCGAGAACATCAAGGACAAGGTGCTGTTCATCGACGCGAGCAGCTATTACACCGCGGTGGATCGGACCCTTAACGAGTGGTCGGAATGGCAGCTCAGGAATATAAACGCCATCGTGTGGCTGTACCGGGGAGAGGTGGAGAAATACAAGGCATTGATGGAAGAGTATTATTCACATATCCACAGTTTTCTCTTGGAGCTAAAGGAAGAGTATGGAGCTCTCGCTGACCATGAAGACGAGGTATACGCAGAAATGGATTCGGCTATTGAGAAGTACATCTCTGCTGTCGATGGTATCCACGCTCTTCCGGATTGCTTTGGAATGAAGGAGTATGTGGATAGTATTTACGAAAAATGGAAGAACGCAATTGACCGCATCATTGACGACGTGACAATATTTGAACGGATCAACCAGCGTCGTTCCGTTAAGAAGATGGGATATAAGAATGTAAAGACATTTAAAAAGCAAATGTTGGAGACCCTCTCATCTTCTCAGGAAATAGTTAATGATCAGTTTCTAGCTATCGAAGGAGCAAAATGGCTTTATGATAAATTCGGTGATGGGAAATACCAGAATATTGCCGGGTTGTGTAAGATATCTGACCTTTCTGAAATAGAGGCTAAAGGCTGGTCGCTGACGCCGGGGGCATATGTGGGCGTCGCGCCCGTAGAGGACGACGGCATTGACTTTGCCCAGCGCATGGCGGAGATCCACCGGGAACTGCTGGAACTGCAGGCAGAATCCAATGACCTGATGGACACCATCTCGAAGAATTTGAAGGAGATGGGGCTATGAAATATGAGACAAAAAAGTTAAAGGATATAGCTACAATAAAAACAGGAAAGCTTGATTCAAATGCAGCGGTCCAAAGTGGGAAGTATCCCTTTTTTACTTGCGACCCGACAACACTTAGAATCAATGACTGGGCCTATGATACAGAGGCCGTTTTGCTTGCCGGAAATAATGCGAGCGGCAATTTTACGGCCAAATATTATAATGGGCGATTTAATGCTTACCAGCGGACTTATATTATTGAAACAGCCGACAGAAATAAATTGCTGGTCCGTTTTTTGTGTTATGCAATGAACCAGCAGCTGCGTTTTCTCAAGACGATGTCTTCCGGATCCGCCACCAAGTTTCTGACGACGAAAATTTTACATGAACTTGATATACCATGCCCTGATTTTGATATACAGAATAAGATCGTGCGTGTTCTCGGCACGATAGAAGACCTTATCGAAAACAACCAAAAGCAGATCAAACTCCTTGAAGAAGCGGCGCAACGATTATATAAAGAATGGTTTGTCGATTTGCGCTTTCCGGGATATGAGGATGTGACTGTTGTTGACGGTGTGCCGGAGGGATGGAAGGTATTTCAAGTTAGAGATACTTGTAGTATTTTTGGAGGAGGAACACCTTCGACAAAAGTATCTGAGTATTACATAAATGGTAATATTTCATGGGCTACTCCAACGGATATAACGAATAGTTTTTCGATGGTGTTATTGGATACTGCTGTAAAAATAACAAAGTCAGGGTTTAAGAACTGTTCTTCCAAAATGTTACCCCCTGAAGCGATTCTAATGACAAGTAGGGCAAGCGTCGGGTTCTTCGGAGTCTGTGACCATGAAATATGTACAAATCAGGGATTTATCTCATGTGTTCCTTTTAAACCAGAGATGCAGATGTATTTACTTTTCAATTTGATGAACCGAGTAAATGAAATACGTAATATTGCTGGCGGTTCAACGTATTTGGAAATCAGTAAAAGAACATTTGGAAATCTACAGATTGTAGTGCCAGCCGATTCGATTCTTACAAAGTTTCAAACGATTGCTCATAGATATCTGGATCAAATGAGGACAATGACAAAAATTATTGCAGAGTTGACAGAGGCTCGTGACCGGCTGTTGCCAAAGTTGATGAGCGGGGAATTGGGGGTGTAATTGAATGGACGAAGCAGAAAAAATGAACGAGGCCAAGGAAGCCAAGGAAATATATGACCTCATCAACAGCTATTTAAAATTGCAGGACCAACTGAAGAATCCGACAAGGTTCGGAATGATAGAAGCATTGTCAAGCGCCCAAAATGTTGCTAGGAAAGAAATAACTGATCTTGAAATACAGCAAGGAGATACTTATCCAATGCCATGGACAGAGTTTCAAGATCGTGATTTATATAGAAAGCTAACACAGTATCAGCAGGGGCTATACAGGCATGCTGTTATCAGATTGGGCGAAGGCCTTCAAGGAACTACTCAATGAATCTACCCAGTCGCATTAAGGCGTAAAGGTCTGTAGAAAGGATTATTGATATGAGCGATTTTGCAACAAAAAGAGCACAGGCATTAGAAGCGTGCGACAAAGTTATTAATGGAATTGAGGATGACACTATTTCTGTTTCGTCGGCGCTCCTTCAGTGTATGAAAATTGCCCGACTTGTAAATGACGCCGATGGTCAAGAGTGGCTGCAATATGAGTATGGCGGATATCCGCGGACAGAAGATGGTCATATAGTCCATTCTGCATGGCTTGTAGCAGCATCTCATGGGCGTAGTTACATATCAGAAAAACAACAGTATATTTTTATAGAACTCGCTTCTGAACTAGAAGGTGTGATAACAAGTTCAAAAGCAGCGCTGAATAGTTTTTCAACACAGGGTTTTTCTGTTTCAGGAGAACTCGCTCTATTGGCGACAGATAAACTGACACGTAGTGTGTATGAGGCCACGAAGATTTATAATCAGAAGATTAGAGATGGGTTGAAAAAATTGTCGATTTTGAAATCACAGTATTATGATTTTGCTGTCAAGTGGAAACTTGAACTTCAATTTGGTAAAACTGCCGAAGTCATATTTGAAGAATACCAAGACGAAGTAGATAAGTATTTTTCTAAACTTTCGACCCCAACACTTCAAAAACTAAACGCGATAGAAGATTTAATGGAAGGCGGAAACCCAGAGCGATACTCACAGGTTCTTACTTCCTGTCGGAGATTATGGGCCGAAACAGCAAAGCAATTGTTTGATGAAGTTTTGCCTAAGTATGATCAAAAGACTTATAAGACTAAATCCGGTGTAGAAATCGATGTGTCTGGGGAACACTTCAATAATAAATTATCCGCGGTAATAGAAACACTCCAGGGAAAGGCCGTGAAGAATTCCATCACCGGCAGTGAGGTAATCTACTTAGTTGATTGGATAGAACAAATTAATGCTCTGCAGAGTTCTGGCGTTCATTCGGATATTTCACGCGGACAAGCCATGCAGTGTATCATCCATACCTATATTGCGTTGGGCGACATTTTAAAACTAAAAGAAAGTGTCAAAAAGGTCTAAGATCGGCAAAACGCAAAGCAAACGATTTGCGTAGAAATATGTAACAGAATTGAGGGAGATTCATGTCATACGATTACTCCGAAAATATCCTCGTTCAGGAGAGCGCGGGCAATCTGCTGCGGGACGAGCTGGGCTGGGATGTGGCCTTTGCCTATAATGCGGAGGTCCTGGGCCGGGACGGCACCTTTGGCCGGGAGAGCTATAAGGACATCCTGCTGCTCCGCTATTTTCGGGAAGCCCTCAAGCGGCTGAATCCCTGGATCAACGACAGCCAGATCTCCGAGGCACAGAAAGTGCTGGAGAACAGACTGTCCACAGCTTCCCTGTTGCAGGTGAACGAGGAGAAGTATTTTCTGCTGCGGGACGGCATCCCCGTCACGGTCCGGAAGCTGGACGGCCAGACGGAGACCAGACGGGCCGCCGTCATAGACTTCCAGGACCCGGACAACAATTACTTCCTCGCCATTAAGGAGCTGAAGATACACGGCGACTTGTACCGCCGCAGAACGGACATCGTGGGTTTCGTAAACGGCATCCCGCTGCTGTTCGTGGAGCTGAAGAAGAACACCGTGGACGTACAGAACGCTTACGAGGACAACTATACAGATTATCTGGACACCATTCCCCATCTGTTCTACTATAACGCCTTCCTCATGCTCTCCAACGGCGCGGAGGCCAAGGTGGGGACACTGGGCAGCAAGTATGAGTTTTTCCACGAGTGGAAGCGGCTGGCCGAGGAGGACCAGGGAAGCGTGGCGCTGGAGACGATGCTCCGGGGCATCTGCAAGAAAGAGAATTTCCTTGACCTGTTCGAGAATTTCATCCTCTATGACCACTCCGGCGGCCATACGGCAAAGATACTCGCCCGCAACCACCAGTATCTCGGCGTCAACGAGGCGATAAAGGCCTATGCAGCGAGAAAACTGAACGACGGCAAGCTGGGCGTGTTCTGGCATACGCAGGGCTCCGGAAAGAGCTATTCTATGCTGTTCTTTGCCCAAAAGGTGCGCAGAAAGTTTGCGGGTTCTCCTACATTCGTCATCCTGACGGACCGGGACGAACTGAACACGCAGATCAGCGATACCTTTGAAAACTGTGGTCTGCTGGGGCAGACGAAGGCATCGCAGTTCATTGCGTCCAGCGGGGATGATCTCATTGCAAAACTGCATGGGAACCCCAGCTTTATCTTCACGCTGATCCAGAAGTTCAACCAGCCGAAGGCTGAACCGATCTATCCCGACCACGACGTCATCATTATGTCCGATGAGGCGCACCGTAGCCAGTATGGTATATTTGCGGACAACATGATGAAGCTGCTGCCCACAGCCGCCCGCCTTGGTTTTACCGGGACGCCGCTGCTGTCCGATGACAACATCACCGCCCGCACCTTTGGCGGGTATGTGTCCGTCTATGACTTCAAGCGCGCTGTTGAGGACGGCGCGACAGTGCCTCTTTATTATGAGAACCGCGGAGAGAAGATCCTGGACCTACATAACCCAGAGATCACAACGCAGATACTGGACGCCATTGAGAAGGCGGATCTGGACGTGGACCAGCAGGACAAGCTGGAGGCGGAATTTGCCAAGGAGATACATCTGCTCACCGCCGAGCCAAGGCTGAAGTCCATCGCCCGCGATTTTGTGGGTCACTATTCCGACCTGTGGACGAGCGGGAAAGCTATGTTCGTCTGCCTCAACAAGGTGACATGCGTTCGTATGTATAACTTCGTCCAGGAATACTGGGTGAAAGAGATCGAAGATCTCAAGGCAAAGATCAAAAAAGCGACCCAGCAGGAGGCCCAGGAGCTTGAGCGGAAGCTGCAGTGGATGCAGGAAACGGAAATGGCCGTCGTGATCAGCCAGGAGCAGAACGAGGTCCAGACCTTCAAAAAGTGGGGACTGGATATCAAGTACCACCGCACAAAGATGGAGAAGCGGGAGTTGGACAAGGATTTCAAAGACCCACAAAACCCGCTCCGCGTTGTATTCGTCTGCGCCATGTGGCTAACAGGTTTCGATGTGAAATGCCTGTCCTGCTTGTATCTGGACAAGCCTCTGAAAGCACATACGCTGATGCAGACGATCGCCCGTGCTAACCGGGTCAGCGAAGGGAAGAGCAATGGCCTGATCGTAGACTACATCGGCATCGTCAAGGCGCTCAGAAAGGCCTTGGCGGATTATACTGCAAATGTGGGCGGCGATGGGGGCACTGATCCCACCGTGGATAAGGAAAAACTCATTGCCCGCATTCTTGAGACCATCGATAAGGCAAAGGCTTTTCTGGCTGAGCGGGACTTTGTCCTGCAAGCGCTCATCGACGCGCAGGACTTTGCGAAGCTCTCCCGTCTGCAGGACGCCGCAAATGCGGTATGCGGCACGGTCGAGGATAAGAAAGCGTTTGCTACCTATGCGTCGGAACTGCACCGGCTGATGAAATATACTGACCGCAGTGATATTACAGGGCAGAGCCGGAAGGAGTATGAGGCGATCGCCGCCATTTATGCGGAGCTTCAGAAAAAGCGGAAGCACATCAATACAACGGACTTGATGATAGAGATAAACGGCATCATCAGTTCCTATGTGGAAATACAGCCGGCGCAGGAGGGAGTGACCGAGGAACCCCGCCGCTTTGATATCAGCGCCATCGACTTCGATCTGCTTCGCAGAGAATTTGCCCGTGTCAAGAGAAAGAATCTGGTCATGAAGGACTTGGAGGAGGTCATTCAGCAAAAGCTGGAGAGGTTGCTGTTCACAAATCCTGACCGCATCAACTACTACGAGCGCTATCAGAAGATCATTGAGGCTTATAACAGCGAGCAGGACAGGGCAACGATAGAAAAGACCTTCATGGACTTGATGGATCTGGCGAACCAGATGGATCAGGAAGAGCAGCGGTATGCGCGGGAGGGATTTGCCAGCGACGAGGAGCTGTCTCTTTACGATATGCTGTTTCGTGAGGACTTGAGTAAGAGTGACATAAAGAAGATCAAAGAGGTGGCCGCTGAACTGCTGCAAAAAATAAAGGAAAAGATATCCGAACTCGACCATTGGACCGATAAGCAGGAGACAAAGGCGGCCGTGGACAATCTGATTAGGGATACGCTCTGGGCGGAACTGCCCGAGTGCTATGACGAGATCAGCATCTCTGCATACCGCCAGCGGATATATGAGTATGTCTACACCAGGTATAAAGAGGTGGCTTAGTATAAAAGTTGACGCATTGTTTAAACCTCTTAATCAGCACTTTATGCAACTGTGCCCGTTTGGGTTCATTCAAGACAAGATAGCAAAAAGCCCGCGCTGCTGGAAGACCAGTTGTGCGGGCTTTTGTCTTACAGATCCTTCACGGTTTCCTTCAAATACCGATAGAGCGTGGACTTCTTGACTCCGGTGAGTTCCTCGATCTCTTTCAAGGTATACTCCCCCGTGGAATACAGCCGCAGGGCCTGGACCAGCTTCTCCTTTTTCGTCCTGGGCCTGCCGCCCACATGGCCTTTGGCCCGGGCCGATCCCAGCCCCTCCGCCGTCCGCTCGGCAATGACGTCCCTCTCAAACTCGGCGATGGCGCTCATGAGGGTGAACAGCAGCTTGCCGGACGCCGTACCGGTGTCGATGGATTCTTTGAGGCTGACCAGCTGCACGCCCTTGGCCTGGAATGTCTCCACAAGCTCTATCAGGTTTTTGGTGCTTCGCCCCAGCCGGGAGAGGGACTCCACGATCACCGTGTCCCCCGCTTTCAGCTGTGCCAGCAGCCGATCCAGTTCCGGTCGGTT
>CANRNF010000013.1 GCA_947631865.1 uncultured Oscillospiraceae bacterium | reverse complement strand
GCCGCGACCTTCAAGGGAAGACCCCTTTGCGCTTGCTCCTGCAAGCTATCCCCTTGCCGCTGGGTGCCTGCTGTGAGATTTTTTGCGAAAGACAGGGCGCGTAAGGGAGATCGTTTCATATTCCCGACATGATACAAAAGCCGGTTTTCCGTTGACCCGCCACACCTGTATATCACACCGCCGAAGCCGCGCTCACAGAGGTGAAAAAGCGCCGAACTGATACCGAAAACATACAAACAAAAGCGCCCCGAAGGGACGCGCAGCCGCACAATTTTTTGTGCGATCAAAGGGTTTTAGGGATGCTGCCCTAACAAGCAAAAATGGACACTTTTTCGCATGTGGGGCCCCACATACATTGCTTGCCAGGATTGTGCGAGGGCAAAATCACGGCAAGCCAAAAAAAGCGGTTTTTCGTATGTGGTGCCACACATGCCCTGCTTGCCAGGATTGTAAAAGCCGCTTTTGCACTCCGCCAAAGCTTCAAATTTGACCGAGTTCTTGGCAAGTGACTCTTGAAAAATCAGTTGCGCTCTGCTATCATGCTTTAAAGCGCAAACTTGAACTCCTATCACCATCACGGAGGGTCGCCATGAGCAGAAAGAAGAAAACCGAAGCGGAACTGTTGGAGGAAGATCGGAAAGCCCTCGCGCTGCTCACGCCCCGTGAACAAATCATTCTGCGCCGTCTGCTGGAACTACATCCCTCGGATGAAGCATTCGACATCTTTGAGATGATGCGAGCGGAAAAGCCCGATGAGGAAATTCCAACCTACTACTTTCACGATCCCGATCCGTACTTTGAGCGTGAACCTCTTTCTGCTGATCACGAAGATCATGAAAAGCGAAAAGACGAATCCGGCGAACTTCATGTCCAGAACTTTTCCGCATGCGATCTGCCAGAGATCACGCTGACGAAAGAGATCGGCGGGACGGCCTATTCTGTCACGGGCAGCTATGACGGGATCGAGCTTCTTAACCAGAAGCTGGAGCGCATCATGGAGCAGAACATGACCGGCGCGGAGGCGGAGGAATGAACAAACAAGCCAATTCTGACAAGGCAGTTGCCCCGATAAAGGAGGAATCAAAGATGTCACGGGCAACTGACAAGATCACAGCATTATATTGTCGTTTAAGTCAAGAGGATTCTCTGGCTGGCGAGAGCAATTCCATTTCCAATCAAAAAAGCATTACCAAAACATTCGCGCAGGATCACCATTTCACTAATCTGGTCTTTTTCGTGGACGACGGGTACTCGGGTACGAGTTTCGAGCGGCCCGGCTTTCAGAAGATGCTGGAGGCGGTGGAGAACGATCAGGTAGCCGTAGTTATCACGAAAGATCTGTCCCGCTTTGGCCGCAACTCCGCGCTGACGGGCATGTACATCAACTTCGTTTTTGCCCAGCATGGAGTGCGGTACATCGCCATCAACGACAACTATGACACCATCGACCCGAACAGTATCGAAAACGACTTTGCGGGAATCCGAAACTGGTTCAACGAGTTTTACGCGAGGGATACCAGTCGGAAAATACGGGCCGTTAACAAGGCGAGAGGTGAGCGTGGCGAGAGACTGACAGTCAATCCCCCGTATGGGTATGTCAAAGACCCGGAGAACCCAAAGCAGTGGATCATCGACGAGGAAGCCGCGCAAGTGGTCAAGCACATCTTCACGCTCTGTATGGAGGGACGCGGGCCGCTGCAAATTGCAAAGGCTCTCAGAGCGGAGAAGATACTCAACCCTACGGCTTATGCCAGCAAAGCGGGTCGCAGCACCGCCCATGTGGAAAACGACGATCCGTACCAATGGAACACAAATACCGTCGTTCATATTCTGGAACGGAGAGAGTACACGGGATGTACGGTCAATTTCAAGACCTACTCCAACTCCATTTGGGACAAGAAGCCGCGGATAAACCCAGTGGAAAACCATGCCGTGTTCTATGACACCCAACCGGCCATCATCACAGAGGAAGTGTTCGAGAAGGTTCAGGAGATACGCCAACAGCGCCATCGCCGGACGAAAACAGGTAAGAGCAGTATGTTCTCCGGCCTGGTTTTCTGCGCAGACTGTGGATCGAAAATGCACTACTGCACCACCAAGTACTTTGAGAAGCGGCAGGATCATTTTGTATGCGCCAGCTACCGCGGCAATACCGGCAGCTGTTCAGCGCATTTCATCCGTGCGGTGGTGCTGGAGGATATGGTGTGGCGGCACATGCAGATGGTCATCTCCTATGTGACTACGCACGAGGCCTACTTCAGGGAGATCATGGGAGAGAAGCTGAAACTGGCGTCCGATGAGGCCATCCGTGTAAGCAAGAAAAATCTGAATAAGACAGAAAAGCGGCTGAAAGACCTTGATCGTATCTTCATGAGGCTGTATGAGGACCGGGTGAACGGCGCGATCTCCGATGAGCGTTTCGCCTCTATGAGCAAGTCCTATGAGGACGAGCAGGCGCAGCTCAAACAGGAAGTGGATGCACTCACTAACGAGGTGGCCCAGCAGGAGCAGAAAGCAGGCGATGTGGAGCGGTTCATCGCCCAGGCGCACAAATATGCCGGGCTGGAAGAGCTGACGCCGTATGCGCTGCATGAGCTTGTAAAGGCCATCTACATCGAGGCCCCGGACAAGAGCAGCGGCAAGCGCCGCCAAGGCATCCACATCTCCTATGACTTTGTGGGCTTCATCCCCATCCATGAGCTGATGCAAAAGGAAACGGCGTGACTTCGAAAGCCACGCCATTCCTGAAATTTGATACTGTACTGTTTTATGACCCTCGCCCTTGATGTGCAGGCGCTTTTTCTCCCGGACGAAGAGCCGCACGCCCAGCTCCGCCTCCAGCGCCTGTAGCTGCCGGGTCAGAGGCGGCTGGCTCATGTGCAGGACCTCGGCGGCCTGGGTGATATTTTCATATTCCGCGATCTTTAGAAAATTCTCGATTTGGCGCAGCTCCATGATAGTATATACCTCAAAAGTATAATTTCGACGATATGATACCGTGAATGAGCGTGACCGTCAAGAGGGGCAGATTTATTTCATACGTTAAACAGTCTTATAGGCCAAGTTCATGCTTTCGGAGTATGAACTTGGCCCATAAACGGTATTTCACAAACCCATGTGCGCCGTGCTATGCTCTGGCCGAAAGGAAGGTGCCGTTATGGATTTCTTCGGACGAATGCTCTCACTGCAGGCGCAGATGTTTGTGTTGATTTTGTTGGGGATGCTGCTGGCAAGGCTGAGCGTCATCACTGTCGCCGGGCGCAAGTGCCTTTCATCCCTGCTGATCGATCTCATCCTGCCTTGCAACATTGTTAATTCCTTTTTAGGCGGCGCAGCCGTCACGGCGGCGTTCGCCCGAAACTGCCTGTGGGCCGTCGCCATCAGCGCGGCCATCCAAATGACCGCCATCCTGGGCAGCCGGGTGCTGTTCCGACGCTTCGACCGGGAGAGGAGAAGTGTGCTGAGCTACGGCATGATCTGCTCCAGCTCCAGCTTTATCGGCCTGCCGGTGGCCGAGGTCCTCTACGGGAGCATGGGCGTTATGGTCACTTCCATCTTCCAGATACCCATCCGCTTTACCATGTGGACGGCAGGGCTGAGCCTATTCACAGATGTGGAACGAAAAGACGCGCTGAAAAAGCTGGCCACCCACCCCTGCATCGTGTCCATCTTCCTGGGGCTGGCGCTCATGGTGCTGCCGGTAAAGCTGCCGGGATTCGCGCTGGACACGGTGGGAGCGCTGAGCCGGTGCTGCATCCCGGTGTCCATGCTGATGATCGGCTCCGTTCTGGCGGACGCGCCGATAAAAGCGCTGTTCTCACGGCCGGTGCTGTATTTCTGCCTTCTGCGGCTCATTGTGTTCCCCTTGGCCGTGTACGCTGCACTGTACTGGCTTCCCCTGGACAGGCTGTTGGTGAGCGTGAGCGTGCTGATGACCGCCATGCCCGCCGGAAGCGTCACCTCCATTCTGGCGGAGGAATATGACTGCGGCGACGTCTTTGCCTCGGAGCTGGTCTTTGCCTCCACGCTTTTTTCCGTAATGACCTTGCCGCTTCTATGCGCCATCCTCTGAACGTGTTACAGGATGGGATGTCCATAGCGCAGTTCCTTATTTGTTCTTTCTCTTCTTCACCATATGGCGAACGAGAAGCACGGCGGCGATCAGGATGATGAGCGCCAGGAGCAGCCACTCCCAGCTGTAGGCCAGGCCCACCAGCAGGTCCTCCGCCCACTGGGCGAAGGAGCCCAGCCCCGCCCGGAAGGAGGCGGCTACGCGCTGGCCCAAACTCTGCTCCGGTTCCGGCACGTCGGACAGGCGGCTCACCGCCCGCAGATAGATGGATATAGAGGCCAGGTCCACCTGGGTGTCGTAGTGCTTCAATGTTCCGGAGAGATAGTCTATCTCCCGCTCCGCGTCGGCGATGGCGCTCTCCAGGGCGATCATGTCCTCCATATTTGCTGCCTGGGCCAGCAGCTCCCGCAGCCGGTCCAGCTTGGCCTGCTGGGTCTTGAGACGCCCCTCCGTGTCGTAATAGGCCTCGCTCACGTCGTCGGCGTATTCGCTCACGCTGAGCACATGGCACACGCCCCCCACCCGGTCCAGGAAGGCCCGGAAGTTCTCCGAGGGGACCCGGACCGTATAGCTGGCGGAGCGGCCCCCGTCGTTGTCCAGGCGGCTGGCCTCGTAGTAGCCCCCCAGCTCCCCGGTGAGGGCGGCCAGGGCCTCCACGGCCCCGTCGAAATCCGTGGTCTCCAGGTCCATGTCCGCGGTGCGGATGATCTTGGCCTCCGCCCCGGCGGGGGCGGGGACCGGGACGGTCTCTTCGCTGGCGGCGTAGCCGTATGCCCCGCCGGCGTCGTAGGCCGCCATGGGCACGGTCACACTCTCGGCCGCCTCCTGATGGGCGGCCTTGGCCCCGCAGCCGGCGAACAGGGTCACCAGCAGCAGAGCGGCCAGATACAGGGCCAGAAATCGCTTTTTCATGGGCGCTTCCTCCGTGTTCGTTTGACCATAGGACGGCGCCGCCGGGAAAAAGTTCCCGGGAAATAAAAATGACCGCCGGAGACAAACGCCTCCGGCGGTGTTCAGTTTTAGGGAAAGTTTACTTGAAGAACCCGCCGATCAGGTCGCTGACGATGTTGCCGGCGAACTGGCTGGCCGCGTTGCGGGCGGTCTTGCTGGAGTTGCCCATGAGGCCGCGAGTGATGCTCTTGGTGAGCTGGCGGCCCATGCTCTTTGCGGTATTGCGGCTGGCCTTGATGAGACTCTGCTCCATCTTGGAGCGGCCGTACTTGTCCCGACCCTCGGCCTTGTACTGGGCCTGCAGGGCCCGCTCCTCCTCCCGGGCGGCCTTCTCGGCGGCGCGGGCCTCGGCCAGGGCTTGCTTTTGGGCGGCGGCGGCCTCCTTGGCGGCCTGCTTTTCCGCCTCCGCCTGGGCCTTCTCGGCCTCGGCCTGGGCCTCCGCCTCGGCGGCGGCCTGCTCTTGCTCGGTCAATATCTCATAGGCGGAGCGGTCGTCCACGGCCTCCTTGTACTTGCCGTACAGGGCGTCGTTGGCCACGATCATGGCCCGGGCGGCCATGTCCATGGCGTCCATGGAGCTCTGGGGCGGGCAGATGGTGGTCTGCTCCGCCATGGTGGGCACGCCGTCGGCGTCCAGCATGGAGGTGAGGGCCACGCCGGTGCCCAGAGAGCCGATCACGTCCTCGGTCTTGAACTTGGGGTTCTCACGGAAGCTCTGGGCGGCGGTGCGCACGGCCTTCTGCTCCGCGGGGGTGTAGGCCCGCAGGGCGTGCTGGACCCGGTTGTTCAGCTGGGCCAGGACCTCGTCGGGGATGTCGGAGGGGCTCTGGGTGATGAAGAAGATGCCCACGCCCTTGCTGCGGATGAGCTTCACCACCTGGACCACTTTATCCACCATGGCCTTGGGGGCGTCGGAGAAGAGCATGTGGGCCTCGTCGAAGAAGAAGACCAGCTTGGGCTTGTCCGCATCGCCCACCTCGGGCAGGGCTTCGTACAGCTCCGACAGCATCCACAGCATGAACGTGGCGTACAAAAGCGGCCGCTGGGCCAGCTCCACGCAGTGGAGGATGTTCACCGTGCCCCGGCCGTCGGCGGCGGTCTGCATCCAGTCGTCGATGTCCAGGCTGGGCTCGCCGAAGAAGTCCGCCGCGCCGTCATTCTCCAGGCTCAAAAGCGCCCGCTGGATGCCGCCCACGCTCTGGGTGGAGACGTTGCCGTAGGTGTTGACGAAGTCGGCGTGGTGTTCGCCCAGGTACGCCAGCATGGCCCGCAGGTCCTTGAGGTCGATGATCTCCCAGCCGTTGTCGTCCGCCACCCGGAAGGCGATGTTCAGCACGCCCTCCTGGGCGTCGGAAAGGCCCAGCAGCCGGCTCAGCAGCAGGGGACCCACGTCCGTGACGGTGGCCCGGACGGGGATGCCGCCCTTGCCCAGCACGTCCCAGAACCGGCAGGGGTAGCCGGTGTACTTGAAGGCCGCCGGGTCCACGCCCACGTTTTTGAGCCGCTCCTGCATCTTCTCGCTGTCGGCGCCGGCCAGAGCCGTGCCGGACACGTCGCCCTTGATGTCGGCCAGGAACACGGGCACGCCCATGTCGGAAAAGCCCTCGGCCAGGACCTTCAGGGTGACGGTCTTGCCAGTGCCGGTGGCGCCGGCGATGAGCCCGTGGCGGTTGGCCATGTCGGGCAGCAGGTAGACGGGAACTTCTCCCTTGCCAACTAAGATCTTGCCGTCCTGGAGCATATATGTATCCTCCTGCAATGTGTTGTCTTTTTTCTTATAATAACATATTTGGACCGGAAAGGAAAGCGTTATCCCAGCACCCGCAGCCAGTTGTTATAGAAGATGTCCTCCAGCAGGGGTCTGTCATAGCCGCGCTTTTCAAGGGCGTCCCACAGCTGGGGCAGGTCCTGGACCCCCTGCCAGCCACAGGAGAGGACGCAGCCGTCCCAATCTCCGCCCAGGGAAACCGTTTTTTCCCCGCCCAGGGCCAGGAAGTGCTCGATGTGGCGTACCGCGTCGTCCAGGGAGGCGGTCCCGCCCACGAACTCGTCGCACAGGTTGAACCCCGCCGTGCCGCCGCTGTCCCGGATGGCCCGGAACATGTCGTCCGTCAGGTTCCGGGGATGGCCGCACAGGGCACGGGCGTTGGAGTGGGTGGCCACGATGGGACCCAGACCCATCTCCGCCAGGTCCCAGAAGCCCGGGTCGGACAAATGGGACACGTCCAGGAGGATGCCCAGCCGGACGGCCTCCCGCGCAAAAGCCCGGCCCCGGTCGGTGAGGCCGCTGTCCGTGGCCTCCACGTTGGCGCCGGACAGGGCGTTTTTATGGTTCCAGGTGATGTTCACCAGCTTCACGCCCCAGGCGGCCGCCGTCTCCAGCTTTTCCGGCTCGCAGTCCAAAAGCTCCGCCCCCTCCACGGAGAGGAGCGCGGCGGCTTTGCCCGCGGCGTTCGCGCCGGCGATCTCCGCTCCGGTGCGGCACAGGACCGCCATATCGGCGTTTTTGGCCAGCTCCGTCAGGAACACATCGTGCTGCTTCTGGCACTCGGTGAACAGCGTTCCCGCCGGGAATTTGGCGGCGTTGGCGAAAAGGGCGAACACCTGGGCTGCCTTTTGGAACCGGCTCAGCCGTATAAGGTCCAGGTGTCCCTCGTTCTCCCGCAGGGACCAGCCCTGGTGGGTGCACTCGCTGATGGTATCCGAATGGCCGTCAAAATAGGGGATGGAGCCGTTCATATCGCCGCCGCCTTTCCTATTTTTTGTCTCTCCGGCAGTATAGGTCAGGGGGGCGGCCGCTGTCAATCCCGGGCGGAAAATCGGTTATCCTGCCCGAATTCAACTGGAAAAGATTTGTCATTTTTCCCCAGAAAGAATTTGACAAAACACTTCCATTTGACGGCGGCCTTTGTTATAATATCGTCATAGACCATTCTTTTAAAAATTACATATAGAATCGAAATCGCCCATATGGGTAGGGGGTAACTGAATGATCTCTCACGGGAAAGAAATCAAGGTGTTCACCGGAAATGCCAATCCCGAGCTGGCGAAGGGCATATGCGACAACCTGAACATCACCCTTGGCGACGCCGTATGCACCCATTTCGCCGACGGCGAGTGCTCCGTGTCCGTGTATGAACCGGTGCGCGGCGCGGACGTATTTCTGGTACAGTCCACCTGTGGTCCCGTTAACGACAACCTGATGGAGCTGCTTGTCATGACCGACGCCATGCGCCGGGCCTCCGCCGGGCGCATCACCGCCGTGATGCCCTATTTCGGCTACGCCCGACAGGACCGGAAGGCCAAGAGCCGCGACCCCATCTCCGCGAAGCTGGTAGCCAACCTCATCACCCAGGCCGGGGCCGACCGGGTCCTGACCATGGACCTGCACGCCCCCCAGATCCAGGGCTTTTTCGACATCGCCGTGGACAATCTGGCCGGCGGCCCCCTGTTCGCCAACCACTATAAAAAGCGTTTCGACCTGTCCAAGGGCGATTTCATGGTAGTCTCCCCGGACGTGGGCAGCGTGGCCCGCGCCCGCACCTTCGCCATGAAGCTGGGCCTGGACCTGGCCATCGTGGACAAGCGCCGTGAAAAGGCAAACCAGTCCGAGGTCATGAACCTCATCGGCAACGTGGAGGGCAAGAACGTCCTCCTTCTGGACGACATGGTGGACACCGCCGGGTCCCTGGTGGGCGCGGCCAAGGCCATCAAGCACGTGGGCGGCGCCAATAAAATTTATGCCTGCGCCAGCCACGGGGTCCTGTCCGGCCCTGCCCTGGAGCGCATCGAGTCCAGCGACCTGGAGGAGCTGCTCCTCTTCGACACCATCCCCTATCCCAAGGACCAGCCCAAGGTGGACAAGATCAAGTATCTCTCCGCGGCGCCCATCTTCGCCGCGTCCATCCACCGCATCTATGAGGACGAGTCTTTGGCGTCCCTGTTCGACTGATGTTCGGCAGGGGCGGCCCGGTCCAATGGCTGGCGGTGTTTTTGGGCAATCCCGGTCCCAAATATAACGGCACCCGCCACAACGCGGGCTTTCTCGCCGCGGACGCCCTGGCGAAGGAGACGGGCGCGGCGGCTACCCGCCTCCGGTTCAAGGCCCTCACCGGCCGGCTGGAGCTGGAGGACGGCACGGGCGTGCTCATTATGAAGCCCCAGACCTACATGAACGAATCCGGCCAGGCCGTGGGCCAGGCCGCGCGGTTTTACAAAATACCTCCCCAGCGGGTGCTGGTGGTGTCCGACGACATCAACCTGCCCTGCGGGAAGCTGCGGATACGGGAGCGTGGCTCCGCGGGGGGCCATAACGGCCTCAAGAGCGTCATCGCCCATCTGGGGTCCGATGATTTTCCCCGGATACGGATCGGTGTGGGCGCGCCGCCCCAGGGGGGCGCGGAGCAGATCGACTGGGTCCTGGGCGTGCCCCGAAACGCCGACTGGGACGCCTTTTCCGACGCCTGCGGCCGGGCGGCCCAAGCGGTGCGGGACTACATCCTCCTGGGCCCGGCAAAGACCATGGACCGGTATAACCGAAGCAGCTGAAGTTGTGCGTCACGCGCCTTGGCGGAGCGCGTAAAAATAAGGTAAGGAGGTTCGCTTGTGAAGAAAGAATGTATCGCCATGCTCCTGGCAGGCGGTCAGGGCTCAAGACTATACGCTTTGACCGCGAACGTGGCAAAACCCTACATCCCCTTTGGCGGCAAGTACCGCATCATCGACTTTCCCCTTTCCAACTGCGCAAACTCCGGCATCGACACCGTGGGCGTGCTGACCCAGTACCGGCCCATGAAGCTCAACGCCTACCTGGGCACTGGTCAGCCCTGGGACCTGAGCGCGGACGACGGCGGCGTATTCGTCCTGCCGCCCTACATGTCCGCCGGGGAGAAGGGCAACTGGTTCTCCGGCACGGCCAACGCCATCTATCAGAACCTCGATTTCATCGACGTGTACGACCCGGAGTACGTGCTGATCCTGTCCGGCGACCACATCTACAAGATGGATTACGCCGACATGCTCCGGGAGCACAAGGAAAAGGACGCGGCGGCCACCATCGCCGTCATCCAGGTGAGCATGGACGAGGCCAAGCGCTTCGGCATCATGAACACCGGCGAGGACGGCTACATCACCGAGTTCGAGGAAAAGCCCGCCCATCCCAAGAGCGATCTGGCCTCCATGGGCATCTACATCTTCACCTGGTCCAAGCTGCGTCAGGCCCTGATCGACGACAACGAGGACCCCAACAGCCAGCAGGACTTCGGCAAGAACATCATCCCCCGGCTCCTGAACCAGGGCGAGAAGCTCTGGGCCTACCACTTCCAGGGCTACTGGCGGGATGTGGGCACCATCACCAGCCTTTGGGACGCCAACATGGATATGCTGAGCCCCGACACCATCGACCTGTATGACCCCGACTGGCCCATCATGAGCCGCAGCCCCATCCGGCCGCCCCATGTGGCCGGTGCTGAGGCGGACATTCGCCACAGCATCGTGACGGAGGGCTGCATCGTGGACGGCAGCGTGTTCAACAGCGTCCTGTCCAACCAGGTGACGGTGGAAAAGGGCGCCAAGGTGGAATACAGCGTGCTCATGCCCGGCGCCGTGGTGGAGGCCGGCGCGGAGGTGCGCTTTGCCGTTTTGGGCGAGAACGCCCGGGTGTGCAAGGGCGCCCATGTGGGCGCCGAACCGGACGGGACGGAGAACTGGGGCGTAGCGACCTGCGGCCCGGATGTGACGATCGGCCCCGGCGCCGTTGTGGCGCCCGGCGCCATGCTCTATAGCGGGGTGGCGACATGAGAAACGATCTGCATGGCATCATCTACACCTTGAGCTCCGAGCCTGAGCTGCGGGAGCTGGTGGAACACAGAAACAGCGCTTCGATCCCCTTCGGCGGCCGTTACCGCCTCATCGACTTCGCCCTGTCCATGATGGTCAACGCGGGCATCCGGGACGTGGGCGTCATCATGGAGCGGGATTACCAGAGCCTTCTGGACCACATGTCCAACGGCGCGGACTGGGGCCTGGCCCGGCGCAGCGGCGGCCTGCGGCTGCTGCCGCCCTTCGGCCTGAAAGGCTCCCGTTCCGGCCACTTCTCCGGCTGCATGGAGGCCCTGCGCTCCGTGCGCTCCTACATCCGCGACATCCCCCAGGAGGACATCGTCCTGTGCGCGGCCGACTGGGCCGGCAACATCGACCTGGGCGCCGCGGTGGAACTGCACCGCCAGACCGGCGCGCGCATGACCGCCATCTGCTCCGAGGGCTACGGCCCCTTCGCCCATCACCGGCTCATCAAGGACCCGGACGGCTTTGCCCGCCGGCTGCTGTTCTCCGAGGGCGGCCCCGGCGAGGGCCTGTTCTCCCGGGAGATCTACATCATCAAAAAGGACCTGCTGCTGGAGCTGATGGAATACTGCTCCGACTCGGTCCACGACCACTTCCACCGGGACGCGGTGGCCCATTTCCTGGCCCAGGGCGGCGAGATCGCCGTCTATGAGCACAACATCTACGCCCGGCGCATCACCTCCGTCAAGGACTATTACGACGCCAGCATGGAGCTCATCGGGCCCCAGGTCATGGCGGAGCTGTTCCCGGAGGGCGGCCTGCCCATCCGCACCAAGGAGCGGGCCGAGGCCAGTACATACTACAGCGACCTGGCGAAGGTCAGCTCTTCCCTGGTGGCCGACGGCTGCTATGTGGAGGGGGAGCTGGAGCACTGCATCCTCTTCCGCGGCGTCCGGGTGGGCAAGGGCGCGAAGCTGAAAAACTGCGTCGTCATGCAGGACACCGTCATCGGCGAGGGAGCGCAGCTCACCAGCGTCATCGCCGACAAGGACTGCGTGGTCACCGAGAACACCGTCCTGACCGGCAGCGACCGTCTCCCGCTGGTAATTCCTAAGGGAGAGACAGTGTAAAATTATTTCCATCGAGCAACACCACAGCGACCTTTGCCCCCGCCCTGCGGGAGTATCCCGCCGGACGGGGGCTATAACTTTGCTATCAATCTTCAGTAAGGAGTCTAAATATATGTCAGAGATCACACGCGACGAGCTGCACGCCGCCATAGAGGACAAACTCTGCGCCCACTTTGGCACCACCGGCGCAAACGCCACCGACGAGCAGGTCTTCCTGGCCTCCGCCCAGGTGATACGGGACATAATGAGCCGTCTCATCGCCGTACAGCGGGAGCAGAAGGACGAGCGGCAGGTCCACTACCTGTCCATGGAGTTCCTGCTGGGCCGGAGCCTCATGAAGAACGCCTACAACCTGGGCATCGCCAACGAGCTCACCGGCGCGCTGCAGGACATGGGCCGGGAGCCGGCCGACATCTTCGAGGAGGAGCCGGACGCGGGCCTTGGCAACGGCGGCCTGGGCCGCCTCGCGGCCTGCTATTCCGATTCCATGGCCACCCTGAACATCCCCGCCTCGGGCTACTCCCTGTGCTATGAGCTGGGCCTGTTCAAGCAGGTGATGAAGGAGGGTGTCCAGACCGAGGTGGCCGACAGCTGGCACCTGGGCGCCATCGGCTGGCTGGTGCCACGGGAGGAGGATACCTGCGAGGTCCGCTTCGGCGGCAGCGTGGAGGAGATCTGGGACCACACCGGCGTGTGCCGGACCAAGCTCACCGGCTACACCAGCGTGCTGGCCGTGCCCCGGGATATGCTCATCGCGGGCTATGAGGGCAAGCGCATCAACACCCTGCGGCTGTGGGAGGCCCGGAGCAACCAGGACCTGGATATGTACCTGTTCTCCGGCGGCAAATACGTCCAGGCCATGGAGCAGCGGACCATGGCGGAGGTCATCACGAAGGTCCTGTACCCCGCCGACGACCACATCCAGGGCAAGGAGCTGCGGCTGAAGCAGCAGTACTTCTTCGTCTCCGCCACCGCCCAGGACCTGGTGAGAAA
Source organism: uncultured Oscillospiraceae bacterium (assembly GCA_947631865.1). Lineage (GTDB taxonomy): Bacteria > Bacillota > Clostridia > Oscillospirales > Oscillospiraceae > CAJOIG01. The sequence continues at coordinate 36,996 of CANRNF010000013.1, read as the reverse complement.
GCACCGCCGGGACTGGGGCGATGTGAGGAGCTTCCCCAAGCACCACGTGATACAGATCAACGACACCCACCCCACCCTCATCATCCCCGAGCTCATGCGTATCTTCATGGATGAGGACGGCCTGGGCTGGGATGAGGCCTTCGACGCGGTGAAGGCCACCGTGGCCTACACCAACCACACGGTCCTCTCCGAGGCCCTGGAGAAGTGGCCCCAGAACCTGGTGCAGCAGCTTCTGCCCCGGTGCTGGCAGATCATCCGGGAGCTGAACATCCGCTGGAACAAGTGGCTCAACGAACACTTCCCCAACGACCCGGACAAGGTGGAGCGGAACCTGATCCTCTCCGGCGGCCAGGTGCATATGGCCAATATGTGCCAGGCGGTGTGCTTCATGATAAACGGTGTCAGTAAGCTCCACGGCCAGATCCTGACCAGCCGTCTTTTCAACGACGTGTATTCTATCCGCCCCGAGCGGTATACCTTCGTCACCAACGGCATCGACCACCGCCGCTGGCTGGACCAGATCAACCCCGGCCTGTCCGGCCTGGTGCAGGAGCTCATCGGCCCGGACTTCATCACCAAGCCCGAGGAGCTGAAAAAGCTCCGCCAGTTTGAGACCGACACGGTGGTGCTGGATAAGCTGAACGAGATCAAGCGCCGCAATAAGTCCCGGCTGGCCGCCTGGCTGAAGCGGGACCAGGACGCCGTCCTGGACCCGGCGGCGGTGCTGGACGTGCAGGTGAAGCGGCTGCACGAGTATAAGCGCCAGCTGCTGGCCGCCATGCTCATCACCAGCCTGCAGCAGAGCCTGCACGACGACCCGGACCAGGACTTCCTGCCCCGGAGCTTCGTCTTCGGCGCCAAGGCCGCCGGCGGCTATGTGACCGCCAAGCGGATCATCGAGCTGATCAACTCCCTCAGCAAGGACATCACCGCGGACCCGGTCTGCAAGGGCAAGCTGCAGGTCCTCTTCGCCGCCAACTACCGGGTATCCATGGCCGAGCAGCTCATGCCCGCCGCCCAGATCTCCGAGCAGATCTCTACGGCCGGCAAGGAGGCCTCCGGCACCGGCAACATGAAGCTCATGATGAACGGCGCCATCACCATCGGCACCCTGGACGGCGCCAACGTGGAGATGTACGAGCACCTTGGCGACGAGAACATGTTCCTGTTCGGTCTGAAAGCCGAGGAGGTGGAGGCACTGCGGCCCAACTACCGGCCCCAGAGCTACTACGACTCCGACCCGGTGACCAGGGCGGTGCTGGATAAGTTCCGCAACGGGTTCAGCGACGGCAAGAACTACGCTGACCTGGTGAGCGGCCTTCTCTACAACGGCGACCAGTACATGCTCCTGGCGGACTTCGCCGACTACCGCCGGGCCCACAGCGACCTGTACAAGCTCATGGCCGACCCCAGGGCCTCCGCGAGGATGAGCCTCGTGAACATCGCCGAGTCCGGCGTGTTCGCCGCCGACCGGGCCGTGGCCGAGTACGCGAAGAACATCTGGAAAGTGTAATAGAAGTCCAGCGGCTTCCCGGCCGGGAAGCCGCTGAACATTGTTGACGGCTCCCTCAGACGAGGGAGCTGTCGAGCGGAGCGAGACTGAGGGAGGGATAGTTATTTGTCCCTCCTCCAATCAACGCCGGGCCAATTTGGGAAAGGAGTTGTCATGAAAGTACAGGAGAGCGCATTTATCGCGGAAAAGCGCCCGCTGCTATTGAAGCTGCGGGACGCGCTCTGCGCGGAATTCGATTACGCCTCCGTCCTGGCGGAGGACATGACCGGCAAGCACTACCGGGTCAGCCGCCACAGCGTCAGCGTGGGGGAGGGCGACACCGCCCGGGGCTTCGTGGTGAAGGCCCTGGACAAGGGCCGCTACACGGAGTATTCCTTCACGGAGCTGACGGAGGCGTCCATCCCCGCTGTGACGGCGGCGGTGAAGGATCTGCTGGCCGCCGACGTGCGCCCGGCTGACCTGGGGGCCAACGCCTATGTCCCCCCGGCGGAGGAGCCCACCGTATTTACCGGCACCACGGAGTATGAGATCGACCCGGAGGCGATGGGGGACGGGGCCATCCTTGATAAGCTCACCGCCCTGCGGGACAAGGGCCTGGCCATGGACGAGGCCATCCTGGACTTCATCGCCCAGGTGACCTGGCAGCGGTACACCAAGCTGTTCCTGTCCCGGGAAAAGGACATGACCCAGAGCGTGATGTACCTGGACGGGGCGGTGGCGGCCGCCGCCGCGAAGGGCCAGGAGGTAAAGCAGGCCTATGTGCCCTGCTCCGGCCTGGGAGGCCTGGAGCTGATGGATTCCTTGGAGCAGAGCGTGGACCCCTGCGTGAAGACGGTGCTGGACCTTCTGGACAGCGAGCCCATGATCCCCGGGGAGTACGAGTGTATCTGCGACCCGGAGACCACCGGCATGATCGTCCACGAGGCCTTCGGCCACGGGGTGGAGATGGATATGTTCGTGAAGGACCGGGCCCTGGCGCCCCGGTACGTGGGCAAATACGTGGCCTCCCCTCTGGTGACCATGCACGACGGGGCCAGTTCCGCCCTGCAGACCGCCACCTATTTCTTCGACGACGAGGGCACCCTGGCCCACGACACCGTCGTCATCGATAAGGGCGTACTGGTGACCGGCATCAGCGACCTGCAGTCCGCTTTGGCCCTGGGCACCGAGCCCACCGGCAACGGCCGGCGGGAGAGCTTTGCCCGCAAGGCCTATACACGCATGACCAATACCTGGTTCGAGCCGGGGCATGACAAGCTGGAGGACATGATCGCCTCGGTGAAGTACGGCATGTACCTGGAGGACCCCTCCAGCGGCATGGAGGACCCCAAGAACTGGGGCATCCAGTGCATGGTGAATATCGCCCGGGAGATCAAAGACGGGAAACTCACCGGCCGCATCTTCTCCCCGGTGGTGCTCACCGGCTATGTGCCGGACCTTCTCAAGTCCATCACCGCCATGAGCGACGGGACAGAGCTTTCCGGCTCCGGCTTCTGCGGCAAGGGCCACAAGGAGTGGGTGAAGGTCTCCGACGGCGGACCCTATATCAAGGCCACCATCCGGCTGGGATAAGGAGGCAATACTATGGAAAGAATATTATCCGCCCTGAAAGAACTGGGCGTAGAGCAGTACGTGATCACGGAAAAGCACACCGACTCCCTGGAGTGTTTCTACGTGAAGAAAAACCTGGACCTGACCCGCCGGGCGGACACCACCGTCACGACGGTGCAGGTGTTCCGCCCATTCGAGAAGGACGGGGTGAAGATGCTGGGCGACTCGGAAGCCACGGTCCGCCCCGGCATGCCGGAGGGAGAGATCAAAAAGGTCATTGAAAAGGCCTGGTTCGCCGCCCAGTTCGTGGCCAACCCCTGGTACCCCCTGCCCGCGGGAGTGAAGGGACCGGCCAAGCCCGATGAGGGCGGCTTTGCGGGCAAGCCCCTTTCCGAGGGCATGAAGACCATGGCGGCGGCCCTGTTCGCCGCGGACACGGCAAAGGACGTGTTTTTGAACTCCGCGGAGATATTCATGCGCCGCACGGACACACGCATCCTCACCTCCGCCGGCGCTGACGTGGGCTGGGAGCGGACCGACGTGTGGGGCGAGTATGTGTGCCAATGCCCCGCGCCGGTGGACGTGGAGACCTACCACCAGTTCAACTACCGGACGCCGGAGACGGCGGCTCTCACCGCCGACGCAGCCCACGCCCTGGAGATGACGAAGGCCCGGGCCCGGGCCGCTGCAGCCCCCAAGACCGGGACCTATACCCTCGTGCTGGACCGGGAGCAGATGCGGGAGCTTTTGAGCTACTATGTGGACAGGTCCTCTTCCAGCATGATCTACCAGAAATACTCCCCCTTCCAGCTGGGGGACAACGTCCAGGGCGGGGCGGCCGCCGGCGACATCCTGACCATCGGCTTGAAGGCCACCGAGCCCTACACCGGTTACGGCGCGCCCATGGCCGACCGGCCCCTGGTGGACAATGGCGTGCTGAAGACCATCCACGGCGGGCCCCGCTTCGCCCACTACCTGGGAGTGGAGCCCACGGGCAATTACCGGGCCGTCGCCGTGCCCACGGGGGACACGCCCATGGAGGCGCTCACGAAGGAGCCCTGCCTGTACGCCGTGGCCTTCTCGGACTTCCAGATGGACCCCCTCTCCGGCCACTTCGGCGGGGAGCTGCGCCTGGGCTTCCTCTATGAGAACGGTACGGTCACCCCGGTCACCGGCGGGTCCGTCAACGGCAGCATCCTGGACTGCCAGGACCGCATGACCTTCTCCGCCGAGCGCTACCGCAGCGCCGACTACGACGGTCCCCTGGCCGTGCGGATCGAAGGCGTGGCCGTCGCGGGCGCGTAGTAAAATGGCCCCCTCAGACGAGGGGGCTGTCGAGCGTTAGCGAGACTGGGGGAGGGAAAACCTCCGTTACGCTGGCAGTCATCAGTTTCCCTCCCTCCGTCCGCCTTCGGCGGCCACCTCCCTCGTCTGAGGGAGCCTTTTTTTCTTTACACGGGCGGCCCTTTTGTTATACTATAAGCGGCATGGGAGGTGACCTTCATGTCCAAACACATCCTCATCGTGGACGACGACCAGCACATCGGGGACATGCTCGCCGAGGTGCTCACCCGGGAGGGCTACCGGGTGAGCCGGGCCTATTCCGGCACGGAGGCGCTGCTGGCGCTGCCTCAGGTCAGGCCGGACCTGGTGCTCCTGGACCTGATGCTGCCCGGCCTCGCGGGGGAGGAGGTCCTTCCAAAGCTGAAGGGCGTCCCCGTGATCGTAGTGAGCGCCAAGGCGGACACCCAGGACAAGGTGTCCCTGCTCCTGGGCGGGGCGGCGGACTACGTGACCAAGCCCTTCGACGTGAAGGAGCTCTTAGCCCGCGTCGCCGTGCGCCTGCGGGAGGGCCCGTCCCTGGAGGCGGAAAAGCTCTCCTTCTCGGACTTGCGTCTGGACGCGGATACCCGGACAGCGGCGGTGGGCGGGGCGGAGGTCCGCCTGACCCGCACCGAGTGCGCCATATTGAAGCTGCTCATGTTGAACCCCAATCAGGTGGTCACCAAGAGCCAGATATTGGACCGCATCAGCCTGGATACCCCCGACTGCACGGAGGGCTCCCTCAAGATGCACGTGAGCAACCTGCGGAAAAAGCTGCGGGACCTGTCCGGCCGCGACTACATCGAGGCGGTCTGGGGCATCGGCTTCAAGCTCCGGGCCCATGAAGAGCCGGAGGCGTAAACCTTTACGGGACTCTTTACCGGTTTCTTTACCCCCCGCATCTACTATGGCGCCATCAATGAACGATCGGGAGGTTTTCGACATATGGAATACGTCTTGCGGACGGCGGACCTTTCCAAGCGCTACCGGCAGGGCAGGGCCCTGAACGGCCTCACCATGGCTGTGCCCAAGGGGGCCATCTACGGCCTGGTGGGCCGGAACGGCGCGGGCAAGACCACCCTCATCCGCCTGATCTGCGGCCTGCAGGCCCCCTCCGGCGGGGAGTACCGCCTCTACGGCCGCCGCCACACGGACCGGGATATCAGCCGCGCCCGCCGGCGCATGGGGGCGGTGGTGGAGACCCCGTCCATCTACCTGGACATGTCCGCCCGGGACAACTTAAAGCAGCAGTACCGGGTGCTGGGCCTGCCCTCCTTCGAGGGGATCGACGAGCTCTTGGAGCTGGTGGGCCTGGCCGACACGGGCAAAAAGAAGGCCCGGCACTTCTCCCTGGGCATGAAGCAGCGCTTAGGGATAGCGGTGGCCCTGGCCGGGGATCCGGACTTCCTCGTCCTGGACGAGCCGGTGAACGGCCTGGATCCCCAGGGCATCATCGAGATCCGGGAGCTCATCCTGCGCCTCAACCGGGAGAGACAGATCACCGTCCTCATCTCCAGCCACATCCTGGACGAGCTTTCCCGCCTGGCCACCCACTACGGCTTCATCGACGGCGGGCGGATGGTGAAGGAGATATCCGCCGCGGAGCTGGAGGCGGCCTGCCGCAAGTGCGTGCGCCTCACGGTGACGGATACCGCCGCTCTCGCCCGGGTGCTGGACGCCATGGGGGCGGAGTACAAGGTGCTGGACGGCCGGACGGCGGACGTATACGAAAAACTGAACGTGTCCCAGCTCACCCTGGCCCTGGCGGCCCAGGACTGCGAGCTTCTGGACATCCGGGAGCGGGACGAGAGCCTGGAGAGTTACTTCGTCTCCCTGGTGGGAGGTGGCCGCCATGCATGACCTTCTCCGGGCCGGGTTTGCCCGGCTGTGGCGGGCCCCCATCCTCTGGCTGGGCGTGGCGTTCATGGCGCTCTGCGGCGGCATGGTCTGCTGCACCGTCTGGGACGGCACCCAGGAGGGGATCGTCTACTTCATGGGCGACCTGTGCCGCTACCACTGCATCGTCACGGTGTTCCTGCCGGCGGTGTTCTGCGCCCTCTTCCTGGGCACGGAGTACGAGCACGGCGTCATCCGCAACAAGCTGATCGCCGGCAAGACCCGCCCGGCGGTGTACCTTTCCAGCCTCGTGCTGAGCCTGGCCGCCTGTTTTCTGATGATCGCGGCCTATTTCCTGCCGGTGTGCATCATCGGCCCGTTTTTCACCGAGGGGCTGGGCGTCTCGCCCGGCATGCTGGCCCTGACCGTGGTCGGGGAGCTTCTCATGGCGGCGGCGCTGTGCGCTCTATGCACCCTGGGGAGCATGCTCATCTCCCGCAAGGCCATCCTGGCGGTGACGCTGCTGCTGGCGGTGCTGGCGGGCCTGGCCGTGGGCGGCAATGTGGCGGGCCGACTGGGAGAGCCGGAGCATTTCCAGGGCCTTATGATGACCGAAGAGGGGGAACTGGTGGACGCCTCGGACATGGAGAACCCGGACTATCTCCAGGGCCGGGAGCGGGAGGTCTACCAGTTCGTGGCGGACTTTCTGCCCACAGGCCAGGCGCTTCTCTATAATTTCGACATGATCGTCCACCCCTGGGCCATGTGCCTTTATTCCCTGCTCATCCTGACCGCGTCCACCGCCGGGGGCCTTCTGGCCTTCCGCCGGAAGGACTTGAAATAGGGGGGAGGCGGTATGGGAAACCTCATTCGCGCCCATATGGCGAGGCTGTGGAAAACACCGGTATTCTGGCTGGCGCTTGTCATCATGCTCCCCTACGGCCTGGGCCTTTGTAACAGCGCCATAGGCGATTTTCAGTCCGGCGTCGTCTCCGCCGGGCTGTGGGGCCAGCCCCTATGCGGCCTCGGTCTGATGATAGGCATCATCCTGGCGGCGGTGTTCAGCCTCTTTTTCGACGGGGAATACGCCGACGGGACCATCCGCAGCAAGATCATCGCGGGCCACGGCCGGGCGAGCATCTATCTGGCGACCCTCGCGGCGGGCTTTCTCGCGGCCCTGGCGCTGTACGGGGTCGAACTGCTGGTCTGGCTGCCCCGGCTGCCCTGGATGCTGCGCAATTTCCCCGCCCCGGAGCCGGGAAGGCTGGCGCTGTGCCTGGGCGGGACGGTGCTGCTCCTGGCGGGGTACTGCTCCCTGTGCGTGTTCTTTTGCATGCTCATCCAGCGCCGGTCGCTTCTCGCGGTGGTCCTCATCCTGCTGATGGTGGTGCTGTTCTTCGCCGGCATCCAGGTCCAGGACGCCTGGGAGACCGCCACCCACGGCGGGCTACAGTTGATGATCGACGAGGCCGGCCAGCAGCAGTGGGTCTTCCACGAGCCGGGCCAGGCGGGGACGCTCACGGCGTTTCTCTATGACGCCCTGCCCGTCTGCCAGGCGTATCGGTACATGGAGCTGGACGCGTCGCCCATGATGCTGGTCTGGTCGGCGGCCCTGACCGTCCTGACCGCGGCGGCGGGCCTCATTCTGTTCAAACGAAAAGATATCCGATAAGGCGGTGCGCCTATGACGCTTCCTGTCGCCCTGTGCGTCATACTGGCCGCGGCGGTCCTGGCGCTGGGCTTGCACATCTGGTCCATGCGCCGGGCGGCCCGGCAGATCGTCCGGGAGCTTTCCGAAAAGCTCTCGGAGGACACCAATACCCTCATCTCCCTGTCCACCACGGACGGGGAGATGCGCCGTCTCGCGGCGGGCCTCAACCGGGAGCTGCGGGCCCTCCGGGCCCAGCGCCTGCGCTATGAGCAGGGGGATCGGGAGCTCAAGGACGCTGTCACCAACGTCTCTCACGACCTGCGCACGCCTCTGACCGCCATATGCGGGTACCTGGAGCTTCTGGACCGGGAGGACCTGAGCCCCAACGCCCGGCGGTATCTGGGGTACATCTCCGGGCGGACCGAGGCCATGAAAAGCCTCACGGAGGAGCTGTTCCGCTACTCGGTGGTCCTGTCCACGGACGGGGAGCTGGCCCCGGAGCCGGTGGACCTGAACGCCGCGGTGGAGGCCAGCGCCGCCGGGTTCTACGCCGCCCTCACCGCTCGGGGCATTTCCCCGGAAATATCCCTGCCGGAGAAGCATGTGGTGCGGACGCTTGACCGGGCGGCCCTGGGACGGGTGCTGTCCAACCTCTTCTCCAACGCCCTCAAATACAGCGACGGGGACCTTTCCGTGACGCTGAATGAAGAGGGGGACATCGCCTTCTCCAACGCCGCGGCGGGCCTGGACCCGGTGCAGGTGGGGCGGCTGTTCGACCGGTTCTTCTCCCTGGAGGCGGCCCGGAACGCCACGGGCCTGGGCCTCGCCATCGCCCGGACGCTGGCCGAGCGCATGGGTGGCAGCATCGACGCGGCCTATGAGGGAGGCCGCCTCACGGTCACGGTCCGTTTCCCGCCTTGACAGGATATGCTACTATATGATACAGACAAGGCGGGTGAGAGTATGATGAAAGACAGGATAGACGCCCTGAGGGAAAAGCCCCGGCTGCGGCTGGCGATGATGGTCCTGGCCGTGGCGGCCATGACGGGCATGCAGTGGCTGCAGCTGGACCTGAGCAGCGGCATCCAGCTCATGACGCTGCTGGACCGGAAGCTGGAGTACCAGCTGGTGAACCTGGCCATGGTATTCGCCGTGGACATGCTGTTCGTGACGCTGACACGCCGGTGGCGCTGGGGCTATTTTCTGGGCAATATCCTCTTCTTCGTCTGGAGCGTGGCGGGCCACTATACCAGGCTTTTCAGCGGCGACGTGCTGACGTTGACGGCTCTTTTGAGCGCGGGCACCGCCATGGACGTGCTGAGCGGCTACCGGCTGGCTCTGGACATGACGGTGGCGGCCTCGGCGGCGGTGTTCGCCGTCAATATGGTCCTGGCCTGGCTGGCGGGGCGGCTCTATCGGGGCCCCATCCCCTGGCGGCGGGTCTGGATCCCGGCGCTGGCCATGGTCATACTGGGCGGCGGGGCCGTCGGATCCCTGGGCCCCCTGGAAAAGAGGGACTCCACGGCGCCCTGGCGGACCCGCATCGAGATCGGCCAGTACGGCTACCCGGTCTATTTCGTCCGGCAGGGCATCCAGTCCATCCGCTGCATCCAAAAGCCCGCGGGCTATGACGCGGACACCCTGGAAGCGATTAAAACAGAGTACGCCGATAAGGGCACGGCTGGGAGCGCGGACCAGAAGCCGGACATCATCCTCATCCTGAACGAGAGCTTTTACGATCTGGACCACTATACGGATACGGACACAGACGCGCCCTATCTGGAGAAATACCGCGGTGTGGAAAACGCCCTGCGGGGCTACGCCGTGGTGCCCAGCATCGGCGGCGGCACCAACCGGACGGAGTATGAGCTGCTCACCGGCAACTCCATGCTGCTGGTGAGCTGCCAGGCCCCCTTTAACGTGGTGGACCTGACCGACGCCAACAGCGCGGTGACCTATCTGGAGAGCCTGGGCTACACCACCTGGGCCATGCACCAGGCCAGCGGGGCCAACTACAACCGGGGCCGGGGCTACGCGGACATGGGCTTTGACGAGCGCAAGTTCGTGGACGATTTCACCTTCGTCAAGTACGGCGAGCGCATGGAGACGGACATGGCCAACTACGGGAATCTGGAGGAGTGGTACGCCTCCGCCGGAGAGGGACCCCGGTTCATGTATCTGCTTACCTACCAGAACCACGGGGGCTATGAGCAGAACGAGGCAAGCTTCGACACGGTCCACACGGGCCGGGATTTCGGGGACCTGACCGACGATGTGGACGAATACCTGACCAGCATCAGCATGTCGGACGGGGCCCTGGGCCGGCTGCTGACGGATCTGGACCGGGAGGAACGGCCCGTGCTGGTGTGCATGGTGGGCGACCACGCCCCCAGCTTCCTCACCCAGCTGCCCGCCCGGGAGGGCATGACGGCCGAGGAGCGGGAGGTCATCGCCCGGAGCACCCCCTTCATCATCTGGGCCAACAAGGCCTTCGGCCCTTTGCCGGAGACAGACGGGCTGCAGGTGAGCACGCCGGACCTGTTCCCCATGATGCTGCGCCTGGCGGGGCTGCCCCTGTCGCCCTACTACCAGGCCATCCTGGACCTGCAGGAGGCGGCGCCTGTACGCCTCAGCACCGGCCAGTATCTGACGGCGGCGGGCGAGACGGGCTACTTTGCCCAGGACGATCCGGGCTATGATACCCTCGCGCCTTACTATTACCTGGAATACGAGAATCTGAAGAGCGCCTCGGACCGGCGGCAGGAATTGTTCGACCCGCCTGCGGGATAAAAATGGCGTGACCGGATGGGGAGGCGGATAGACCATGAAGCTGCTGTTCGTGCGCCACGGGGACCCGGATTATGAGCATGACAGCCTGACGGACAAGGGCGTCCGGGAGGCGGACCTGCTGGCCCCGCGGCTGGCGGCGCTGGAGGGCGTCCGGGGCTGCTATGTCTCGCCCCTGGGCCGGGCCAAGGCCACCGCCGCGCCAACGCTGGCCCGGGCCGGATGGGCCTGGGAGGAGAAGCCCTGGCTGCGGGAGTTCGCCCCCCGGGTCCGCCGGCCCGACGCGCCGGACAAGTGGAACATCGCCTGGGACTGGCTGCCCCAGGACTGGACGGCGGAGGCGCGGTTCTACGATAAGGACCAGTGGACGGAGCCCCCGGCTATGGCCGCCGCCGGCGTGGGTGAGGAGGCCCGCTGGGTGGCCCGGGGCCTGGACGAGGTGCTGGCGGAGCACGGCTACCGCCGGGAGGGGAACGTCTACCGGGTGGAACAGGCCAACAGCGATACGCTGGTGTTCTTCTGCCACTTCGGGGTGACCTGCGTGATGCTGGGGCACCTGCTGGGCGTCTCGGCCATGGTGCTCTGGAGCGGGACGTGCGCCGCGCCCACCTCCGTGACGGAGCTGGTGACGGAGGAGCGCCGGGAGGGGATCGCCCTGTTTCGCATGACCCGGTTCGGGGACGTGACCCATCTGACTGCCCACGGGGAGCCGCCCGCCTTTTCCGGCCGCTTCCGGGAGTGCTTCTCCCACGACTGGGAACGAAAGGATTAAAAAAGCAGACACGATATTTCGTGTCTGCTTTTATGTTGTCGATGGGTCTTATTCCTCGGGCTTGGCCTCGTCAGAGCCGGTGTCGAACTCCAATGTCTCGCCGCAGGCGGGGCACTGGATGGAGCCCTTGGCCAGAACGTCCTCGTCAAAGGTCACGGTCTCGCCGCAGACGGGGCACTCGCACTCATAAAAGGTGGTCTCGCCGTCCCAGTCCTCGGCCTCCTCATCGTCCCAGTCCTCATCCTCGTCCTCGGGGTCGCCGAACAGGACGGTCTCCACGTCCTCCAGGTCGTCGCTGACGGCGTCCAGGCCCTCGTCCAGCTCCGCGATATCGGAAGCCAGATCCTCCTGGTCCAGAGCCAGGTCCTCCAGGATGTCCAGGATGGTGGAGAGGATCTTCCCCTCCTTCTGCTGGGGGTCGATGCCAAGGCCCTCGGTCAGGCCCTTCAGATACGCGACTTTTTCCGATGTGGTCATAGGTGAGCCTCCTTGAAGGTATTCAGCTTATGCCTTGGCCCGGCCCAGGTACTCCCCGGTGCGGGTGTCTATCTCGATGCGCTCGCCCGGCTCGATGAACAGGGGCACCTTGATCTCGGCGCCGGTCTCCAGGGTGGCGGGCTTGGTGGCGTTGGTGGCGGTGTTGCCGGCGAAGCCGGGGTCGGTGTCGGTGACCTCCAGGGTCACGAAGTTGGGGGCCTCCACGTTGAAGACCACGCCCTTATAGGAGCTGATGGTGCAGACCTCGTTCTCCTTGACGAAACGGAAGCCGTCGGAGAGCTTGGACTTGTCGATGGGGATGAGCTCGTAGGTCTCGCCGTCCATGAAGTAGTAGATATCGCCGTCGGCGTAGCTGTACTCCATGTTCTTGCGCTCCACGTAAGCGTTCTCGAACTTGGCCGTGGGGTTGAAGGAGGTCTCCACCACCGCGCCGGTGATGACGTTCTTCATCTTGGTGCGCACGAAGGGGGAGCCCTTGCCGGGCTTGACGTGCTGGAACTCGATGACCTGCATCACCTGGCCGTCCATCTCGAAGGTCACGCCGTTGCGAAATTCGCCTGCTGAAATCATATACTTATCCTCCGTATGAGTTGTATGTGTCTTAACGATTCATTCTACTATATTTTCGCCCGCTTGGCAACCCCTGTTTTTACAGCACTATGAGTTCTTTCGGGGCTTTCGTCAGGTCCTCGGCCATCCCGTCGTGGAGCCAGAGCATGTCCTCGATGCGCACGCCGAACCGACCCGGCAGGTAGATGCCCGGCTCGGCGGAGATGACGGCGCCCTCGGGCATGGGCTTGTCGTTGCGCGTGTGAGCGCCCGGGTCCTCGTGGATCTCCAGGCCCAGGCTGTGGCCGAAGCTGTGGCCGAAGTATTCCCCGTAGCCCGCCGCCTCGATGACCTTGGCGCCGGCCTCGTGGATATCCCGGCCGGTGGCGCCGGGCTTTCCCGCCGCCTCGATGCCGGCCAGCTGGGCGCGGAGGACCGTGTCGTAGACCTTTTTCATCTCGTCGGTCGCGTGACCCACCGCCACGGTGCGGGTCATGTCGGAGCAGTACCCGTCGTAGAGGGCGCCGAAGTCCATGGTGACGAAATCCCCGTCCTTTATGACCACGTCCCCGGGCACGCCGTGGGGCATGGAGGTCTTGGCACCGGTGACCACGATGGGGTCGAAGGAGTTGCCCTCGCCGCCGTATTTGTACATCTTATAGACCAGCTCCGCGGTCACGTCCTTCTCCGTGACGCCGGGGCGGATGAAGCCCAGCACGTCCTCCAGGGCCCTCTCCGCGATGCGCTGGGCCTTCACGATGGCGTCCACCTCGCTTTGGTCCTTCCCGGCCCGCAGCTCTTTCACCAGGTCCGAGGCCGTGAGGGGCACGCCGATGGCCTGCTCCAGCCACTGCCACCGGGCGTGGCTCAGATAGGAGGGGCTGGCTCCGGCGGAGGCCAGATGATTTTGAGCGAAAATCTCCCCCAGGATGGCGTTCAGGCCCCGGCCCGCGCCGGTACACAGCACCTCCATGTCCCGGATGGCCGCGGTGGCCGCCTCCACGTACCGGGAATCGGTGATCACCCAGGCCTTGTCCGGGGTGATGACGGCGGCGCCGTCGTCGATGTGGAAGCCGCAGGCGTAGCGGATGCTGACCGCGTCTGTCATGACCAGGGCGGGCAGCCCGCCCAAATGGGCCTGGATATTCTTCACGTGAGACTGTGCCATATGATTGTTCTCCTTTAGGTTTTGTCAGGATGAAAAGCCGATGTAGGGTGCCAGGTCCTCATAGGTGGCCGGGCCGATGCCCTCCACGGCCAGCAGATCCTCCTCACCCCGGAAGGGGCCGGCGGTCTCCCGCCGGTCGATGATGCGCTGGGCCAGGGCGGGGCCGATACCGGGCAGACCGTCCAGCTCGTCGGCGGTGGCGGTGTTGATATCCAGGGGCCCGGCCCCGGCGATGGACGCGGTGTCCAGGGGCTCCGAGCACACTTCATGGGCCCGGCCGTCCAGGGCGTACCAGCCCAGAACGCCCGCCAGCAGCGCCGCCGTCAGGGCCCAAAGCGCCCAGGGCCGCCCGGCCTTGTTTTTAGGGGATGACTTTTGCATATATACAACGATATTTAATAAAAATCAAGGTTGCTTTTCCAATGATTATTTCTTATAATAGGTGGGAACGGCATTCGTCCGCTGTAGATATATCATACCACACTTTACCGGAGAATGACATGAAAAAATATAGGCTTTTGTCCCTCCTGCTCGCTATATCGCTGTTCGTGCTGATGCTGCCCGTCCACGCCCTGGCCCTGGACGAGCCCACGACGAACGCGCAGTCCGTCGTGCTCATCGACGCGGACACCGGCGACATCCTGTACCAGAAGAACGGGGACATGGCCATGTTCCCCGGCGGCCTCACCATGCTCATGACGGCGCTGCTGGCGGCCGAGGCCATCGACGCCAACACCCTGACCCTGTCTGAGGAGGTCACCGCCTCGGAGAACTTCCGCTATAACCTGAACGCGGACAGCATCACCGCGGACCCGGCCATCGTGCCCGGCGAGCACCTGTCCGTGATCGAGCTTCTGTACTGCTCCCTTCTGAAGTCCGCGGCGGACGCCTGCAACATCCTGGCCGAGCGGGTTGGCGGGTCCATCGACGCCTTCGTGGAGTCCATGAACCGCCGGGCCCAGGAGCTGGGCTGCACCAACACCCACTTTGCCAACACCAACGGCCAGCCCGTGGCCGACGGCCAGGTCCACCAGACCACGGCCCACGACCTGGCCCTCATCTGCCGCCAGCTGGTGACGAAGCCCGCCGTGCTGGACGTGAGCCGGGCCGCCAGCTATACCATCGGCGCCACGGAGGTGGCCGGCAGCCGCACCGTGACCAACGCCAACTACCTGCTGGACCCCAGCAGCGAGTTCTACTATGAGAACGCCTACGGTCTGAAGACCGGCTATTCCGCCGCCCTGGGCAGCTGCCTGGTGGCCGCGGCGGACTATAACAGCGTGAACGTGGTGGCCGTGATATTGGGCGCCCAGAACGGCGACCAGTTCCGGGACGCCATCAACCTGTTCGACTGGGCCTTCAATAACTACAGCTACCGGGAGATCCTGAACCCCTACGACACCCTGGACACCGTGGAGGTGGAGATGGGCTCGCCCGCCACTCTGGGCGTCCGGGCGGAGAACACCATCTCCCTGCTCCTGCCCAACGACCAGGAGCTGGGCCAGGTGGAATACGCCATCCAATACAACCATGAGCAGTCGGGCACGACCCTGGAGGCGCCCATCAGCGCCGGGACATACCTGGGCACCGTGACGGTCTACGTGGACGGGACGGACCACGGCTCCTCCCGCCTGGTGGCGGCCACCACCTCGGATATATCCCGGGTGGACTACCTGCGCACCCAGCTCAAGAGCATGGTCCAGGCCCCGGCCGTGCGCCAGATCGTGTCCATCCTGGTCATCATCTTCGGCATCTATCTGCTGCTGATGCTCATCTACTTTATCCAGCGGCTGCACCATCTGCACACCCTGCGCCGCGCCCGCAAGGAGCGGGCGGTATCCAGGGCCCGGCAGGAGGCCCAATGGCTGGAGGTGCCCCGGGAGGACGACGAGCCCGCCGGGTACTTCGACGAGCCCCGTGACCGCTATGACGAGCCGGAGGAGGACTATGGGGACGAGGCCGACGGCGGCGCTTACAATGGCCGCCATTCCGGCGGCGGCAGGCGGTACGAGTCCGATGAGGGGCTGGATTTTGATGAGGATCCCGCTCCGTCTGACGACGACCCAGACGACTATCGGGGTTGAGCCTTTTTGGTGACCTGTGCAGGACCAATACGCCCCCGCCGGAAAGCGGGGGCTTTTCCTTGGAGGAGACCATTTGAATATTCTGTTTGACTGCGGAGATATCCGGTACAAGGACCCCTTCGGCCCCGTGAAGGCGGGGCAGGAATGCCGCATACGGCTGCGCGTCCCGTCGGAGTGCGGCGCCTATAAGGCGATACTCGCTGCCGAGGGACTGGAGGACACGCCCCTGGAAAAGGGGGAGGCCGAAGGGCCCTACGACGTATTCCACGGGGAACTGTGCGTCCAAACGCCGGGACTGTATTTCTATCATTTCCATATCTGGGATAAGAACGGGAACTACGACCTGTTCCGGACCAGGAACGGCACCAACATAGGCGCGGGGGACCCGTGGCAGCTCTCCGTGCTGCCCGCGGACTACGACCCGCCGGAGAGCTATCGGGGCGCGGTGTACTACCAGATCTTCCCCGACCGCTTCTATAAGAGCGGGGACTGCGACCTCACGGGAAAGCTCCGGCCCTACACGGTACGGGACTTCGCCACGTTCACGCCCCAGGCCCGGAACGCCACCGATTTTGCCGGGGGCAACCTGCGGGGCATCATGGAGAAGCTGGACTACATCGCTGGCCTGGGCGTAAAGGTCATCTACCTGAACCCCATCGTGAAGGCCTGGTCTAACCACCGCTACGACGCGGCGGACTACATGCAGGTGGACCCCATGCTGGGCACGGTGGAGGATTTCTCCGCCCTGTGCCGGGCCGCCCATGAGAAGGGCCTGCGGGTCATACTGGACGGGGTGTTCTCCCACACGGGCAGCCACAGCGTGTATTTTGACGCGACCGGCGAGTTCGGTGGGGGAGCGGTGTCGGCTGGACCCGCCTCAAAGTACTATAAGTGGTACGATTTTCAGGAATTTCCCCGGAAATATACGGCTTGGTGGGGCGTAGAGGTGATGCCCTGCGTCAATGAGCTGGACCCGGACTACATGGAATATATCCTGGGCGAGGACGGCGTAGTGGCCACATGGCTGCGCCGGGGGGCGGACGGGTTCCGCCTGGACGTGGCGGACGAGATCCCGGACGAATTCCTGGCTGCGCTGCGGGCGCGGGTGAAGGCGGTGGACCCCAATGACGTGGTCATCGGCGAGGTCTGGGAGGACGCCTCCAACAAGATCAGCTACTCTGTCCGGCGGCGGTACTTCACCGGCGCGGAGCTGGACGGGGTCATCAACTACCCCTTCCGCACGGCCATTGTGAACTTTGCCGCCGGCCGTGACGACGGCGAAGCTCTTGCCAAGACGGTGGAGGAGATCGCCGAGCACTATCCCGCCGCCGCCCTGGACTGCACCATGGCGGTGCTGGGCACCCATGACACCGAGCGGGTGGGCACCCTGCTGCCCGGCCGGAGCGCCCGGCGGACCGCGGCGTTTCTGCAGTTTGCCCTGCCCGGGTCCCCGGTCATCTACTACGGGGACGAGGCGGGCCTCACCGGGGGTAAGGACCCCATGAACCGGCTGCCCTATCCCTGGGGCCGGGAGGACCGGGAACTGCTGGCGCTGTATAAGGACCTGGCGGGGCTCAAAAACGCCCATCCCGCCCTGCGGACCGGGGATATCCGCTTTGAGCAGGCCGGGAACGGGACGGTCCAGTTCACCCGCCGCTGCGGGGCCGAGACGGTCCGGTGCCGGGTGGACCGGGCGAACGGGTCCTACTCTGTGGAGACGATATAAAAAGATAAAAAAGGAGCGCACTGCGAAAAGCAGTGCGCTCTGAGCTTGTGTGCTCTTACGAGCCCGTGACGTAGCCCAGCTTTCCGGCATAGGCGCTGTCGGCGGGGTCGAAAGTGGAGGAGGACAAGCTGACAAACTTCCAGGAGCCGTCCTGTCTGGCCAGCAGAACTAAATCGTCGCCGGCCTTGGGGTTACCGGCCGCCCAATGGCTGTCGCCGGTGTAGAGGACCGAACCGTCGGACCAGCGCCAGCAGTCGAAGGCGCTGTCGTACTCCACGCCCAGCCAGGCGTATTCCACGCCGCTGCCGCCGTTATCCAGCTGCCGTGCCACGGCTTCAAAGTCGTCGTCGGAGCGGATGACGGTGAGGCCGCCCTGGCTCTGGGCCTGGGTCTTGGCGTCGGTGTAGGTCAGGTCGCCGCCGGTGACGGTGTACCGGGGCGCGGGCTGCGCCGTCTGCTGGGGCTGCGCGGTGGCAGAGGGAGTGGGGTTCGTGGTGGACAGGTATGTGTTGGACACGAAGCCTGTGGTGCCCTTGAAGGTCACCCGGCTCCAGTCGCCGGAGGTGCCGGTGCGCTTCAGCTCATAGCCGGTGTTGGCGGAGCCGATGATGGGATAGCTGGTGCCCGGGCCGGAGCGGACGTTCACGCCCACGCCGGTGATGTACACCGTGTCGTCCGCGGGGGAGACCGTGTAGGAGGGCGCAGGGGTCGTGGTGGAGCCGCCGCCGGAGCCGGTGTTGCCACCCCAGGATGTACCGCCGCCGGAGCCGGTGTTGCCGCCCCAGGATGTACCGCCGCCGGAGCCAGTGCCGCCGCCCCAGGACGTGCTGCCGCCGGACCCTGTACCACTGGTGCCTGCGCCAGAGCCCGTGCTGGTGTTCCCGGAGCCTGTGCCCGCGCCGGAGCTTGTACCGGAGCCTGTGCCCGCGCTGCCGCCGGGGGTCGTCCCTGCGCTTCCGCTGGACCCAGCGCCGCCGGGCGTCCCACCGGTATTGCCGCCGGTCTGCTCGCCGCTGCCGGCCTCACCGGCCAGGGCGCCCGCAGTGACCGCGCCGCCGATGGTGCCGGGGGCGGGGGTGACGATGATGACGCTGTCGTCACCGGGGACGATGCCATCCTCGCCAGGCGTCGCGCCGGGTTCGGCCGTGCCGTCGGGGGCCGTCTCAGGCTCGTCGGTGGGCTTGGCCGTACCGGTTGGCTCGGGGGTGATAACCAGGGGGGTGGGGGACGTTTCCATGGACGCATCCTCGGCGCTGTCCGGGGTGAACAGGGGCGAGGGCTCGGTGTGGCCAGGAGTCCTGCTGCCGTAGACCATGTAGCCCACGCTGCCCAGCAGTACCGCTGCCGCGATGCCGCACAGGATGGGTACCGCCTTGGATTTTTTCTTCTTGGCCGGGGCCACGGTGGGGGCCTTCCGGTCGGGGGACTTCTCAAAGTCCTTGCGGACCTTATATTCCTTTTTTGCCGCGGCTCCAGCTGCTGCCGCCGCGGCGCCGGCTGTGCCGACTGCGGCTGCCGCAGCCGCGGCCTTTCCGTCCGCGCCGTCCGAGGGAGCCTCTTTCACGAAGTCCTGGCCGCCCTCTGTCTGGGCAGGGGAAGCCTCTTCGGCGGAGGTCTTGCTGTCCTCAGGCTGACCGTCCTCGGCATTGCCGGCGGGCGCCTCGCCGCCCCCGGCGCCTTCGGCGGCTTTCTCCGCCTCACCGGCGGCCACGGCCGCGCCGCCTGCAGCTACCGCCGCAGCGGCTGCTGCTGCCGCCAGGACGGCGTCCGCCTCCCGGAGCATCTCCTCGGTCGTCTCCTCGGGCTCGGGGGGCGCCTCCGGCGTAACGGGGGCCTCCGCAGGAGCCTCAGGGACAGGCTCGGCAGCCTCCGCTTCCGGTATGGCCGCCGCTGCCGCGGCGTCCTTGTCCTTGTCGGGACCCAGGGCCTCGTCCGTCCAGTGCAGGGCGAAGAGCATCTCCTTGGCGGTGATATACCGGTCCTCCGGCTTGTAGGCCAGGGCCTTTTCCAGGACCTTCTTCAGGTCCTCGCTGACGCCCTCGGGGGCTGGGATGGCCTCACCCTTCATCCGCCTGCGAAGGGCGGAGGCCCGCTCCTGGTTGGACAAGTCGTCTTTCGCGGGCTGGAAGGGCAGGAAGCCCTTGCTGCACCCGGCGTATATCATGAGACCGACGGAAAACACATCCGCGGCAGCGGAGGTAGACCCATCCCAGAAGAACTCCGGGGCCAGGTATTCCACCTGGTTGGCGGGCCGCTGGGCCGCGGGAGTGGACATGGGCATACCGAGGACAGCCTTGCCGTCCCCGTCCAAGGTCACGTTCCCCGGCCAGACGCCGCCGTGGAACCCCTCCGGGTCCCCCGGCAGCTGCTCGCACAGCTCCATGGCCGCCTTTACCGCCTGCTCCGGCGTGGTCTGGCAGAGATAGCCCGCCAGGGAGGCCGCCGGATTCATTTCCGTATCCGTCATCGACAGTCACCTTTGCTCCCAGAAAAGTTACAATTTGGTTACGATATGAAACAAACTTAACACAAATATTTCAAAATGTCAACATGTAAATAAAAAAAGAATGCCGCAGGCATTTGCCTGCGGCAGTTAATTTGTCTTAGCGGTCAAGCCCTATGCCATTTGACGCCCTGGGGGGTGTCCTCCAGGATGATCCCGGCGGCCTTCAACTCGTCCCGGATACGGTCCGCTTCGGCCCAATTTTTGGCCTTGCGGGCTGCCTGGCGGGCGGCGATTTGACCCTCGATCTCCCTGTCCAGGTCCTCCGCCTGGCCGAAGGGGATGCCCAGCACATCGCACAGCTCCAGGAAAATATCCCGGCAGGCTTTGGCCAGGGCCTTGGAGGGGTCGGCGGCGGGGCTCACGGCGGCGTTCACGTCACGGACCAGCTCGAAGATGACGGATACGGCGTCGGCGGTGTTGAAGTCGTCGTCCATGACCTCCACGAACCGCTGACGGTACTTGTCCAAGCCGGCCGCAAAGGCGGCGTCCTCCGGGGACAGGTCCCCGTCCCGGCCGTTTTCGGCGAAGAAGTCCAGGTTGTCCTTGGCGGTCTTGAGCCTGTCCAGGGCGGCCTGGGCCTGCTCCAGCACGTCGGTGGAGTAGTTCAGGGGGGAGCGGTAATGGCTCATGAGCATGAACATGCGGATGCAGTCGTAGCCGTATACCCCGGCGGCCTCCCGGACGGTGAAGAAGTTGCCCAGGGATTTGGACATTTTCTTGTTATCCACGTTGATGAAACCGTTGTGCAGCCAGTAGTGGACGAAGGGGACGCCGTTGGCGGCCTCAGACTGGGCGATCTCGTTCTCGTGGTGGGGGAAGACCAGGTCCTTGCCGCCGGTATGGATGTCGATGGTGCGGCCCAGATAGCGGTTCGACATGGCGGAGCACTCGATGTGCCAGCCGGGCCGGCCCATGCCCCAGGGGGACTCCCAGGCGGGCTCGCCGGGCTTGGCGGCCTTCCACAGGGCGAAGTCCATGGGATTCTCCTTCACATCGTTGACCTCCACCCGGGCGCCGGACATCAAGTCGTCCAGGTTCTGGTGGCTCAGCTTGCCGTAGCCCTTGAACTTGGCGGTGCGGTAGTACACGTCCCCGTTCACCTCATAGGCGTAGCCCTTGTCGATGAGGGTCTGGACCAGCTCGATGATCTGGGGGATGTTCTCGGTGGCCTTGGGGTGGACGGTGGCCTCCCGGACGCCCAGGGCCTTCACGTCCTTCCAGTACTCGGCGATATACTTCTCCGCAATATCCGCGGAGGAGACGCCCTCCTCATTGGCCTTTTTGATGATCTTGTCGTCCACGTCGGTGAAGTTCTGCACGAAGGTCACCTCGTAGCCCCGGTATTCCAGATACCGGCGCAGCACGTCGAACATGATGATGGGCCGGGCGTTGCCCACGTGGATATAGTTGTACACCGTGGGGCCGCAGCTGTACATGGTGACCTTGCCCTCGTTGATGGGGACAAAATCCTCTTTCTGCATGGTCAGGTCGTTATAAAAACGCATGGGTCAGTTCTCCTTTTCCTTTGCGGAAACTTGCTGTTCCAGTTCGATGACGCGGCCGCGCAGGGCGCAAAGCTCCTGGGCCACCGGGTCGGACACGCTGATCTGGTCCACCCGGGAGGCGAAGTCGGTCTTCTCCCCTGCGATGCGGGCGATGTGGGCGGGCACGCCCACGGCGGTGGAATTGGGGGGCACCTCCGAGAGCACCACGGCGTTGGAGGCGATGCGGCTGTTGTCCCCCACCTTGAAGGGACCCAGCACCTTGGCGCCGGAGCCGATGAGGACGTTGTTGCCGATGGTGGGGTGGCGCTTGCCGTGGTCCTTGCCCGTGCCGCCCAGGGTGACGCACTGGTAGAGAAGCACGTCGTCCCCGATCTCGGCGGTCTCGCCTATCACCACGCCCATGCCGTGGTCTATCACCAGCCGGCGGCCGATGGTGGCGCCGGGGTGTATCTCGATGCCGGTCTTTCTGCGGGTGCGCTGGGAAATGGCCCGGCCCAGGAATTTGAGCCCATGGGTCCAGCACCAGTGGGCCCGGCGGTGGCGCAGCACGGCCTTCACGCCGGGATACAAAAGGTATACCTCCAGGGCGCTGCGAGCCGCGGGGTCCCGGTCCTGGTAGGCTTTTATGGTCTCTCGAAGATAGTCAAACATACAGGAAATGGTCCTTGCTAACGTTTATTTTGCGGTATGACCAATAAGGTTGCCGTCCTCCAGCGCGTCGATGCGCACTTGGGCAAATTCGCCGGGCACGGCCTCGCCGGTGAAGAGCACCTGCTCGTCCACGTCCGGGGAGTCGGCGTAGCGGCGTCCGGTCCAGCGGCCGTCCTCGCTCCGGCCCTCGCACAGCACCTGGAAGGTCCTGCCGATCTGGGCGGCGTCGTACTCGTCCATGATATCCGCCTGGAGCGCCATCACCGCATCCCGGCGGGCCTGGGCCTCTTCTTCCGTACATCGGTCAGGCATTTCCGCCGCGGCGGTGCCCTCCTGGGGGGAGAAGACGAACGCCCCCGCCCGGGGCAGCTTCTGCTCCTTGAGGAAGTCCAGAAGCTCCTGAAATTCCGCCTCACCCTCGCCGGGCAGGCCCACGATGAGGCTGGTGCGTATCACCCCGTCCGGGATGCGTGCCCGGAGCTTTTGAAACAGCGCCTCGATGGAGGCCCTGGTCTCCGGCCGGCGCATGCGCCGGAGGATGGCGTCGTTCACATGCTGGATGGGGATGTCCAGATAGTGGAGCACCTTCGGCGACTCGGCGATGAGGTCGATGAGCTCATCGGTCATCTCATGGGGGTAGAGGTAGTGGAGCCGTATCCATTCTATGCCCTCCACCTTCACCAGTTCCCGCAGGAGGGAGCAGAGAGTGGTACCGTCCCGGAAGTCCCGGCCATAGGCCGTCACGTCCTGGGCCACCAAAATAAGCTCCTTGATGCCCGCCTGGGCCAAATTCGATGCTTCCGCCAGGATGGCGTCCACGGGCCGGGAGCGGTACCTGCCCCGGATGGAGGGGATGACGCAGTAGGCGCAGCGGTTGTCGCACCCGTCCGCGATCTTCACATAGGCCCAGCCCGGGCCGGTGGTCACGGCCCGGTCCAGCTCGGGCAGGGTCGCGTTCTTGTCCGCGAAGCGGGCGAAGTGATGCTCCTCCGTTTCCAGAGCGGAGACGATGTCGGGGAAGCTGCCGGTGCCCAGCACCGCGTCGATCTCGGGTATCTCTTTGAGGATGTCCCCGGAGTACCGCTGGGGCAGGCACCCGGTCACCACCAGGCGTTTTAGGGAACCGGTCTTTTTCAGTTCCGCCAGCTCCAAAATGGCGTTGATGGCCTCCTGCTGGGCGGCCTCGATGAAGGCGCAGGTGTTGACCACCGCGGCGTCCGCCTGGGCGGGGTCCGCGACGATCTCGTGGCCCGCGGCGGTCACCAGGGCCAGCATCTGTTCGGAATCAATTAGGTTTTTTGCGCATCCGAGGGAGGTAAAATGGATATTCATATGAGGTAACACCTTATTGATGGCCCCCTCAGACGAGGGGGCTGGCGCCGCCGTCAGGCGGTGACTGGGGGAGAGAAAGCAATAATCTCTCCCTCCGTCGCGGCTGACGCCGCGCCACCTCCCTCGTCTGAGGGAGGCGTCCAATTTGTATCGCCTTCGGCGATTCACTCGTCCTCTGCCCCGTACCGACGAAGTGCGGCGCGTATCTCATCCCAGGAAAAGCCCCGGCGGAAGAGCGCCGCCGCGGCCTTGTCCCGTTCTTTGCGGTCGTTTATGTCCCGGCCCCGGAGGCGGGCCGCCAGGAGCTTATCGATGGTGTCCGTGTCCTGGGGCAGTTCCTCCATGGCCCGGTCCCACAGCTCCTTGGGCACGCCCCGGCGGTTCAGTTCCGTGCGGACCCGGCCGGGGCCGTAGCCCATGGCGGCGTAGTGCCGGGCGATCATCCCGGCGTACTCGCCATCGTCCAGAAAGCCGTAGTCCAGGCACAGGGCCGTCACGGTGTCGATGTCCTCCTGAGCGCAGCCCTTCTCCTTCAGCTTGTCCCGCAGCTCCTTCTCGGAGTGGGGGCGCTTTAAGTAGTCCAGGGCCCATTTTTTCGCCCGTTCCAGGGGCTCGGCGGGGGTCTTTCGCTTTTTGGGCGGTTCCAGCTCCCCTGCCGGGTCGTTCATCACCGACCGGACGGTATGTTTATATTGCTCATCCATAGAAAACACCTTATTGCGGCCCCCTCAGACGAGGGGGCTGTCGCCGCTGAAAGCGGTGACTGAGGGAGGGAAATCGTCTATCTCTCCCTCCGTCGCGGCTGTCGCCGCGCCACCTCCCTCGTCTGAGGGAGGCTTAGATGCGGTCAGTCGTCGCTGCCGTCGTCAAAATCTTCCGCCGACACGTCCACCGCCCGGCCGGCGGCCTTGGCGGCCTTCAGGGCCTGGGGGCTCATGAGCTTGTGGGCGTTAGCCCGGATCTGGGCCTCCAGCTCATCGGCCTTGTCCGGGTTCTCCATGAGAAACTCCTTCACCCCGTCCCGGCCCTGGAAGCGCTCGCCGCAGCAGGTGAACCAGGCGCCGGCCTTTTCGATCAGGTCCAGCTGCACGCCGAGGTCGATGATCTCGCCGATCTTGGAGATGCCCTCGCCGTAGATGATATCGAACTGGGCCTCCTTGAAGGGGGGCGCGACCTTATTCTTCACGATCTTTACCCGGGTCCGGTTGCCGATCATCTCGTTCCCGGACTTGAGGGTCTCTACCCGGCGCACGTCCAGGCGCACGCTGGAATAATACTTCAGCGCCCGGCCGCCGGGGGTGGTCTCCGGGTTGCCGTACATGACGCCGATCTTCTCCCGGAGCTGGTTGATGAACACCACGATGCAGTTGGTCTTGGACACGATGCCCGCCAGCTTCCGCAGGGCCTGGCTCATGAGCCGGGCCAGCACGCCCACGGTGGAGTCGCCCATCTCGCCCTCCAGCTCGCTGCGGGGCAGCAGGGCCGCCACGGAGTCCACCACGATCACGTCCAAAGCGCCGGAGCGCACCAGGGCCTCGGTGATCTGCAGGGCCTGCTCGGCGGTGTCCGGCTGGGAGATGAGCAGGTTGTCGATGTCCACGCCCAGGGCGCGGGCATAGGCCGGCTCCAGCGCGTGCTCCACGTCGATATAGGCCACCTCGCCGCCGCCCTTCTGGGCGGAGGCCACCAGGTGCAGGGCCAGGGTGGTCTTGCCGCTGGCCTCGGGGCCGTAGATCTCCACGATGCGTCCCCGGGGCACGCCGCCGATGCCCAGGGCCAGGTCCAGCCCCAGGGAGCCGGTGGAGATGCTCTCCACGTTCACGGGGATGTCCTCGCCCAGGCGCATGATGGCGCCCTTGCCGTAATTCTTCTCGATCTGTGCCAGCGCCGTTTCCAGCGCCTTTTTCTTGTCCTCCGCCTGGCCCACGGTGGGCAGGGGGGCCGTCTTTTTCGCCGCCATAAGTGCCGTCCTCTCTCTGATCGTATTTCGTGTGCGCGATTTGCGCGCTCAGGTCCTGCGGATGCGGCCCGCCACCACCCGGTCGGTGCCGCCCGTGTCCTTGAAGAAGACGACGCCGGTAAAGCCGCTCTTCTCCATCAATTCAGCCACGGCGGGGGCCTGCCCCTCGCCGACTTCCAGCATAAGAACGCCGTTGTCCCTTAAAACGGACTTCCACAAGGCGATGACCGGACGGATGATGTCCAGCCCGTCCTCTCCGCCGTCCAGGGCGTGGATGGGCTCGTAGTCCTTCACGGAGGGGTCCAGGGTCTCCAGCTCCGCCGTGGGGATATAGGGGGCGTTGCAGGTGATGAGGTCAAAGTCCCCCAAAAGCATGGGAGGCTTTTTGGTCACGTCCGCCTCCACGCACAGCACCCGCACGTCCAGGTCGTTGCGGTGGATGTTCCGCCGGCACAGGCTGAGGGCCTTGGGGCTGTTGTCCACCATGACCACCCGGGCGCCCGGCATGTGCACGCCCATGGCCACGCCCACGCAGCCCGACCCGGCGCACAGGTCCAGGATCCGGGGCCGGCCGTTGCGCCCATCGAACAGGTCGATGGCCGCCTTCACCAGCACCTCCGTGTCCGACCGGGGGATGAGGGCGTCCCGGGTGATCTCCAGGGGCACGCCGTAAAACTCCCACAGACCGGTGATGTAGGCCACGGGCTCCCCGGCGATGCGCCGGTCCACCATGGCCTGCACGGTCTTGTCCACCTCGTCGGAGGAGTACAGATTCAGATCCTGCATCAGCTTCTCCATGGACTTGCCCGCCGCCTGGGACACCATGAGCCGGGCCTCCAGGCTGTGGGCCTCTATGCCCGCGTCCTTCAGACGCCGCCGGGCCTTTATATAGATATCGTTATAGGTTTTAGCCATATCAGGTCCCCTCTCTCTATCTGGGGTTTCGGTCTGATTTGTGCATGGCTTCGTTGTCCTCCTCGACGTACCCCATGTACGCCTTCGTCGATCCGCCTCGCCCTGCGCAAATCATCCTCGAAAGGGTAGTCTTATTCTATATTTTTACCAGGCATCAGAACCCTTTTTCTCGGGGATCACGAGTTTTAAGGATTCGATGGCCACCTCCATCATGCCCTCGTCCGGCTCCCGGGTGGTGAGGAGCTGGAGCTTCCGGCCCGGCCAGGACAGTATCTTCGCGATGACCATGTCGTCGTGCCGGCCGATCCAGCGGTTCAGCTCATAACTGAGGCTCACCACGATGGGCAGAAGCAGCAGCTTCACCAGGATGCGCAGAAACACGTTGTCCACGTGCAGGAAGGCGTTGGCGACGATGAACACGAAGATGCTCAGGATGACCACTACCAGCAGGAAACTGGTGCCGCAGCGGGGGTGGAACCGGCTTTCCTTACGGACGTTCTCCACCGTCAGGTCCCTGCCGTGCTCGTAGCAGTAGATGGTCTTGTGCTCCGCGCCGTGGTAGGACCACATGCGCTTCATCTCCTTCATCTGGCTCACCGCGCCCATGTAGCCCAGGAAGATGACAAGCTTCATCACGCCCTCAAGCAGGGTGCGAAGGCCGTCGTGGCCGTGGCGCAGGGGCGGGATGAGGCCCACCAGCAGCGTGGGAAGGAAGATGAAAAGGCCTACCGCCAGGGCGATGCCCAATACGACGGCGACGCCGATGATGAGCTTTTCCGCCTTGTCGGAGCTGAACTTCTTCTCGATCCACAGGTCCAGCTTGGAGGGCTCCTCCTGCTCCTCCTCGGGCAGGAAGCTGGCGGAGTAGGTGATGGCCTTCATGCCCTTGGCCATGCTGTCTATGAAATTCACCACGCCCCGGATGAGGGGCCAGCCCAAGATGGGGTGTTTGTCCCGGAGCTGGTTGATGGGCTCCACCTTGGTGACCAGACTGCCGTCCTGGTCCCGGATGACGATGGCCTGCTTTTCCGGGCCCCGCATGAGGATGCCCTCGATGAGCGCCTGGCCGCCGATGGACGTGCGGAAGGCGCAGCTATTATTTTGCTGGTTCTTGCTTGACATTTTTCCGCCTTTCTTTAGGATCGGCGAGGCTTTGCCTCGCAACTGCTTGGGCAGCCCCCTCTGACGAGGGGGCTGTCGCCGCTGAAAGCGGTGACTGGGGGAGAGAAGTAGTAGTATATTCCCTCCCTCCGTCTCGCCCTGGCGGGCGAGCCACCTCCCTCGTCTGAGGGAGGCTATAAGGTATTTATATTGTCAATTCCTCTTCATTCATGACCGGGAGCATCACCGTCACGATGAGGCCGGTGCGGCCGTCGGCGGCGTTCTCCAGTTCCAGCTTGCCCTTGTGGCGGGTGACGATCTCGTCGCACACCGCCAAGCCTATGCCGCTGCCCCGCTCCTTGCCGCTGCCTTTATAGAACTTCTTCTTCACGAAGGGCAGCTCCTCCGGGGGGATGCCAGGACCGAAGTCCCTGAACCGGATGACCACCCAGGCGCCGGTGGCGCCGATGGTGACCTGGATGCGGCCGGCGGCCCGGCCGTATTTCGCGGCGTTATCCATGATGTTCAAAAACACCTGCTTGAGCCGCTCCGCGTCGCCCAGGACGAAGGGGATCTCCTCCGTGGGCGGGGTGTACTCCACGGCGATGCCGTCCTGCTCCAGGAGCTTGCCGTAGGTGAAGATGGCGTCCTCCAGCTCCGCGGTCACGTCCAATGTCTCCACGTTCAGATTGAACCGGCCGTCCTGGATACGGGTGAACTCCAGCAGGGACTCCACCATTTTGGTGAGCCGCCCGGACTCCTTGGAGATGATGGCGATGCCCCGCTGGGCGTCGGGGGAGATGGACTCGTCGTAGGCCAGGGTCTCCGCCCAGCCGGTGATGGCGGTGAGGGGGGTGCGCAGCTCGTGGGAGATGGAGGAGATGAACTCGGTCTGCACCCGCTCCGACTCGCCGATCTTGGCGCTCATCTCGTTGATGGCGTCGGTCAGGTCGCCGATCTCGTCGTCGTATTTCTTCTGGACCTGGATGCCGTAGCTGCCCTCGGCGATGCGCCGGCTCATGGCGGTCAGCTCCACCAGCTGCTCGGTCACGGGCCGGATGAAATAGAGATTGGAGACGATCACCGCCAGGATGACCAGCAGGCCGATGCCCGCCACGGCGGCGGAGATGAGGCCGATCTGCCGTGTCACCAGATGCAGGCTGGTCACGTACCGCATGGCGCCCACCACCGTGCCGTCGGAGCTGAGGAGGGGCGCGGTCACGGCCATGATCTTCTCGCCGGTGCCGTTGCGCCGGCCGGACCAGGAGCCGATGGTCTTCTGCTCCAGGGCGGTGCTCACGTCCCGGGTGTCGGCCACGGTGCCGGCGGAGATGCCGTAGCTGGATACCTCCACCACGCCGCTGGTGTTCACGAACTGCAGCTCCAAAACGTCCTTGTCCTCAAATGTCTCCGTATAGCGGTAGGCGCTCTGGTAGTACTGGCTGTAGGTCCGGGAGACGTAGCCGGTGAAGAAGGTGGAGGCAGACTGGGCCTTGGAGGCAAGGCCCGTGCGCACGGCGCTGTAGTAGTAGCTGCGCACGCCCAGGGAGAACACCAGCGTGAACAGCACCACCACCGCGACGGTCAGCAGCACACCGGACCGAAGCCAGCGGCTGCGCAGCCCCCGCACATGCTGTTTTGCCAGAAGTTTCCCCATAGATGAATACAAGCCTCGCAGAGTTCGCGCCCGCAGGCGTGAAAAAAGTTAGATGATTTTTCCGGGGGCGTGTACCTCGGAAAAATCTCTTCTCAGGCCGCAAACGTGCGAGCGCAGCGAGTGCGCTGCAGCGGACTGCAAACCTTCTCGTTTGAAAGGCGCAGGCCTTTCAAACGACTGTCAAAATCCCCACTTATACCCGTAGCCCCACACGGTGGTGATATAGGTAGGGATGGTGCTGTTGTCCTCGATCTTGATGCGCAGACGGCGGATGTTCACGTCCACGATCTTCAGCTCGCCGAAGTAGTCCCGGCCCCACACGGCGTTCAGGATGTCCTCCCGGGACAGGGCCCGGCCGGGGTTATCCATAAACAGCTTCATGATGGAGTACTCGATCTGGGTGAGCTTGATGCGCTCGCCGTTCTTCTCCAATGTCCGGTTGCGGGTGTTGAGCCGGAAGGGGCCCTGGTGCAGCTCGCCGCCGTCGCTCTGGGGATCCTCCGCGCCGGTGCGGCGGAACAGGGCGTCAATGCGGGCGGTGAGCTCCGCGGGGGAAAAGGGCTTGGTCACATAGTCGTCCGCGCCGGTCATCAGGCCCGTGACCTTGTCCATCTCCTGGCTCTTGGCGGTGAGCATGATGATGCCGATCTTCGAGTCGGACGCCCGGATGCGGCGGCAGACCTCGAAGCCGTCGATATCCGGCAGCATCACGTCCAGCAGGGCCACCTTGATGTCCGGGTTCTGCTTGAGCTGCTCCAGGGCCTGCTCGCCGGTCTCCGCCTCGATGGGCTCGTAGCCGGACCGCTTCAGGTTGATGACCACGAAGGAGCGGATGCTGGACTCGTCCTCCAAAACCAAAACTTTCTTCATATCTCGTGGCGCCTCCTCTGTTAAAGGTCTCCCGTCTGCCATTGGTCGTACAGAAGGTAGAAGTTATTGATGATATCCTCCTGGGACAGCTCATCCGTGAGGAGCTGGGCGGCGTAGACCGCATCCTCGTCCTGCCGGAGGATGAACCGGCTGTCCACCTCCGCCCGGTCAAGGCGGTTGGCGCCGGTGAGCATATAGATGACAAGCACGCTGCGCTGGGGGGCGGAGCCGTCCCCCTCCTGGAGGAACACTACCGCGCTCTCCTCGCCGCCGGCCCCATGGCGCTCGGCGGTGACGCCGTCGCTCAGGCTCTCCGGCAGCACCAGATACCAGCCGTCCCCGGCGTTGTGGTAGGAAGTGGCGGCAGGGGTCCTGGCCCCGGACGCGTCCATGGCGTACCAGGTGATGAACTCGCCGCTGCCGGCGGGCAGCTCCGTGGTCCCGTCCCCGTCCAGATCCGCGGCGAACATGCCGTCCGGCCGGAGCAGGGCGCTGCGGCCCAGGGAGGACATGGCGATGTTTTCAAGCTTTCCGTTTTTCACGGCGAACACGTCCGTCACCAGGCCCTGGTTTCCCATGTCGCTGTCCACGAACAGGGCCGCCGTGCCGTCGGCCAGGAGGCCGGACACGGCCCGCCGGATGGCGGACGCCCCGGAGGACAGCTCCGCCGTGGAGGTCCTGGGCTCGCCGCTGCCGTCCAGCTCATACATGACGAGGGAGCCGTCCAGCCCCGCGCCCAGGCGCAGGTCCAGAAGATCGTCCACCCCGTCCCCGTCCAGGTCGAACACCACGAACTGGGAGCAGTCCGCGCTCAAAAGCCGCAGCCGCTGCTGCTCGTCGTCCGCGCCCCGCAGGGCGTACACGGACAGCTGCCGCAGGTCCCCGCCGATCTGCCAGGAGACGATGAGCTCCGCGGAGCCGTCGCCGTTCAGGTCGGCGTAGTCCACGCTGTACACGGCCGAGCCCTCGGCCATGATGGTCACGTACTGGAAGAAGTTGCCGTCCTCGCCCCGGCGGTAGACGCATATCTCCGGCTCGCCGGACTCGCCGGCCAGGAAAGCCAGGGCCTCCGCCGTGCCGTCCCCGTCCAGGTCCCGGAGCTGTACGCTCTGGCGGTTGCTGCCGCCGGTGGGGGCGGCGTAGGTCCCGCCGCCGGCCAGCTGGCCCGCGATCAGGTCCTGGAGCTGGACGTATTCCTCGCTCATCCGGGGCAGGGAGTACAGCTCATCCACGCTGACGGGCAGACACCCGGACAAAGAGGCGATGAGGACCACCGCCGCCAGCACCGCCGCGGCCCGCCGTATCCGGTCGTTCATCCCATCACCCCGCTGTAACTTTTATCCTTATCTTTAACATGCCATATCATGTCGCGCGGTTTCGGCCATCGGCCGGGAGCGCGGCTGATATCCATGTGATATAATGTGCCGTGGCCTGTAACTTTTTTCCCTATCTTTAACATGCCATATCATGTCGCGCGGTTTCGGCCATCGGCCAGGAGCGCGACTGATATCCATGTGATATAATGTGCCTCAGCCTGTAACTTTTTTCCCTATCTTTAACATTATATCACATTTATTACGAAATTCATAGAGAAAAGTTACAAATGGCAGGAGAAGATTTTGTCCTTTTGTCGAAACGGCCCTTTTGGGGCAAAAGTTTTCGTCTTTCCCGGGACAGGCCCTTGCGGAGCGGGAAAAATGAGACTATAATATCATGAAATCACAAATGACGGCCGCGACGCGGCCGAACACGGCAGGAGGAAGCCATCATGGATATAAAGATCGTCAAGACGACCACTCCCCGGAAGAAGCCCGAGGGCGACAACATCCCCTTCGGTTCCTTCTTTTCCGACCATATGTTCGTCATGAACTACTCCGACGGCCACTGGCATGACGCCCGGATCGTCCCCTACGGCCCCCTGACCCTGGAGCCCTCCGCCATGGTCCTGCACTATGCCCAGGAGGTGTTCGAGGGCATGAAGGCCTATCGGACCGCCAGCGGCCATATCCAGCTGTTCCGCGCCACGGAGAACATCGCCCGCATGGCCCGGTCCTGCGAGAAGCTGTGTGTGCCCCCCGTCCCCGACGAGGACTATCTCCAGGCCATTAAGGCCCTGGTGGAAGTGGACAAAGACTGGGTCCCCTCCGCGCCGGACACCAGCCTGTACATCCGCCCCTTCGTCATCGCCACGGACCCGAAGCTGGGCGTGCACGCCTCCTCCACCTACATCTTCTGCATCATCACCTGCCCGGTGGGCAGCTACTATCCCGAGGGCATCAACCCCGTCCGCATCGCCATCGAGGGCCGTGAGGTCCGGGCCGTCCGGGGCGGCACCGGCTTTGCCAAGTGCGGCGGCAACTATGCCGCCAGCCTGCACGCCAGCGAGATCGCCGAGGCCAACGGCTTCTCCCAGGTGCTGTGGCTGGACGGCGTGGAGCAGAAGTACATCGAGGAAGTGGGCTCCATGAACGTGATGTTCAAGATCGACGGCAAGATCGTGACGCCCTCCCTGGCCAGCGGCTCCGTGCTCCCCGGCGTCACCCGCAAGAGCTGCCTGCAGCTGCTCCGCGATTGGGGCTATGAAGTGGAGGAGCGGAACATCTCCATCGACGAGCTCATCGGCGCAGTCAAGTCCGGCAAGCTGGACGAGGCCTGGGGCTGCGGCACCGCCGCCGTGGTGAGCCCCATCGGCGAGATCTACTACGGGGGCGAGGACTACACCATCGCCGGCAATAAGATCGGCCCCGTGACCCAGAAGCTGTACGACACCATCACCGGCATCCAGTGGGGCAAGATCGACGACCCCTACGGCTGGGTGATACCTGTCTGCTGAGGAGAGCGCTATGACTATCTTACTTACCGGTGCGGCCGGGTATATCGGCTCCCACACCGCCATCGCCCTGGCCGAGGCCGGCTATGACGTGGCCATCGTGGACGACTTCTCCAACTCCAGCCCCGAGGCGGTCCGCCGCTGCGAGGAGCTGACCGGGAAGAAAATGCCCCTCTATGAGGCGGACGTGTCCGACAAGGAGGCCCTGCGCAAGATATTCGCCGAGGTGAAGCCCGCGGCGGTGATGCACTTTGCCGGCTTCAAGGCGGTGGGCGAGAGCGTGGCCAAGCCCCTCATGTACTACCGCAACAACCTGGACACCACCCTGAGTCTTTTGGAGGTCATGGCGGAGTTCGGCGTGGGCCCCTTCATCTTCTCCTCCTCCGCCACGGTCTACGGCGCCAAGGCCAAGGTGCCCTACACCGAGGAGAGCGAGACCGGCGGCTGCACCAACCCCTACGGCTGGACCAAGTTCATGATCGAGCAGATCGCCTCCGGCGCCGCCAAGGCCGACCCCAACATGAGCGTGGTGCTGCTGCGGTACTTCAACCCTGTGGGCGCCCATCCCAGCGGCCGCATCGGCGAGAACCCCTCCGGCATCCCCAACAACCTGATGCCCTATATCACCCAGGTGGCTGTGGGACGGCTGCCCCATCTGAACGTGTTCGGCAACGACTACGACACCCCTGACGGCACCGGCGTACGGGATTACATCCATGTGGTGGACCTGGCCGAGGGCCACGTGGCCGCGCTGAAATATGCCCTGGAGCATAAGGGCACAGAGGTGTTCAACCTGGGCACCGGCCACGGCGTCAGCGTGCTGGAGCTGGTCCACGCCTTCGAGCGGGCCTC
Source organism: uncultured Oscillospiraceae bacterium (assembly GCA_947631865.1). Taxonomy (GTDB): domain Bacteria; phylum Bacillota; class Clostridia; order Oscillospirales; family Oscillospiraceae; genus CAJOIG01. The sequence continues at coordinate 3,359 of CANRNF010000013.1, read as the reverse complement.
CGGCGTGAAGATCCCCTACGAGATCACGCCCCGCCGGCCTGGCGACCTGGCCTCGGTGTACGCCGACTGCTCCAAGGCGGAGCGGGTCCTGGGCTGGAAGGCTGCCCGCACCGTGGACGAGATGTGCGCCGACTCCTGGCGCTGGCAGAAGAACAACCCCCAGGGTTACTAAGCCGCGATCCCCCGAAAAATGGGGGTTTCCGGCGAACGATATGGTAATTTCTTACAAAAGCCCCCTCCAAAAGAGGGGGCTTCATTAGTCTTTTGATAGAATCGACCGGATTTCGCAAAAGATACTTACGCCAGCTGGAAAAAAGTGTTATAATACTAACAGTAATATAAAGTGCGGGTAATAGCACCGTGGGCCGGCCGGTGGGCCGAGAGAACAAGGAGCGTGGCGTTGTGTATCAGAAGGGCGAACTCATAGCGTACGGCGGCACAGGCGTGTGCCGGGTAGTGGACGTGGTGGCGAGAAAGCCGAGCCGGACGGAGCCGGAGCGGATGTATTACGTGCTGGAGCCGCTGTATCAGACGGGCACCATCACCACGCCTGTGGACAACGGGAAGGTGGCTACGAGACCGGTCATCACCAGGGACCAGGCCATGGCCCTCATCGACCAGATCCCCACCATCCAGCCGGAGGTATACTACAACCAAAATCTGCAGCAGCTGGAAAACCACTACAAGACCCGGATGGAGGACCATGACTGCATGAGCCTTCTGCGGCTCACCATGTCCACCTACCGGAAGAAGGTGGAGCGGGAAGAGAAGAAGCTGAAGTTCGGCGCCGTGGACCGGCGGTATATGGAGCGGGCGGAGGATCTGCTCTACGGGGAGCTGGCCGTGGCCCTGGGTATCACCCGGGACAGCGTTCAGGACTTCATCGCCCGGCGGCTGGAATCCCTGGGGGCCGCGCCTGAGGCGGTGTAAGACGAAACGGAATAATAGATCCCGCCGGGCGTGCCCGGCGGGATATCTATATGCCCGTCAGCTTTTTGACGGGTCGCCGCAGGTCTGTATGTACAATTCTTCTGCCTCCAGCAATGCCGCCTGCATGAGCTCGCGGGCCTGCTCCACTTTTGCCTGGTCTTCCAGCATGTCCAGAGCCTGGTTCATGGCCGCGCAGACGATGTGGTACATCTGCTCGTAGTCTGCCATCAAAACACCCCCTTGCATCTATTATAGATACTTATTTCAGTATATTCAAGCCCTGTTTTTCAGAAGATAATGAATCAGCAGTCTTCTGGAAGGTGGGTGGAGCGGTGATCTCCTATGAGCCATTATGGCAGACCATGCGCGAAAAGGGCGTGACAACGTATACGCTCATCGAGAAGCACCACATGAACCCCCGCACGATCAATCACCTGAAGCATGACCGCTCCATTACCATGTACACGCTGGAAAAGCTCTGCCGCATCCTTGACTGCCAGGCGGAAAGCGTCATCCGCTTTTTACCGGATGACCAGAAAACGGAAGAATAAATCATCCCGCCGGGTGTGCCCGGCGGGATATTCATATGCCCTTGGCCAGCATAGTGTCGGCCAGTCGGCGGTAGGCCGCGGCCCGGGCGGCGCGGGACAGGTCCCCGGACTGTCCCGGCTCCCAGACCTCCCGGAACAGGGCCTCCATGGCGGCCCGGAGCCGCCGGTCCGCCTCCCAGGGGCCGGGCGTATCCTGCCCGGCAGGGACCAGCTCGGCCCCGGCCCCGGCCAGAAGGCCGGGGGCGTACACCGCCGCGGAGGAGAAGACCTGCCCGGCCAGAACCGTGGCGGTCTGGGGCGCGCCCTCGAATACTCCCACCGGCCGGTGGGCCATGATGCGCCGGGCGCTGCCCGCTCCCATGCGGCCGTGGCCGGGACAGAGAAATACCACGTCCGCCGGGATGTCCTCCAGGGCCGGGCCGGGGCGGTACTCCACCCCGGGACAGCGGATGGCCCAGAGGAGCAGGGGCAGCCCCGGCTTTTCCGCCATGTCCCGCAATAGCTGCAGGGGCAGTCCGTCCCCGGCCCAGAGGCACCCGGTCTCGTCCCCGAAGGCCGCCACTTTGGCCCCGGTACGGGCGGCCATCTCCCCGGTCCACGCCCCCTGGGCCCCGCAGCCGGAGATGAGCACAGTCTGACCCTCCAGCCGCTCCCTGGCGCATTGGCGCAGGGCCGCCTGGGCGAAGAAGACGAGACCGTGTCCCGCCGCCTTGCTCCGTGCCATGGCGTATCGCTCCCGCCGGGGGAGGGCGCCGCCGGTGAGGGCGCAGAGACGCTCATACTGCCCGGCCAGCAGCGACGTCTCCCGGGCCGGGGCCTGGCCCTCCCACTGGCCGGGCCGAAAAGCGGTTCCGAGGCAGGGGTAGAGCCCCTCCATGAACGCCCGGCAGAACCGGAGGCACTCCCCGTCGCTCATCTGCTCCGGGGCCGCGTCCGCCCCCGCCAGGGCCGCGCCCTGAGAAAGCCCCGCCAGAGCCCGGCACAGCGTCAGCTCCAGGGCCAGGGCCTTGGCCCGGTCCAGGTCCAATCCCGGCCGCAGGACCAGATCCGTCCGGGGCGGGCCCAGGACGGTGCTGAAGCGCAGATACATCCCCCGGGTCACCTGGGTCCGGCCCCGGTCGTCGGTCCAGACCACGGGGAAGAGGCATGTCTGCTCCGGCTCGCCCAGCCGCTCGGGCAGCCCCCGGGCGGCGTACAGGGGCTGCTCCTCCAGGGCGGGGCCGATGCTCTCGTGCAGCGCCTCCAGGGCCTGGAGAAAGGATGTCTGGCCGGGATCGCGGCCGGCTGCCGCGGCGTAGGCCCGGCGGAGATAGGGATGCTCGGTCATATGTCCCTCCCACATGGTTTCCCGTTTTTCAGCATCCTATGCGCCGGGCGAGATGTCCTATGCCCCGGCGGTCGGCGGGTTTTGCATTTTACCCGTTGACAAGCGCGGGGTTTTATGATATAGTTCAACGGCTGGGAAGATCAGCTGGTATAGCTCAGTTGGTAGAGCAGCTGATTTGTAATCAGCAGGTCGGGGGTTCGAGTCCGTCTACCAGCTCCAACGTCGAAAGAAACTCGCTACACTCCGTTTCCCGCTGACGCGGAAAACTGCGTATCCGCTCCTTCCTTTCTCCTTTTTCAAATCGGACCCGCTGCGCTGGGCTCCGATTTGAGATACGAGAGAAGGGAACGCACAAGTAAATACATGGGGGAATTCCCGAGTGGCCAAAGGGGACAGACTGTAAATCTGCTGGCAATGCCTTCGGTGGTTCGAATCCACCTTCCCCCACCAAGATTGAGAAATCCGAACTTGATTCCAGGCAAGTGTTCGTAAGACAGTATGACAACGAATAATTGAAAAGCGGCAACTGCCTTACGGAATTGGAATCGACA
>CANRNF010000012.1 GCA_947631865.1 uncultured Oscillospiraceae bacterium | reverse complement strand
AAGATGACACCGGTTCTTTTCTCCCTATTGCCACCGATGGCGGAGGGGATGAGACGCAGGTCGTCCTCCCCCTGGGCCACCCGCCGAGCCGCCTCCCAGGAGAGAAACGCACTGTTCACATCCACATGAAATATCAATCTATCCACTGCCAACACTCCGCCAAGAAACTGTGAACCCAGTATAGCATAGAGGCTCATCATTCTCAAGAAAGGGCGCTGGGTACACCCAATCAGACAAAGAAAAAGTGGCGGGGAATATCCCCGCCATTCGGTGGACCAGGGTCTTCCGACCAGCCCGTGTCAGTGCCTGACAACTACATTATACGCCTAAATGGAAAACTGTCAATCGTACCCGGTCGTGAGGATGTCATACGCTTTCATGTACCTTTCCTGCAGATGCTCTGTGTCTGGAATAGGCTGCACCCCACGAAGCCTCGAAACATTCATATTGTGACGCAGGTCAGCCAGCTTCACTTCTCTGGCATATGGGTCCTCTTTGATTGCCCGGATGTAGTCATAGTAGTTGACCCCATCTTGGTGCGTCAGCAGTTTCAGCGGCCCGGTCACAGTAGGCGGGAACTCCCTCTCCAGGTCCTCCATCGTAACCGCAGTGTCCTCAACAACATCGTGCAATATGGCGATGCAGCAGGACACATCATCACTCATTTCTTCTGCCAAGTGCATTGGATGGAAGATATACGGTATGCCCCCTTTATCAACCTGACCGTGATGAGCGGCGTATGCGATCTTCATTGCCTTGATGGTCATTTCCGTATAAATCATATCTGTTACCCCCCTTAACACTTTCATTCTACAACACTTGTCAAAGCAGGGAAAGCTGGTGGTCATTCCTCTGGCTGTGCATCGATGAGCGAGTCGATGTAATGCTGAAGGTTCTCCATATCGTAGAAGCCATTCACATAGACCTTGACGCCGTTTTCCATATAGACATCGTCATCCTCAAGGCCCGCGGCTTCTGCTTCCGCCGCAGTCAGGACCTTCGTTCTGACAATCCCCTCGGCCAGATCATACTTGCACAGCAAGTAGTAGTTATAATCCATCGCATCAGGCCCCTTCCTCGTGAACAATCTCGATGGCATCCTTATGGAAGTTGTCCAGGGAGTAATACTCGCGGAACTCCTCCGGGATGCCGTGCGCCTTCATGTAGGCTTCGTTGGAAGCGTTGATGCCAAGGTCCGGATCACCATTCATGTTGGTGGTTTCATAGACCTTTTCGATGCTGCCATCGGAAAACCGAAGCATCATCCCGGCTTTGATTTCCTCTCCGTTCTTGTCCTTATACAGATACTCCTTTGCCATTTTCATCTAACCTCCTATTGAATTTCGATTTCAAAGTGTACCTTCACGACATCGTTTGCCAGCATATTCGCGATTTTGGTAATAGCCTGATTCTTACTGCAGCCATAGAGGGTCGGCCAATCGCTATGGTCGCAGATGTTTTCGGCCACGTCCACGATTGCAATTAGCTCCGGGTGGGGCGTGTCAATTACGGACTGCAGCATCCGGTCATATTGCTCATTGGTCCCTCTAGTGTAAAGGCTCTCCCGGATGCATAGGGCACGGACATCATCCGCAGTCCAACTGCGTATCTCTTTGCATACTGTGCCTTTCATATCCCGTTCACCTCCTCTCCCTGTTCCAGCTGTTCTGCCAACTGCTCCACTCTCGCCCTCATTTTTTCGTTCTCTATGCCATCAACGGTGGCCCAGCTTCTGTCTGATTGCAGATAGATGGCTGTCTCAGGAGCGTTGGTCTGGCATGCCCTTTCAACCTCCCTATCAGTGTAAAACTTGGTCGTGCCCAACAACTTGCACCAGGCGCGGATGTATATGTAGTCCATGATATTTCCTTTTCTCCCGGCAAATCCAGCCGGGTCTCTGGCTGAAATGATCAGAAGCAGGACTCTATCTTCTGCCTGATTTGTCCAAGCATCTGGTCTGTCTCTTTCCAAAACTCGACTTTGCCCAGGGCAGTCGTGTCGATGGGCATACCCTCGCTCGACTTATAGGTGGCGATCTTTTCCCATCCTGCTCTCTCTCTTTCACGAAACTTACCCGACATCGCAATGTACAGAGCAAGCCTCGTCCACTCTTTGTTCGTCATCGTGATGCTCTGCTCCCGGTTATCTTCCTCCCCCGCGACATCCTGCTTCTCAGTGGAGTTCTTAACGGGCTGCCCACAGATGGGGCAATACTTAAACCGCTCACCAGCAGGGACGCCGCCAACATGGGAGGGAGAGTATATTTTGCCGTTTCCGTCGTGAAACGTGTAGCCAATGGAACTGAAATCAAATGTTTTACAAAACCCACACATACGTTGTCCTTTCTCCCCGTATCCCCAGTAGGGCAGGGTGGTTTTATTTCGGATTTCTGCCGCTCACCTCCATATATTTCTGCACGTTCTTCAGATGGCGTGGATCGACCACCACCTCCGCCTCATTCCTCCCACCGAAATAGGCCAGGACGTACTGCTTGTCGATTGTTGCCCGATAGACCGTGCCGTGTTCGCCAAACCGACCGGCGAACCACTCAGCCACTCTCAGCTCCCGCGACCATGCCAGACCCTTGTAGTTCTTCTTGTTAAAGTCCGTCACACCGCGGAACACCGTGATGGTATCAGGCAGCTCAGTGAACACTTTGAATTCATCTTCGTCCATGAGCAGCTCACTCTTTGCCCGATGGAACATCTGAAGGAAGTCCTTCTTGCTCACGTTGCAGTCATCGTGAGGATTCTCCGATCCCGTCCATGCCGAGGCGAGGATTGCGGCGAAATCCTTGTCCGAAAGGTATGGCTGCGCATACTTCAGAAAGGTGAGGTAATACGGTTTGTTGAGCATGATGAAGATTTGGATGGCACTGTTCGCAGCCTCAATACCCGCTTGCACGGTGCTCCGCCATCGACTCATGGCTTCCTTGCTGCTAAAGATGTCCAGCACTTCCATGCCCTTGCCGGTATGAACACCCACTATCCCGGACGAGGTGAAGGGGTGCGTCACCACTAGCGGCGACATATCCGTTTTGCCCACTTTCATCTTCAGAAGCGTTTCTGCCACCAGCTTGACGCTGGCAAGGTCTGTCTGCACGCCGGGCGCGATTATCTTTGCTCTCTGAGTGTCTGTCATTGCTATCTCCTTTCCGGGCCAAGCCCACAGTTTTTGGTATGAGAATGTTAGCTTCATAACGGAAAGTTATCAATACGATTACTGAACAAAATCACTTGTCCCGAATTGTGCAGTAAAGCAAGAAAAGGCCCTGCAGTGTTGCAGAGCCTTTTACTGCCTTCCCACAGGAATCCGTAGGCTTTCAAGGTGGTCGATTTCGACCACCTTCTGCACTGCGCATCAAGCGGTAATCTCCATGCCGTTGTAGAAGGTGAACACGATCTGTCCATCGTGTTTTACAGTGGCGCGGTCAACTGCGGTCAGCCACAGTTGGTCATCAAAGGCGGTCAGCACTCCGTCAAGATTGTCTAAGGCAAGCATGAATCCTCCAAGCAGATCGGCCTTTGCCTTTCGAGCGTCCCGCAGTTTCTCCAGTTCCTCAGTTCTGGCTTTCATCTGCTCATACTGCGCAACATACCCATCGTATTTCTGCTGATAGGCTTCCTGGTCCTGCGGAGTCTGTGCGTTCTCGCTTATGCAGCGTCGGGCAAGTTCTGTTACCACCTCCACCTCACGCTTCAGGTCTGCGAGTTCCTGCTCGATGGAGGAACAGTCCGTCAAAGTGTCCCGTATCACCCTGCAATCATCGAGGACGGCACCCTTGTCTGTGACCAGTTCATTGAGTGCCGCCACAAACCGTTCCTTTATCGTTGATTCCGGCAGCGCAGGGGTCTGGCACCGATGTTCGCCCCGATATTTCTCCTGGCACCTATAAATCACCTTCCTATACTTGTCCGTCGAGTGCCAGGTCTTGGGAGCGTAGAAGCCGCCGCAGTCGCCACATACGACACGCGACCCAAGGATGCCATTCCCACTGTATTTGAGGCCGGCAGCTTTTCTGCGTTCCATCTCCCGCTGCACCAGCGCCCACTCTTCCGGAGCGATGATGGCCGGGTGGCTGTGTTCGACATAGTATTGCGGAACCTCGCCTTCGTTCACCTTCCGCTTGTGGGTCAGGAAATTAACGGTGAATCCTTTCTGGAGGAGTGCGTCACCCTTATACTTTTCATTCGTCAGGATGCTGTTGATCGTGGTGGAACGCCATCGCTGCTTGCCGCCCGGAGTGGGGATTCCTTCGGCTGTCAACTGAGCAGCTATCGCATACGCCGTCAAGCCGCACATGAACAACCGATAAATTCTCTGGACGATCACCGCTTCCTCCGGCACAATTTCTGGCAGATTATCGGGTCCTTTGCGATACCCCAGAAAATGGGAATACGGGAGAGTGACCTTCCCATCAGCACACGCCTTTCTCTTGCCCCAGATGATGTTCTCCGACAGGCTCCGGCTCTCCTCCTGGGCTAGAGAGGACATGATAGTGATCAGCAGCTCACCCTTACTGTCCAGCGTGTAGATGTTCTCTTTCTCAAAGAACACCTCCACGCCCTTATCCTTCAGCTTCCGCACAGTCACCAAGCTGTCCACGGTGTTCCTGGCAAAGCGGCTGACGGACTTTGTGACGATGAGGTCGATCTTGCCATCCAAAGCATCCTGCACCATCTGGTTGAAGCCATCGCGGTGCTTAGTGTTCGTACCAGAGATTCCCTCGTCGGTATAGACTGCGACGAATTCCCAGTCCTGGTGACTCAGGATGTACTTGGTGTAGTAGTCTATCTGCGCTTCATAGCTGGTGAACTGCTCATCGGTGTCGGTTGATACACGGGCATACGCTGCCACGCGCCGTTTGCGGTTCGAGGCCACCGGCATCCGTGTAACGGGGTTTAGAGTAGCGGGGAGAACAGTTACAGACCGAGCCGCGCTCGCCATTTGATCGCCTCCCCAAATTCCCTGTTATCCGTTGAGAGTCCCTCCCGTATGAATTGGACTTCAACGCCCTGACTCTGCAGGAAGCGGACGATTTCCAGCAGATGTGGCATACTCCTTGAAAGGCGCGAGACCCCCGAAGTGAGTACCCGGTCAAACTCACCAGCCTCCGCCGCTTTCAGCATCTGCCTGAGCACCGGTGAATGTCTCGCCTCACCATCGGCGGGACCCGCATCTGAGTAGACCCCAGAAAGGCACCAATCAGGATGCTTACCAAGCTCTTCCTCAAGGGTGGCTTTTTGTGCTTCAAGCGCAATCAGGTTTTCATTCCCGATGCACCCAACGCGCATATAAAAGGCGACTCTCTTTCTCCGCGTCCCCTTACCTTCGCTCTTAGTGTCCATTTTGCAAAGACCTCCTTTGAAGTGTTTTCTGCCGTGCTTTTTCTTTCATTTCATCTGTCCATGAATCAGCGCGAGAGTGATCCTGCCAGCGCCTAACGATCTCTGCGCCATCAGGGAGGATGAACACCAGAGTGTTGTCTACCTCTGCACGGATGTTCTCGATCTCGCCGCTGTTGGAGACGTCTGCTGCAAGTTCGGCCAGCACATCCTCTGGAACCGCTTTAGAGGAGCAGGCCCCCTTGCCCGCGCTGTTGTAGGTTCGACACACCCAGATAGGCTTTCCGTGATTCTTCTTTCTGCGAAAGTGGCCTCCGCAGATGCCGCAGACCACCAAGCCGGAAAATGGATATGCGTTCTTTTTCTGTCCCGTATGTTTGAACTGTCCGGCCCGTCGTTTCTGCTCCAACTGGACCGTCGCAAACTGCTCCGCAGGAATGATTGCCTCATGGCTGTTTTCGACGTGGTACTTTGGGCGTTGTCCTTCGTTCAAGAGCGTCCTTTTTGTGATGTGATTTTCCCGATAGGTCTTTTGCAGAAGCAGGTTCCCGGTATATGCCTCATTATTCAGAACGCGCCGGACACCGTTTCTGCACCATCTGTGTCCGTTGCGTGTTTCAACTCCCGCAGCGTTCAGCTTGTTCACGATGGCGTCGAGTCCTTTGCCGGACAGGTATTCAGCGAAAATGGCCCGGACGACCTCTGCCTCCTCCGGCACGACCACCAGGGTCCCGTGGTCATAGCGGTATCCCAGCATGGTGCAATTCCAGGGCATTCCAGCCTCGAAGTTTCGCCTTACCCGCCATATTTGGTTTTCGCTGGTAGAGCGGCTTTCCTCCTGGGCATAGGAGGCAAGTATGGTCAGCATCAGCTCTCCATCGGAGCTTTTCGTGTGAATGTTCTGCTCCTCAAAGAAAACATCGACGCCTAGATCCTTCAGCTCTCGCACGGCCTGCAAGAGCGTAACTGTGTTACGCGCGAGGCGACTTATGCTCTTGGTGATGACCATGTCTATTTTTCCATCGCGGCAGTCCTGCAACAGCCTCTGGAAGCCATCTCGGTCGGCCTTGGTACCAGTAATGGCCTCATCGCTGTACACCCCGCAGAACAACCATCCCGGATGATTCTGTATATAGGCGCTGTAATAGCTGACCTGCGCCGACAGGGAGTGGAGCATAGCATCCTTGCCACTGGACACCCGCGTGTATGCGGCAACTCGTGTGGCCTGCGGCGGGGCCGGAAGCGGCCCTTCAATTTTGCTTATGACCCGTTCCGTTGTGACCACCTCCTTTGGAGTGCCATGTTACCTCTGAAAGCCTTGGTATATCCAGTTTTTTCACCGGAAAATGCTAGACGAAGATACCCCGTGCTTTTTGGTCAGAATTGTATCAATATCAGCGTACTCTTGCGGCGTGATCAGTTTCTCCATGAGCATCTTCCGGGCCATGGCCATTGACAGCTGAAAGCCGAACAGCCGCTCCCTATAATCGGCAAGCACCTGGTCATTTTCTCCTTGCGGCGTCATAGCATTCTCTCGAACAATAGACCCTCTGGCGTTGGCCATAGCTCTCGAACTCCTTTCCACAGTGCTTGCATATCACCTTGATTGCCGACTTATGCCGGATCTGTTCTCTGTGGTGATTCCACCACTCCGTGCGGCATCGGTCTGAGCAAAACCGTTTTTCCTTCCGATGCGGTTTCTGCGGCACAGGCTTTCCGCAGTTGGGGCAAGTATGGCCAGCTCCGGCAGCGACCTTCCGGCAGAAGGACTTCACCGTGTTCACCGGCAGGCCAAGCTGAGATGCTATCCTCTTGTACCCGGCGCCATCGCGGATCAGCAACAATGCCGCATTCTGCTCACCTTGCGTCATTTCGGTTGTCGGCCCCTTTCAGGGGAGCTAGTGTTTGGTTCTCTCCCCATCCGCTACCGGAAAATTCAACCCCCTCGGAAAAACAAAAAAGCTCCCGCCCCTCGGTCATAACCGAAAGGCGGGAGCTTCGTTGCCGGCGCAGGTCTTGTCCTGCCACCGCGTATTCAGATTGTCATCGTGGATTAATGTTTAGTGTCACATTTCCCTCGGCGGATATGGTAACTTGGAGGCGCTCCAAGTATCTGCTGTAGAACTGTGTCTTTTCAGATTTGGACATATGGACACCGGTGGTGAAGAGCACTTCGTCAAGAAAAGCATTGAGGTTGAAAGGCAACCGAATGTCGCTCAAGCGGCGGTTGATCTCCTGAACAAGCGCGTGTTGCGCCAGAGCCAAACCATCCCCTGAGTAGAAGTCATCAATATAGGCATATACGATGCCTTCTTCTTCCAGCTTTTTTCTAAGCCCAGAGCCCATTTTCTCCCGCTCCACCAGCAGGAGGAACCGTGCGTCATCCAGTGTGGAGATCAGGCCCCAGTAATCCGAATCGCTGGAAACGATGATGAACGAGTCCACATCATTTTTGTAGTGCTCCTTGCTGGCAGTACCTATCAACTTGGCATCAACGATGGACTTGTTCCCTTTGATGCGGTCACATTGTACATGGTCTGTGGGTATTTCAACGTGCTCTTGGAAAATTCGCCATGCTGAAGGAGTGAATCGTGCGTCATCGCAGAGAATGATCTTCGATATCTTGCTGACCTTCTCGCTGCTCAGGTCTTGAAGCGTGGCGGAGAGCTTATAGGCATCGGAGTTTTCACAGTCTACAAGAAGGACGATTTGCCTACTCTGATTTATGAAGTCATAGATATCATCCTTCACTGGTTCCTGGACGCTCTTCACCTTGCTCAAATCAGTGAATCTGTCTTTGTGCCATGAATAAACGGTCTGTACGAATTTCCGGTCGTGGAAGAACAGGTTGCCTATATTGCTCGGCGACCAGTTAATATAGACTTGGTATGGATAGCGGTCAACATTTTTCTGGAAAGTCCCCTGTTCCTCGAGCACACCCTCTCTGGTCACTCCACCGGGCATGATGAAAACGTCCTTTATGTATTCCCAATTCAGCCAGATTGGAAAAAGGGGCTTTATGTTGTTCACTCTATCGGCAATATGCTTATTCAAAGTGATAACCAGCTGGTCAGGAGATGTCGAGCTATATGTCGTTACGGAGCCGATCTTTTTCTTCTTTTGCGCCCCGCCGGCGTTTTTTCCGTATAGATCCACACCATCTATAGAAAGCTGCATCACCGCCTGCTGGGGAATTAGCTCTGCGATTGTCAATGTATTTCTGTTCTCATTATGTACTGTCTTTGCAAGTCGCTGCGCATTCATGAGTACCGCTGTTCTGATAATGCATAGATTTCGGACAATTCTGGCGGCTCTGTTCATTTCCAGCTTCTCGTATGTTTCCATGAGCGGCGGTTCTGCCGAGTTCTCGAAAATATCTCGCCGAACACCGGTCAAGTATGCCATTAGTGACACAATCTCTGTTTTCTCACCATGAAACTCGCGTGTGTTCATGTTGTGCTGTTCTGCCCAATCTCTTAGGGAATCCATCTGCTTTCCTCCTATCTCAAAAATGTAAACGGCAGCTGGCAGTACATTGCACCAGCGCTTTCCGTGTCCTAGCTTACCATACACGGCAGGATATATCCAGTAAAAAAGGCCCCAGCACCAGCGTAAACTGGATGCTGGGGCACAGCGGCTCAAATCACCACAGTCTGGTGAGCATCGCCGTCCAGGTATCTTTGCCGACCTGACCATCCTGGGTCAGACCCAGCATTTTCTGGATCTGTTTCGCGGCAAAGGCGCTGTTCGTGCCAAACTCACCGTCAACGGCGATTATCTTTCCATCCGCGCCCTTGATACCATAGGCATAGCAGATGCGCTGGAAGGTCTTGACCATCGGACCGCTGCTGCCGATCTTGCACAGCGCCAGCGTGACAGAACAGGAAGCACCTGTCTTGTTGACATGTCCCTGTGCGGAGTCCGTAGCCGCAGCACTCGCGGTACCAGCGAAGTTGGGCCGGTAGAGTGTATAGCTGCTGTTGAGCACCCGCTTTTTATAGCCGATGCCTTCATATTTGCCGCTGCCAGCACTACTTGCCTTGGCCTCCGCGATGGTCTTATAGACCGTGGAATTGCCCTCGAAAGTGATGACAGTCGTACCGCTCACGCGCTCTTTGATGGCAAACACATGCTGGTCCAGGTACGCGCACAGATCGCCCTCCTGCGCCTGATCGTTGGGCACGATGGTCATGTGCTTCCGGCAAAAATCCTTGAAGGTGGGGACATACGCCGGATTCGCACAGCCGTTGAAAATGCCCGCGCCGGACTTCTTGTCACAGTACCACAGGGTAAAGCCGCAGTATGCAGAGCCGGGGGCATTGAAAAAAGCGTTGACTGAGGTCCTGTTAGAGCCCAGCACCGCTTCATTCTCACCGGCAAGAGCCTCGCCGGGAGCCAGGAATTGTCTCGCTGTAATAGCCATATTCGTATCCTCCTTGAAAAAGTGGTAGCCCGGAGGTCATGCCTCCGGGCCGCTCTGTTCCTCGTGCCGTCTTTCCTCTGCCTGCCAGCGGTGCTCCTGCTGGCGGTCTTTCGTCGTCTTGATCCATCCCATGATGCCGCATTCACCACCGCAGACACCGAAAACGGCCACCGTCAGTTCGGACGGCACGGTGATGTAGTGGGCAGCCATGATGAGCACCGTTACCGTGTAGGCCAGCAGGGTGATGCCGACCAATGCCAGTATCAGGTTCATGGTCCCGATGCGGGGCTTTGTGTGCTTGTTCATTCGTCAGGATGATTCAGCGCATAGACTGCCGCCTCGATCAGCGCATCTAGCTTGCCCTCGTCAACACGCAAACCGTGGGACGTGAGCCAATCCAAAACGTATGCCTTCTTCTCTTCACCACGCCCGGAGCCGGTGAAAAGCTGCTCGGCGGCAGCCACCGCGATCTTGACCCACTGCAGGATCTCGTTCTGCTGTTCCTTGGTGGTCTTGGACCGTATGTACGGCACAAGAATGGCGGAGATGATGGCGCAGATGAGCGCCGCAACCGCCTCGATGATAGGGGTGATGTCGTAAGTCATGAGAAATACCTCCAAATCAATATTTTCGATTACCGCTGCTTGAGCGGAAGATCGTTCACACTCTGCATGAGCATATCGAGGTCGCCGTTCCCGCCGAGGGAGTTGTGGTAGACCCCGTGCATCTCATTCAGATACTTCCGGTCGTCGTAGTCGATCTCGCCGTCCTTCAGATACGCATATCCAAGGTAACGGATACGATCCAACATGATGATCCGAAGACCGTCTTTAAGTTCCTGGACACTTCGCTCCGTGTCCGTTTTCCACTTGTCTTCCGATAGCTGTGCCGCAGCTGCTCTCTCCTCCGACCGATCCATCTTTGCTGCTCTGCGGTTGAGCAGCCAGATGAGAAGATTGTCGAGGAGCTTGATGATTGCAGCGGAGGTGGCCCCCGTGAGTAGATAGCCCAGCACATCCATTTCCAACGCTCCTTTCGGCAAAATAAATGAGGTGCCCTAATCGGCACCTCTGACAATGTTGAATCATTCCCATGTTATTTCATTCCGCGTCACATCCCTGTGCTTTCAACAGTCTTTCTACCAGACCCTCCAGCTGTTCGACGCGCCCCTCAAGCTGCTCTATCCGCGCCCCCATCGATTTGACCTTCTTATGGAGTAACGGTACCAACTCGGAATAGGCGATGCCAAGGTCGCCCTCCTCACCAGCTACCGCTGCCAGATCCCCGCGCTCCAGCCCCACGTCCTCCAGGGCCGCTAGAACGTCCTGGGCGATGTAGCCGATATGGTATGGAGCATCGTCCTCATCGCGTTTATACCGGAACCGCTGGGGCTCGATCTTGTCCAGCAACTTCTCATAGGAGTCAGAAAGCGGCTCGATGGCCTTCTTGCTTCCCCGGTCGGAGGTGACGACGATGTTGTTGTTGGCGTAGATGGATGTGCCGTTCAGCCTTGTAACCAGCATCGTTGACCCAATGATGGCCTCGTCGTTGCTGTTGATCCACAGCGCGTTCTGGCTGCTGCCATTCTTTTGCTTCAGCATAATGCCACCAGCACTGTTGGGGACGTATATGTACATCGTGGAGCCGTACACATAAGTGGGGTAACTTGATGTGCCAACGGTCACACTGCTGCCCTGCACGGTGATGCCAAAATAGGAGTTCCCCAAATTAATCCTGTTTGAGCTGGCCGAAAAGCAGTTGTAGTAGGAATTGTTGGTTGTGCTCTGAAAGCACACTCCCCCGCTGGCATTGTTGAAGTACAGATACAGCGGCGCTCCATACATATTTAAAGGTACGCTTGTGGTGCCAATATAAATTGCATCCACACCGCTGCTCGACTTTTGTGTTGCGATCATGCGGGTCTGCGTTCCGCTGATTGCCGCATCAGCAAAAAAGAGGCCGGACATTACCGATGCTGTTCCTTTTGCGACTCGAATGCTGCTCTTAACGAAAAGCCGCCGATTCACGGTAAAGTCACTCTTACCCCAGTCAAAGACCGGGAGGCCGGGCGGGATGGTGAAGATGGCCTCGGCAATCGAAGTGGATTCCTTTCCAGTGGCATCGTAGGCCAATATCCACACGTCGTAGGAGTAGTCATAGCTGATGCCAGAAAGGGAAACCGAGCCCTGCCAGCTGTTGCCGTTTTTTGAAATGGTCACAGTGTTATTGGCACCCCATGTGGTGTTGCCAGAACGCCGGACCTTCACTTCCACCGACAGAGTGTTCGTCTTGAGCCCGAAGGAGCCGTTGAAGAACCTGCCAACCATGGATAGATTGACCGTGCTCCCCACAGAGGAAGGCCGCGTCCAGGAGTAGGACATCGTCACCACCTCATAGGGGATGAGCGTAAAGGTCTGCGTGTAGGATGAAGTGAAGCCACGCGAGTCGGTGGCCACAAAGACAAAAGTGCCTGTGTCAACATCTCGGATGAGCCCGGTTCCTGTTACCGTGCCATCAACGTCAGACAGCGCCATCTCCTGGCCGTTCACGGTTATGCTTTCGATGTAGGCATAGTTCTTTGCCTGAGCGGTACAGGTGCAGCGAACCAGCGACCGATACCGGATGAGGTTGCCCTCGCCCTCAAGGCCAACACAGGTTGGGTTTGCCTCAGACGCAAAGCAGTCGGTGAGCAGGGGCTTGTTTTGGGCCTCCGGCAGTGAAGCGGTAAACTCACAGGATGTCTGGCCAATGTGGGTGTCGCCATCGTAGGTATCGCAGTAGAGGGTGACGGTGATCGACTTGCCAAACAGGCGCTGGTAAAACTCGGTGGGGACCACCCAGGTAAAACTGGTGTCAGAGCGTTTTTCTTGCCCAATGGTTTCCCAAAACACGGAGTAGGAATACTGTACCGTGTGCGTGAAGTTGGGGCTTGCCCTCTGGATGGTGATCATCGTAGCCTGCCCAATGAAGGTCGGAGTGGCGCTGATGGTAGATGCCCTCGGTACACGCGGCAGCGTAATAGTCCGGCTGATCTCGGCGCTCTTCGCCATGCTCACGTTGCCGACGTTAAACTTGGCGTAGAGGTAAACAGACGAGGTGCCGTCGTTGTTGCACTGGACCGTCCCCGTGTAGGAGGCATACTCACGGTAGGTGCCAACCGCGTCCTTGCGCTGATCCCAGTCGATATGCGTACCGTCTGTGGTCAGGATGGCGTTCCCGCCGCAGGAAGCCCACATCCGCGCCGCATCCAGGTTATAAGTGCCGCTGTTTGCGCCGATCTTACGCACACCATAGCTGACCTGCAGCTTTACACGGTTGTTCTCAATATCCAGCTCATAAGCGGGTTTTATGACCAGCTCATAGGCGCTGCCCATGGAGGCGGTCAGTTCAGACAAAGCTGTGTATGCCATCTTTGCTCCTTTCTGGGTTTAAGGCCCTGTGTAGTAGCAGCCAGTGCGCTTTGCGTCGGACCCGTCGTCGTAGTCCTCGAAACGGCTGTATTGACCGAGGATGAGGTAATTTCGCACAGTCACGTCCGTAGCCTGGACCCCGCTGGCATCGGCAACCAGGACGTTCTCGCCGCTGCGCTGAACCGTCATGCCGGTGGGCGTCAGGTCGTTGGTGATATTACCATTGCCGGACTCGCTGATATGCAGGCCGGAATTATCAAAGGAAAAGCCAGTCGTGGTCTTGTAGGCGATGATATTGCCATCCGCATCCATGCCCTGCTCCAGCATCTTCACAATGTCGATCTTGAGCCCAGTGGCAGACTGGTTCACCGTCGTGTCAACATACTCTTTGAGGGTGTTGGCGGTCTCCTCGTTGGCCTCCCGCATCTCGCCGACCGTGGCCGTGATCTCGTTCTGCCGGACCCCCAGCTCGGCAAAGCCTTGCTGCAAATCTGTGATCAGGTCGCCCTTGGCATCGAGATCGGCAGTCAGGTCATCCGGCGAGGGCGACCAGTCCGTGGCGATCCCCCCAAGCTCCAGCTTCAGCTTCTTCACCTGCATGGAGCCGGTGGAGTAGTTCTGGACCTGGACATAGAACCGGGTCCCAGCGACGACGTTCCCTGTTCCGCTGGTGAAGATCGATGTGCTCACCACACCCGTCCAGGTGATCTTTTTCCACTCAGTAGATAGCTCCTGGTCAAACAAGGGAATCTGAACATACTTCGTCCGGGTGGGTTCCTGCAGGTTTCCTTCTGCGTCGTAGTGTTCCTCATCGCAGAGGTCCAGCTCAACGGACAGCCCGCGGGTCACCTCGGCGTTGATAGCAGCGGCGTTGTCGCTGCGGATCATGAAGGAAAGAGTAACCTTCTGGCCCTGCACAGCGGTGTACTTGATGGGATTCCTGGCCTGGGCGGCATTGTCATAAGACGGCGTTGGAAGAGCCGGGAGTGTCACGACACCGAAGCCCTCCTCGTCCTGGTCCAGCGTGGCCGTAGTGTACAGCTTGTAGGGCTGCATCAGCCGGGTATTGGGCAGGAGGTTCCGAGCACCAATGTCCCGGACCTCCTTCAGCTCCTCCTGAAAGCCGGAAATGCTCTTGTTGAACTCCTCCCGGTCCACTAGGCCCTCCACCATGAGCCGCAGGTACTGGTTCCCGCGGATGTCCATGGCATTAATGGCGTTGATGGTTGCTTCCCTGGCAAACAGGGTATCAACATCGATGTTGGCGGCAATCAGGCCCTTGACCAGAGCGTTCTCTGCGAAAATCTCTTGAGCGTTCAGCACTTGGGTCGTGATGGAGCCCTCTATCAACTTCTGTGTTCCGTGGATGGATTGGTCCTCCACGTCGTCATTGTCGATCTGTTTGAGGGTCGTGGTGACGTGCCCCTCACCATCCACGGACACAGCGTAGAAACGGCCATCCTCGCCCTTGACCACCAGCTCACCAACGGTCAGGTTGACCATGTTTGCCTCAGTCACGGCAAGGTCGGCGATGTAGAGCTTCCCGCCCACGCCCCTGGTGATGATGGCGGTATCGGTGGCCAGGTCCTTGATGTGGGCCCAGTCGATGTCTGCTGTCCCAATGCTGGCCTGCACAATGGAGGCCACGGCAGCGGTGAGAGAAGTGATAGCCGCCCAGTCAATGTGGGCCTGGTCGATGTTGGCTGCTGTGATCTGTGCCTTGGCGATTTCAGCGATGTTCGCAGCAAGGCTCTCAATATCTGCCCAGTTGATATTGGCGGTGATGATATTGGCTGTGGTCAACTGGGCCTTGGCTATGGTCGCCATTTCCGCAGAGAGGTTTGCAATCTGCGCCCAGTCAATGTTGGCGTTTTCGATGTTCGCCGTGGTCAACTGCGCTTTGGCAATGTCAGCGATTTCAGCCTGCAGGCTCTCAATTTCGGCCCACTTGATATTGGCGTTCTCGATGTTCGCCGCGGTGATCTGAGCCGTGGCGATCATTGCGATGGAAGCGTACAGCTCATCTGTGGTGATATGCTCCGCCACCAGCTCCTGTATCCGCGCCGTGACGGCGTTCAGGGCATTGACGTTCAGAACATCAATCAGAGCTTCTGCGATATGTGCCCGCACAATGCTGGCATCCTGGATGTGTGCAGAACCAATGGCGGCATTCTTGACCTGAAGGGAACCGACCGACCCGGCCTGCAGCTGTCCGCTCCCCACGGAGTTCAGCGCCAGCTTGGAACCGGTAATGCTGCCGCTGGCCAACTGCCTGGCAGAGACCATCGTCCCCTCCATCGCAGATGTGGCCGTCCCAAGGGTGATGGAGGAATACTTCTTCGTCAGACAGTCATAGGTGTACTGCGTCATCCGCATGGTCACCTCCACGCCGATGCGTGGGGCAATCACCCGGACCGCGTCACCCAGGAAAATATCTGTCAGAGGGATATACTCCCGATATTCCTCCACGTTGGCGCAGTTGACGAAGTCCACCTTGAGCGTGACGGTAGGCAGGTCGCAGCCCTTTTCAAACTCCGCCTTTGCCGCCGCCCGCAGTTCCTGGTAGCACTGGTCCTTGCTTTTCTGCTTATCGCCCTCGGTGACCTCCTTCGCATCTGAAACCGCCAGGTGGTACCATCGGGGATGGTCATAGGCATTGATGTTGTCACTGTCCAGATACAGCTCCGGCAGGTACAGCACGTTGCCGTCCTTGTCCTCGCCTGTGGGCATGATCCGCGTGACCACGTCAGTATCATCCACGTCATAGGAGATACCGGTCAGGTTCTTCTTTTCCCGTATCTGCACGTCTGTGTCGTTGCCCACCCGGCTGACCAGGTAGATGTCGAACCAGTCCCGCGCCAGCTCCGCGCCGTACTTCTCCGTCATCCCGCCCTCGCCCAGCATGGCCTCCACGGGATTGACATTTTCCCACTTCACCTCGCTGGCCGTGGTCACCAGGTCGGAATAAATCGTGAAGGGGTGTTCATCCTCACAGGCAGCCCCCAGGTCCAGGGCAACAGAAGCCCCCTGCGTAGCCGCAGAGGGTTCGTACTTCTTTATCATGTTGTCCATGAGGTCATAGAACACATGTCGGGCATAGACCGTAACCTTGCCCAGCTCCGGGATTACGCGGTAGATGCGGAAAGGCTGGTCCCGGAGCTGGCGCTGTTCTATGATGGCATTCTGGAAGCCAGTGTCCTGATCCACCTGCTGCCGCTCAGTGCGGACAAAAGTCAGGTAGTCGGCGGACATATAGCCATGTTTTCCATCCGGGCAGGTGACCTCATACCAGCTCGAAGAAGTCTTATCCACCACGATGACCTCTGTGCCCTTCTGGTACAGACCGAGGATTTTATAATTCGTCCCGGTGCCGGATCGGAGCCGCAACGGGTCGGTTTGTGTTGACACCCGGTAGATCTGCGTCTCATATGTTGAGGTCTTGGCCAGTGCCGTGGCCACCATGAGTTCAGGCTGCGGGGGAGCTTCCCTCACGTCGATTGTCCCATTGATCTCAGCGTCTTTTGCAAGACTAACACGCCCGACGTAGAACCGGGCATACACGTTGATGGCAGAACCGATGGCAGCCACCACGGTGGCCGTGGCATACTCGCGGTAGGTCCCCACTGTGTCCTGGCGCTGGTCCCAATTGATATGGGTACCGTTGGCCCCCAGGACCTGGACGCTGTTATAAGAGGCCCACATATGGGCGGCGTCGATGTTGTAGGTTGCGCTGTTGGAGCCGACCTTACGGACGCCGTAGCTGATAGTCACGGTCAGTTGGTCAACCCCAGGGCCCGGCCTATACGTCGGCTTTATCACCAGTTCATAGTAACTGCCCATAGAGGCTGTCAGCTCCGTCATAGGGGTCCCGCCCCCAGAGTCACCACCCATCTGCGACACCTGGTTCATGCGCGGAGTCATCGCGGCAGGGACAGGAGCCCGGAGGATTCGACCAACCTGGAGCAGCGACCACTTTCCGGTGTCGTCGATGTCATGGGTGAGCTCCAGGTCCCACTCTCCATTCAGGGTCTCTGTCACCTCACAGGTGAGCGGCTGAAGCACTCCCAGGCCGTTGGTCGCAAAGTCTGTGCAGTTGTAGTCGTAGATGCAGATCACCAGAGCTCACCTCCAAGTGGGCAAAAAAAGAGCGCCCACCAGCAGGTGAACGCTAAAACGGTCGTGTGTCTCGCCAGCTTCCATTTTGACACATCATAATTATAATACAGGGCCCCCAAAACGGGCAAAAAACTGGAAAAAGGCATTATTATGTAACCCTGGCTGTGTTTCTCTGCCCATATGTCTGTGCCTCCGCCGCAGTATGTCTGTACCAAAGCCGCTTCCATCTGGACACAAATAATATTATATAATACAGGCCCCCAAAAAGGGGGCCAAAAATGGAAAATGCGCTGATAAAGTGTGTCAGACTGCCACTATTGATCCTGTCGTGGTGTGTCTGCGATTTCAAACCTCAGAGACTCAACAAGGGCAACCTCCGCCTCTGTTGGCCTCCAGCCCTGTGCAAACACCACTTTCACGGAGTATGACCCCGGCATATAGTAGGCACTCACACGCTTGGTATCCCTCGCATCGAAAGCCCCCACACAATGAATTGCCCCTGGGGAAATAGTGTTCATCTGAGCAATGAAGCCTCGCTCTGACCCCACGCTGTCCTTCGTAAAGGTTATGGAGGACAAGCCGAATGCCATAGGTTGCATGGCAGGCACCGCAGTGCTGTCGGTAAAGGCGGAGCACTCCGGAGAAACGAGCCATCCACAGGTCAAAAAACGGTAAAAGAATCGGAGCGCATCGACCTCCCGCTCAACTGGGACTTGGAATGAATACCCGTTGGGAAGCGGCATTTCTCATACCCCCGTTTTTTGAGTACATTGTACCACAGCGGCTTACAGATACAACTGCCTACAAATCCCGCCAATTTGGCTGGATGAGCAGCTTGCTCACATTCCCCGTCCAGCTTATTGGGTTCGGCCCAGGCAACAGCACGGGGAACTCGCCGCTCATGTGACTGTTGAAGCTGTCCATTCCTAGATACGCCTCCATAAGCTGCGTATCAAGAGTGATCGCCTCACCGATGCCCTCCAGCTCAATAATGGTGGTGTTCACCATGAGCGTGATGTTCCCGCTGCCAAACACGGTGATAACCGGCTCTGCAGGCACCGTGCCAGGGTTTGTGATGAACTCACCAGACTTGGTCACGGTGATATTGGGAACGTCCGCAAAATACCAGAACGGCTTGCAGCGAAAGTTGACGGTGAACATCTTTTCCGGATTCCCCCGGAGGATCGTCTCAAAGGGTATCTGGTTGACGATCCTCGCGTAGTAGAACCCTCCGGGCCGGTTGGCAAAAGTCACTTTCCCGTCACCCTGGAGCCAGTTGGATATTTCTTTGATGCTCCTGCCCCGCTCCAAATAACAGGTGGGCGAGAGTATCATGTCATCGTACACGCTATCCCCTTCTAGCAGCGTCAAGCTGCCGGATTTGCCGGGCACGTCCACGAAGGTCGCCCGCTCGGACGGGATGGTGATGGGCGGCTGCTCCAGCACCCGGACCCCGTGTGAGGTACTGCGGAACCCGTTCCACTCAAACCAGTCGTTCATGCCATCCTCAGTCCTTTCCCGCGCTGGCTCCTCCGCGTGAGGGTTGCGATCTCCACGGCAAGGGCGCGAATATCCTGCTCGTCACGCACCACCATCTCGGCGACCTGGATGGTAGAGTTGACGCTGTTGTTGTACGTCCTCCGGTTGTCCGTGCTGGAGGTAGGGATTGCACCGTCTCTCGCCTCCCCGGTCAGATACCGGGCGGCGTTACGGATGATCTTCGCCTGGGCCCTGGTCTCTTTGACTATGCCTTCGCCAAGACCTCGCATGGTCATCACGCCCACCTCATCCCGGAACACCTCAGAAGGCGAATGTATCTTCAACTCGGATTTGGCTACCCACACGGCTGCCTGGGCAGCGGACCGCATTGCGGCAACAACACCAGAGCGCCCGGCGTTAATGCCCGCTGTGAGGCCTGCCATAGCGTTCAGGCCCGCGGATCGCAAGGTTGTGGAGTTCAGATAGGAACTCACAGCGGCGCGGACGTTGGCCCCGACAGTGTTTCCCGTGGCGGTCATGCTGTAGGTGCTCATGGCTGCAGCCAGGCCCTCCATTGCGCCGGTGGCAAAGTCGGCCAGAGCGTCCTCCGTGAGCGCGGCCTGGACGGCCTCCTCAATGCCTGCCGCCAATGCCTCCGCATCCGGCCCCCACTCATGCTCTGACATGCCCACGCCCACACCGGCAGCCACGTTGTCGCCCACGGGCTTCACCCGCTCAGAGGGGCTGTGGATGCCCAGCGCGTTGTTCAGGGCGGTTTCCAGGTTGCTGGCGACCGTTTCAGCGTCCGTATCCCAGCCAGCGGCGGTCATACCCTCAGCGACACCTTCCAGGATGTGTGTGCCTGTTTCTGTGGTGTCCAGACCCTGCAAAAACGTGACGATCTCCTGCAGGTTTTCCACGTCCTCTGCAGACACCTGCTTGCCCTGCTGGATGGCGGCAACCATCTCGCCCACATAGGCGGACAGCTCCGCCACGGTGTCGGCATTGAAGTCGTACTTCATGCTCTGATCCAGCACACCCTGGTCAACGCTCTCACCGCGCACATACGCCCAAAACTTCTGCCAGGGCGAAAGGTCCAGCGAATCGCTGTAGGAGTTGATACGCCCAACCGCCGAGCTGATCAGGTCCATGGTGGTTTCCGGCATGAGCCCGGCCCATATACCGGCAGCGGTCGTGCCGAGTTTGTCAACCTCGTCCACCAGGGGTGAAATGGCATCAATGGCTTCCTGCGTACCGGTGATCTCAGGGGCAATCAGGATGTGCAGCGTCCCGTCATCCCCCAGGACAGCCACCCGGTCAGGTGTGAGCATCTCTGTTGGCACGGCAGTCACAGGTATCTCCACGCCGTCCTGGTAGAACTTGGCCTGGGCGTCCGAAAGGGCCTGGGCGGGGTCATCGTAGACCTCACTCAGCCGTACAATGCCCTGCACCTCCACGGGATTATCAGCAACAAACTGGCGGTATGCCAGCAGATCATAGCCGTAGATGCCCACGCTCATGTTCAGCTTGGGCTTCTCGGCATAGGTATCGTCGTACTTATCGATGTAGGCCGTGAAGTTTTCCAGCAGCGCACTCTTGTCGCAGTTGGTCGCCTCGGCAAACCGGGTCACGATGGCCTCCACCTGCGCGTCAGAGAGCTGGGACAGGTCGATGTTCTCGGCTTCTGCATATCGGGCCACCATTGCGGTGATGCCGTCCGGCGTCAGGGCCGAAGTGAGTGCCCCGCCCGCAGCCTCCTGATACGCCATAACAAAGGCAGTGATGTTATCCGGGGTCAGGCCGGAGGTATCCACACCCTTCTCCTCCAGGTATCGGGAGATATAGGCTGTGATCTCATCCGGCTTCAACTCCGTCACGTCCGCGCCAGAAGCCAGCTCCTCATATGCGGTCACCATGGCAGTCACGTTCTCCGGGTTCAGGCCGGACACGTCTGCCCCATTGGTGACCTCTGCATAGGAGCTTACCCAGGCGAGGATGCCCTCCGGGGTCAGCGAGGACTTATCCGCCCCCTCCCGGACCTCGGTATACTTGTCGATAAACGCTTCAACCTTCGGCTGGGTCAGAAGAACGCCATCTGCCTCCTCATAGCCCTGAATGACGGCATTTGTAGTAATCGCACCGGGGTTGTCTGAAAACTCGTCCCAGCGCCGCTGCACACCCGCCAAGTCCAGGTCGGCAGCAATCTTCAGGACCTCCTCCGGAAGCGCGTCGCCAAACATCTCCGCCAGACCAGGCAGGTCCAGCTCACGGTTCTGCAGAAAACCCTGAATCGCCGCCACCTGCTCCAGCGCCCTGGTGAAGTCGATTTCCGGGAACATGGCCTGGATTTCACCCTCGGTCATGCCATTGTCCAGAAGGCTCTGGATTTGAGAAAGCATACCGATATACTCGGTCACGCCGCCCTCATCCATGGCAGAAGATATAGCGTTCAGGTCCTCCAGGATGGCGGGCTTGTCGGTCTCATTGGCGATGCTGTAATCCCGGAGCTTCTGCGTCAGTGTCTCTATATCCGAGGCTGCCTGCTGGACGTCATCGCCTTGCCACACCTTGGGAACAACCTCCGCCAGCAGAGCTGCATAGTCCTGGGCGGCAGCACGGCGGTCTTGCGCATACTTGGCGTTCAACTCCTCCATGGCAGACTGCCGGGCCGTGGAATCCTCCACGGCCTGGATCAGAGCGAACTCTTTGTCATACTGGTCATCGATCTGCGAGTTGAGCTGCGCCATGCCCTGGGCGGCGGCGACCACGGCATTCTCATACACAGAAGCGTCTGCGTCGTCCTTGCCCCGCGCCTGCGCCCTGGCGACCTCGGCCTCCAGCTTCTGCCGGATGGTGTCAAAGCCGTCCACGTCTGCCGGGGTCAGGCGGTACTTCACCTCAATGGCCTCGCGGGTGTCGATCAGCTCCTGCAGGCGGATTTTATCGCCATCGGAGAGGTATCCGTTCTGGCGGTTCTTCAGCAGGGCCGCAATCTCCGCGTCCAGGTCATCCAGAGTGGCGAGGTCCGATTCCAGCTGGCTGACCATGGAGGTGTAGCCGCTTTCCTGGGCGTCCTCCTTCATCTTCTGCAGCTCGGAGCGCGTGTTATCCGTGAGGCTTTTGAAAGAATCCGACCACTGGGACACGATTTCGTCTGTGTCCTCCTGGCCATCAGACCAGACAGCAATCAAGCCATCCAGCCACTGCTTCACGTTGGTCGCTTCCCGCGTGAAGTCATCCTGGCTCATACCAAAAAAGGACAGCCCCTCGCTCCGACCATAGAAGGTCTCGGCAGCGGTGTCCTTCCATTTGTCCGCTGTTTCCTGCATACCCTTGAGGGCTTCCCGTGCCTGCTTCGCGCCAGAAACATAGTCAGCGATGGCGGCGGTGGCCGCGATGGTCGCGGCGGCAATCGCCAGCCAGACGGAGGGGGATTTCCCCAGGGTAGTCAGGAAACCCTTGAAGCCGCCTCCGGCCTTGCCCACGGCGGTGGCAAACTTGCCGATGCCGGTGGACAGGGTCCCGACGCCCTTTGTCACTTTGCCCAGGGTCAAGAGCACCGGGCCGATGGAGGCAACAATCGCGGCGTTACGCATGACCTGCATCCGCTCAGCCTCGTCCATCTCCAGGAGCTTATCCAGGAAGTCACTGACTCCCTCCATGGCCTTGCGAAGCATGGGATTGAGGTCGTCGCCCAGTTGCTGGCCTAACAGCACAGCCTTGTTTTTCAGGTTGGTGAGCTGGCTGGCCGTGGTGGCGTAACGCTTGTTGGCCTCGACGGTCAGGGCGGTGTTCTCCTCCCAGGCGCGGTTTGCCATGTCCTGCGCACGGGCAAAGAGCTCGTTGGCGTTGACAGACCGGAGCAGGGTATCGCGGAGTCGAATTTCGCTGATGCCAATCTCGTCTAACACAGCGATGGCACTTGTGCCCTCCTCGTCCATCTTTGCCAGTTGGGTGATAAAGAGCTGGAATGCAGCTGCGGGGTCAGACTCAAACAGGGTCTTGAACTGATCCTCCGTCACACCACACACCGTGGCAAAGTCGGTGAGCGCCTGCCCACCGGTGGCACAGGCCACCTCCATCTTGATCAGAGCCTTGGACAGCGAGGAACCGCCCATCTGCGCCTGGATGCCCACGGAGGACAGCGCGGCTGCGAAGCCAAGCACCTGCGGCTCTGTGAGGCCCACCTGCTTGCCAGCACCGGCGAGGCGCTGGGCCATTTCCGCGATGGGCTTCTCTGTGGTGGCGAAGTTGTTACCCAGCTCGACGATTGTGGAACCGATGTTCTGGAACAGGCCCTGGTCGGTGCCCATGACATTGGCAAACTTGGCGATGGAAGTCGCCGCCTCATCTGCTGACAGATCTTCGCAGCAGTTGCCCAGGTCAATCATGACCTTGGTGAACTCCTGCAGGTGCTCATTGGCAATGCCCAGCTGACCACCGGTGGCCATGACCTCATTGATGGTAGTCGTAGAGGAAGCGATCTCGGTGGACATCTGCTTGGACACCTGTGCCAGCTCCGCGAACTCCTCCTCCGTCGCCTCCACGGTCTTGCGCACAGAGGCGAAGGAGGATTCAAAGTCCAAGGACGCTTTGACGGATGAAGCCGCCAGAGAAACAATAGGGGTGGTGACGTACATGGACAGGGACCTGCCGACCGAGATCATGGTCTGCGACGCCCTCTTACACCGGGCACCGAACTCCTCTATAGACTTGCCTGCAGCAGTCCACGCAGACCGGACCGTAGCCAGCTCCTTGTTGGTGCTGCGGATGGCAGCCTCTGTCTCTTTGACCGCCGCCTTCGCCTTATTCAGTTGGGTCTGCTGGGTGGAAACGGCATCCGCCGCATTTTGGGCTGCTTTCTGGAGCGCATCGTTCTGGCCGGAGAGCTTCTTTACATCATCCGTAGCCTCTTTATACTGTGCGTCCAGCGCGTCCAGCTGGGCCTTGGCCACTTGGGTGGTGAGGTTGTTCTCGCCCAGCGTGGTCTTGTAGTGCTCATAGGTGGCAGCGGCAGACTGCACCTGCTGGGCAAGAGCGGCCTGTTTCTGCTTTGCCGCATCCAGCCGAGTGGCATAGTCCACCTGGCGCGTGGTGCATTCGGTGAGCTTGCTGGTCGCCTGGGCCAGCGCCCGCTCGTACTGCCCGACCACATCCTTCTGAAGCTGGAGTTTCCGCTGCAGCATGGTCAGCTTGGCAGACAGACCCTCGGCGGTGCCTTCAAACCCAACCAAGCCTGCGGAGGCCAATTTGAAATAGCTCTCCGCTTCCTGTATCTGCTTATTGACAGACCGGATGTTCCGGGTGAAATTCTCGGTGTTCAGAGACAGCGACACCACAAGGTCGCGGAGGGATTCAGACATTCATCTCACCTCACTGTAGCGACCCTTGCATTTTCATGGGCCACCAGGTATAATGAAAGGGTCAAGAGCGCAGTTTCCTCTTGGCCCCCGGTTTACTGTGGGAGGTTTACTGGGTTCGTCTCGCAAAGCAATCCCGGCCAGTTACCATCACAGGTTCTGGCCGGGATTGTTCCTTTACTGGATAACGTAAAAAAAGTATGGTACAATGGCGTTGCTATGAAAAAGAAGTACATACATTATGGGTTTACAGAGTTTGACAAGAACCTTTTCCAGCCCATCTCCAACGGTCCAATCCCCACAAAACCTCTAGGCGGACTATGGGCATCTCCAGTTGATGCGCAGTATGGTTGGTCCGCCTGGTGTAAGAATGAGGCCTTTGGTGACTGCGACTCAGGAAATAGCTTCACTTTCTCGCTTTCGGAAAACGCCCGTGTACTGACTCTTCGCCACAAAGACGATCTGAATGATCTGCCGAAGGTGAACGCAATTTTCAGCCATCCGCTCTGGGTCTGTCTTGATTATGAGGGTCTACAGGAAAGCGGATGGGATGCTGTCGAAGTGGATATGAGCGGCGGTGGGAATGATCTGTATTTCCCCTTATACGGCTGGGATTGTGACTCCATCGTCATCTTCAATCCGGACGTCATCGTGCCAGAGGCATAAGGGGGGATATGATATGGCTTCTCCAGAAGAATGGGCGTATGTGCTACGAAAGCTGGGTTCTCCGTATAAGAAAAAGGACATCATTGCCTGGATCAACACACAGGCAACCAGCGAGGAGCATGCTTGGAACCACTTTGTCCAATCCGATCCAGCTATGCTGAAGGCAGCAAACGCCAGCAGGCTTTATGAGGCGGACGACATAGACTGGTTTTTGAGAGAGGCCGGATATGTTCGCATGAGAGGCACCTTTCCCCGCAGAAGTAATAACCGGTCAATTCTTGGGCCCAGTATAATATCCGTTCAGAGACTTGCAGAAGAAGAGTACCAGCAAAAGAAGAGCAAGGGGAAGTTGACTCTGGCCGATATTCCAATTCCAGAGAAACTGGTGAGGAGCCGCATCATCCACAGCCAGTTTGGTGCGGGCACAATCACGAAGCTATCAGATGGTGGTCTAATCACAGTCGAGTTTGATGATGGCCAGACCAAAACGCTGAATTATCGGTACTGCATCTTGAATGAGCTGATCAAGCCAGCGCCGAAACATCGTGTTTGAGAGGACTGAGGAGACATTATGATGCTCATCATCGCATTTCTGCTCATCATCGGCGTGGTTCTCATTGCAATCGGAATAATGCGTATTGCCTCCGGAAAGGACCAGCATCAGCAACACGACGATGGAGGCCGCATAGAAGTGGTGTACCGCGTTCCGTCCTCGCGCGACCGGCGAAACCGCAAGTAACACCGAGGATCGCACCACTTCAGGGCTTCAGGTTGGGCCACACGGTATCAATGTAGCCGGGTTTGGGCTTGGAATTCTGCTGTTTCTTTCTGGCTCCCCACGCCCGGATACGCAAAAAGCCGAGCAAATCACATTGATCTATCTCGGCCATCCGCCAGTCGCTCTCCAGCAGGGAGTTGTAGGTGGAATATATGAAATCCGGCAGCGTCATGCCAGAGGGTCCGTCTCCTCCGTCACCGCTGCCTTCGTAGGGAACTCGTTCAGCACCTCCGTGGTCTGTGTCTGCACAGCCATCAACGCCAAGGCGATGTCGTGCATGAGGCGGTCCGCGGGATAGTAGTCCAACACCTCATCCGGGGTGAACTGGTTGTTGAACAGGATACAGAACCAGTGGATCATGGTGTCGATGGCCTCCTTTATGGAGAGCCCCTTCGCATCTTGGAGTGTCTCGCCTTTGATAGCCGCATTGGATATGGCGACGATGCGCCCATACATCTTCGCAGCAGGCTCCATCTCCCGGAGAGCCCGCCCGGCGATGTAGTCCACCGTGTATTTCTTTCCGTTAAGCGTACAAGAGATCATGCGCATTTCCTCCTTTTGAATGGTTCGGCTTCATTATCCAGTTGCTTTGCAAAAGGGCACGAAAAGGTGAGCAGGGGAGCACCAGAGATAATACAGCTGGGGCCAGAATGCACACTTTTTCGTGCCCATAACGGTACCCTCAACGTGACCACCTGCACACTTTTTCGTGCCCTTTTCTACTTTACAAGAAGGTGAGGCTTCAAAGTAATACCCCGCTGCACCCAGCAGCGGGGCTTATCGTTTTTAGATCAGTGCTTTACAGAAAGAATCGCAAAGGCTGTCCAGCATGGGCTTTGCTTGCAAGGCGTCGAGCCATTTCTTCGGAAAGCCCTCCCACCCATAGGCAAGCCCGGCAAGGCCACCAGCAACAGCTCCCGTGGTATCGGTATCCCTGCCGAGGTTGACTGCTTTCAGTACGCAATCTGCGTAATTGTCCGTATTGAGCAGGCACCACAGAGCGGCCTCCAGCGTGTTCACCACATATCCGCCGCTCTTGATCGCATCCTCCGGCAGCGCCTTCAACGCCAGTACGTCCCTGATGCGATCCCAAACGTGCAGGTATTCTTTATACTCTGGTATCTGTTCATAGAACGCCAGGGCGCTTGCCGTACCGAACGCGATGGCATCTTTGATGTTGCGCTGGATCACCTGCTCGGCGATCTGCAGGTATATCCCGCAAGCCATGATTGAGATTGGGTGAGCATGGGTCAGGCTGGACACGACCTGGATTTCCCACATGGGACGGCTCATTTTGTACCAGCCGATGCCGTACTCACTACGCAAGAAGAACAACAGCGGCAGGATGCGCATCAAGGAGCCGTTTCCGTTGTCCCGCTCACCAGTCCCACCACAGTCCTTTGCCCGAAGGCCCCGCAAATAACGGGAAATCGCCGCGCCACAGGTCCCGCCGCAGTCAAAGCAGACACCATGCGGCGTGTACTGGCCTTTCTCACGCCAGTCTGCAAACCGGCGCATAATGTCGTCCGGCTCCAGTCGATGATAGGCAGCCATGCTTGCCATGAGACAAAGAGCCATGCTGGTATCGTCAGACCATGTTCCCGCAGGCTGACCGTGGAAACCGCCGCCGACCATCGTTGTTATAGGCTTCAGCTTGAGCGCAGCCCTGTCCTGGAACTCTGCGGGAACGCCCAAGGCGTCACCAATGGCAAGGCCATAGATCGCATTTTTGACCACTCAAATCCCCTCCTCAAATTCAGGCTCTACTTCCAAGCACCGCATCAGGAGCCTCTTGATAGTGCCATCTTCGGTGAACCTCGTGACTGTTCCTTCGCTTGTTCGGTTGTGCCGGAAGATTGCGGTGAGGTAAGTGCAGACCTCCGTGAAAGTCAGTTCACTGATGGGTTTATTGCGGACTTTTTCAAAATTTGCGCCGTGGTTCATGTCCATGAACTGCTCCTTGTGGATGCAGTCGTTCAGCTTGTCCGTTGTGGGGTCGCAATATAAGTAGTCATGCCATGGCCCAGCATCGTGCTCCGCAGCTAGGTATTCCTTTGCGACCTTCTGGAGTTCATTCATCTCCGTCACCTTCTCCGTTTCTTCACCGGCAGAGCTTCGAGCGTCATAGAAGTGATTCTGCCAGATGCATCTGTAATGATCTCATGTATCTTGAATTGCGTTCCTGAGTTGAAAAGGAACTCGTACTCCCCGCCGCTCCGGGTTATGGGCTCCACATACATTCCCGACACGCCTTTGCGGACGTATATCTTATAATCTACCTCAGCGTACCAAGCGGCATCCTTGCTGACAGCGGATGACATGAAGCCTTTGTCCGTTACCCTCTTGCCAATGCGACTGCGGAGGAAGCCCGCGTCTGAGAGCTGCGCTTCGGTGCCCCCCAGCAGATTTGCCGTCCAGTGTAAATTTGCTCCACGAAAAGCAATGAACTCGTCGCTCGTTTCCCATTTGGCCAGACCAGCCTTTGCTCCATCAATAGCTCTCTGGATATAGGCAGCAGCCGCTTGATTTTCGCGCAACGCCGGGTTCATCAGCTTATAAGCCTGGCCGGTATACATTTGAATACCACTCCGCTCGGCATCGGTCAAAAGTTGTCGCCAGCGGTTAAAATCGAAGTTGTTCTGTTCGTGCCAGTTATAGGCATCCCAAGAATCAGAAAAAGTACGAAAGCCCTGCAGCATGGGGTCCCGTCCAAAATGGCTGGCTGTGCTTCTGTGGCTTGCTCCGCCTCGTCCTCCCATAGCTTACCTCTGCTTTCGCGCATTAGCAAGTGAAGAGTGATAGGAGCTGTGCTTTTCGATAGGTCCCGTGCAGCCCTCCGGCACGTCACCGAAGAATATGATCTTCTCCGGCTGTAGTCGGGCCAGCATCTCCTGGTAGCCCAGCAGGAACAGCCTCCGGGCTTTCTGATTCTTCTGGGTCCCCACGGAAGATACGGACACAACACCTCCTGCGGGTTCTCCATCGAAGCACCAGTCAAAAGAGCCTTCATCGCTCCAGCAGATAGACGGCACGACCGTTATCCCTTGCCGCTGCCAGCTTGCAGCCAGCAGGTGCTTTCGCCAGTGATTGTAGATCTGGACGGCGGGAGGGTAGTCGGTGAACAGGCTGAAGTCCGGGGACATGACCGCCTTATACTGGGAGAGCAACCGGGCATATCGGGACGGGTCTTTCCACACCCGCTCAAACAGGTAGTCATCTATATAAAAATGTACGCCTTTCTCAGAGCGGCTTGGATCTGTGAGGGCGCAATTGAACGGTATCCAGGTCAGGTCGTCTGCCTCGCGAGTAGGCGACAGTTGCGGGATGCAGTATTTCCCGGCAGGCTCGAAGTCGCCGAGGTGTAGATTGTGGCCGTTACGCTTGAGAGCCTCCAGCGACATCGTGCTCACCTCCAGTGAGTAACAGAAACACACCTCTCCGGGCGATAGGCCGGGAGAAGTGTGTTTCTGTCGATGATATTGTGTGGGTATTGTCTTTGTGTGTGCTTACGGGGAGAGAGTCAGGCCACTCAGATCGTAGGTCGTCACCGAGGGGATGCAGCCCTTCTTCTCGGCATAGAGCTTGATCTTCTGCGTTTTCTCATCAGAGACACGGACAATGAGCTGCCGGTCATCATCCTCAAACTTGTGCCTGCCGGGTTTCTTTACCGCGCCCACAAGCTCATGGTACAGAGTCGCGCCCTCCTCCCCACTCACATTCAGCACCAGGTAGTGGCCTTCCTGCTCAGTCGGATCGCCAGAAAAATTCGTGAAGTCGGTCACATGCAGCAATGTACCGGATATAGCGTTCTCCAGGATGGTGATACCATCCTGGAGCTCACTCACTGTCTTTCCCAGCGCCGTACTCCCGCCGTCCGCAGGTGTTGCGGCGGGAGGCGTTAAGGGTCCGAAAACGTCGGCTCGTACACTTCACTGAGGAAGGTTTCGGCCTTGGACGTGTCAAAGCCGTTCTCGCCCTCATCAGCCACCGCCTGGTAGCGCCCGTCGTGGGTACGCTTGATGGCAGTGCATTCCACCGTGCCAGTCTGGCGAGTGACAGTGTCGCCCTCCTTGGTCTGGTAGGTCTCGGTGATGGGCTTGGCCCGGACCTTGTAGAGCCAGACGTACCGGAACTTGCCGTTACTCTTCTCGCTCTTAAAGCCCATGGCGAAGTAGGGCGGCTTGTCAGACGCGGTGCGCACCAGGACGCCGTTGTCATCGATTGCGTTGGCGAACAGCATCTCCTGGATGAGAAGCGGGATGTCCGCCATCTGCAGGGAGAAGGTCAGCTTGGGGTCGGGATACAGCACGTCAAACTCGATGTCGTCCGCGTACTGGATGTCAGGTTCGGCATTCTCCGGCGTGATGGTCGCCTCGATAGCGCCAGCCATCAGCTGGAGGTCGCCGTAGGTGTGGGCCTCTTCGGTGTCGGTCGTCAGCGGGGCAATGACCACGTTCTTCAGACCGACCGTCGAAGATACCGTGGGAGAAGCAGCGGGGCTACCCATAATAAAGTCCTCCTTTTCAGGTCGTCTTTTTCAGTTCGTCAAGAAGCCCGTCACGGATGATGCCGTATGCTTCATCCTGACGGGTGTCAAAGGCTGGTCGAATGTAGGGATGCATCGGAGCAGGAGCCGGGCCGCCGTGACCATACTCCACAAAGGCGGGGTAGTAGTCCTCGTTGTCCCAGTCCTTCCGATGCACCCCAATGGTGATGTGCTGACCACCGGCGCGGCGTTTCTTGACCTTGCCGATCTTCAGCGCGTCATGCAGGTCGCCGGATATGATCTTGGGGTCATGGCTGGCGTTGGCCTGCATCTGTTGGTGAACGGGAACAGCAGCAGCCTGCAGGATGCGTTTTGCGGTAGGAGCACCCTCGTCGCTGGTGTTCAGGGCATTTGCCATGCGCTCGATCTGGCCCATCAGCTCGTCAAAGCCCTCGATTTTCACAGGCATTTCAAGCCGCCTCCCTCAAGCACCATGTCCACTGCACGGTGTATTGCCGAGTGGCGGTGTCGTAGGCAGGCTGGTTGTAGCCCTTGTCCGACTCCTCCACCATGCCGAAACCGGCAGCATACATGGCATCCCGAATTTTGAGCCGCATTTCTGTTGGGTCGATGTCCGACCACAGGTTCAGATAAACATAGGTACGGTATAGGGCGGGATGATCATCTTCATGGGCGGCCTCCGTGGTCGTCGTAGAGTAGACGCAGTATTGTACCGGGGGGTTCTGATTGGGCGACGTCGCTCTCCAAACACCAGCATACACAGGGATTCCGATATCCTTGAGCGCCTCCTGGACCTGCTTCATCCGCTCACCCCCTTGGCGATGGATGCCTTCAGGCCAAGGTAGGTCTTGGCGAAGGAATACTCACCCAGCGTGGTAATGTTCCACTTCTCTCCCTTGAACTTCACCCACATTCCCGGCTTCACGTCGGAGCGATAGCGGATGGTGAAGTTGATCACCTGCTCGGTGTTCATCACGTCAGCGGACCGGTAGTGCTGGTTGCCCGCGTCAACGGCAGACGCCCAGACCTTGCACAGCACCACATCCTCCGGGGCCGGGTAGCCGTTCTCGTTGATCACGTTCTCGGTGTACCCGATTTCCACACGATGGCGTAGGTCCCCTGGGTGGGGAGTGCCGTCAAAGGATTTATAGCCACGCAAGGGTCATCACCTCCGTTAGAACATCTTGTCAGGGTCGCGGTACGGGTAGAGCAGATTCTCAAAGGCGATGCGCATGGTGCCGTAGATGGTCCGATCCGGGTTGTCCCGGTTCTCGAAGTAGTGGCTCACCATGAGCATAATGGCCAAGCGAACCGGCTCTGGCGCGTTCTCGTCGAACTGCACCCGGCAGAAGTCCTCGGCTGTCGCCTGCGCCTGGCGGATAAGGGACGAGATCACCTCGTCCTCCTCATCTTCCTCGATGCGCAGATGGGCCTTGACCTCATCCACCGTCAGGACCATATCACATCACCTGCCGTCAGTCCGGGGAAGCAGCCAGGACGCCAGCGGTACGAAGCGCCGCCAGCAGACCGTTCAGCGTGCTCTGCAGCGTTGCGACCTCCGTGTCCGCGGCATCCTCCACGGCGGTGGCCTGCTTGACCAGGCCCGCCTTGCTGGCCGTGGCGTTGGCAGGGGCCTTGGGATAGGCGGGAACGTAAAGATTGCCGTCCCCATCCACGGCCACAGGCACCGACTCGTTGGACTTGGCCTGGGCCTTCACCCCGCCAAGGGTGTCAGCGGTGGCTGTGGGAAGCGTGTAGCTGCTGCCGCCACCGCCGCTGATGCTCCCGCTCTGATCGTCAACGGATGCGCCCTCCAGAATGGTGAGCTTGCCGCCGATGACCAGCTCGTCGCCGCCGTGGGCCATGTAGTTTTTGGTTACATGCGTATTGGGCATATCGTTTTCCTCCTCTCAGGAAAGGGGGCCGAGTAGTACGGCCCCCAGCATCGGTCACGCCTGCTTCAGCACCTTCACCGCTTCGGACAGGATCAGCTTGCCGTCCACGCGCTCGGAGGCCAGGAAGCCCACCTGACCGGTGGCGGCAAACAGCTCGTTCAGCCGCTTGAAGGAGCGGCCCTCGCGGTCGGCGATCCAGTAGTAGCTCAGGTCGCCGAACAGGATGGACTTGTTGCCCGTTTTCAGCTCCGGCATGAAGCTGGAGGTGTACACAGGACGGCCCAGGATGGTGTCCGGGTTACCCAGGATCGGGGACGGCTGCCAGATGTAGTCGCCGTTGCCGTTCTTCAGCTTGCGCATGCTCTTGACGGTGCCGTCGTTCATGAAGAACACGGCCTTGCGCCGGTAAGGAGCACGGAGGCTGTAGAACAGGTCCATCACCTCATCGAAGGTGACGGCGTCCGCTTTCGCAGCGGTCACGCCGATGTCAGCGCCGCCGCTCTCGGCCAGGATGCCAGTGGGCTTACCGGAGCCATTGCCAGTGAAGAAGGCTTCCTCCTCCGCAGCGCCGATGCGCCGGGCGAACTCGCGGGCGATGTAGCTGGGCATATCAAAGACCGAGTCGTTGAGCAGCTCTTCGCTGATCTTGACCATGGTCGCCAGCTTGAACGCCCCGATGTTGACCTGGCCGAAAGAGTCGTCGCTCTCCGGGTACTGCGCCTCCTCTTCGATCCACTGGGCCTTGCCCTTGGACGCCACCACAGGGATCTTGCGGTCACCGGTGGACGTGCGGATCACATGGGCAAACTGGCGGAAGATGTTCTCTTCCTCCAGCTTCTCGATGAGGGTGCGCTCATACTCGTCGGGGACGAGATAACCGCCCTCGGTGTTCTCACCCACCTGCAGAGCATTCAGCACCTCGCGGGGCACTGCCTTATTCCGCATGGTCCGCCAGAAGGCATCCCGGTAGGTATCACTGGCGCGGCCCTGCTTTTCCGGCTGGCCACCCTTGTCACCGGGCTTGTCGGCCAGAGGACGGGAAGTGGGGCGGTCCAGCTCCAAATCAATGGCCTCCTGACGCTCCAGCCGCTGGACCTCCTTGCCCATGCGGTCCACATCCGCCTCCATCTTCTCAAAGGTGGCAGTGTCCTCCGCGGAGAGTAAGCCATCCTTGTCCTTGTGGGACTCAGCGAAGGCTTTCGCTTCCTCCCACAGCTTGACGCGCTTCTCGCGCATAGCCTGGATTTCTTTCATGGACATATCATTTTCCTCCAATCAAAAGTTGTATTTCAGGCGGTTCAGCCTATGGATGAGGTTATCCGCACAGGCTCCACGGGGTTCGGTGTTTTCGGGCTGTTCAGGCCCTTCTTCCCCTTCGGAGTGCTCTGGCTCCGGGGGTCCTTCGGGTTCAGCTCCCTGGACTCCCGTGGCCTCGGCCTCCGGGGACGCGGCTTCGCCATGCAGGCTGACCGCTTCAGGTTCTTGCTGCTCATCGCTGACCTCCTCCTGGGCACTTGCGGACTTCACCTTGGCCAGCAGGCTGTTCATCACCTTCCGCTGGGTAGTAGCAGAAGAGAAAAACATGGCCTCGCCAGGGTCGGCGGGGTCATCTTTCTGGTATAGGATTTCGTCACAGAAGCCCAACTCTTTGGCCTTGACGGGATTCATCCAAGTCTCATCGTCCATCATGTGGCTGATTTTCGTCCTGGAAAGGCCCGTCTTGATTGCATAGGCATTGATGATGCCTTCCTTCACCTCGTCCAGCAGCTGTCCAGCTTTCCGCATCTCCTCACTGTCGCCGATGGCGCAGGTGTACGGATTGTGGATCATCATCATGGCCGTGGGGCTCATGCACACCTTGCACCCAGCCATGGCCACCACCGATGCGGCGCTGGCAGCAATACCTGTGATTTTCACTGTCACATGGCCCGGATAGTCCTTGAGCATGGTGTAGATTTGGCTGGCGGCGATGGTGTCACCACCCGGAGAGTTGATGGACACAGTAATGGGGCCATCGCCGGAGAGCAGCTCTTCTTTGAACATGGCAGGCGTGACGTCGTCGTCATACCAGCTCTCCTCAGCGATGACCCCTTCCAGATAGAGGGTGCGCTCATTGGACTCGGAACCGGTCTCGTCCCGTGCCCAACGCCAGAAATGGTTCATATAGATTCCTCCTTCCTGTCTGCCCACACGATGCCGGAGAGAACAAAAAAGACACACGGAACAGCCACGCTGTTTCCGTATGCCTTATATTCGGCGGCATCTGTATTAGGATGCTGAAGCCATTTCACGATTTGTTTCCGGGTCTTGGGCTTTCGGTTTCCCTGAATCTTGGCCCATGCAGTAAAGGCCCGCTCCCAGCGGTCAACCTCCGCTTCTGTCGGCTCTAGGCTTTCCAGTCCCGCACACCAGAAGTCCGGATATCCCTGAAGGCGGCAGCACTCCAGCGGGGTCAGTCTGCGCACTAAGTATCCTGCCGCTGCCTTAAGTTCTGGGCTGCTATTCGGTTTAAAAAGCGCCTGATCGTTGTTGCAGGCAAGAGTGGCAGATTTATTCTCCTGCACCAGCGCACCTTTGCCACCACCTTCACAGCCAGACCTGATTTTGAGGGTGAGCGGTACGTTGTTGCCTCCCGTTCCAGCCCTGGCTGTCAGCGTCTGGCATATACCGTCCTCCTTCAGCTTGATGCGGCTGTCGGTAGGGTTAAACTCAATGGCCACGCCGGGTGTAACGCCGGCGCGAAGGGTGGGGCTTTCCTCGGCTTTGTAGCCGACGCCTCGGCTGTCGGCGCTGTGTTCGGTGCAGAAGCCGGACGCACCTAACACGCAAGGGGAGTGACCGTGTGTTTCAGCGCGGAGAGTACCCGATACTTCATTTGCCACATCCATGCGGCTCCCGCCCTGGTCGTTCAGACACAGGCTTGCCGCTCCAGCGCGATTCTCAGCACCTCCGGGAGCTGCTTGCCGCGCTTCGCTGCCCGGTGGAGCAAACCCTGACAGGCCCTCGGACTCAAAGAGTACCTGTCCGGCACGTTCTCCAGCAAGATGGAGGACAGCAAATATACGTTTCCGTCTTTGTGCGACTCCCCAACCCTTCGAGGCGTCGAGGATTCGCCACGCGACAGAATAACCGTTTCCCACGATCTCACCGGCAGACAGCCACTTTCCGCTTTCAGGCATAGGAACATCTGCGCCGGGGTCTGCGATGGCGACAAGGCTTTGGAGGACTTGCCGGAAATCCTCCCCATGGTTCGAGGACAGTGCGCCCGGCACGTTTTCCCACACTGCCCATTTTGGATATTGCCCATTGGTCGCGTACCTCATTTCCTTGATGATGCGAACAGCCTCGAAGAACAGGGAGGACTGCTCACCGTCCAGGCCGGCGCGTTTGCCAGCGATTGAGAGATTCTGGCAGGGGGAGCCGAAGGTGATAATATCCACGGGAGGAACTTCAGCGCCATTGACGCCATGGACATCTCCAAGTTGAACAGCATCTGGAAAGCGCCGTTCCGTTACCCTGACGGGGAACGGCTCAATTTCCGACAGCCACTTAGCTTCAATCCCGGCATATTGCCCAGCCAGCGGGAACCCTCCGATTCCGTCAAACAGGCTTCCGAGAGTCATTTTTCCGTTTTCGCCCGGTTCGCGCATTGGCGGCACCTTCTTCCTGTTGCTGTTCCTGTGGTTCCTCCGGTGTGCTTTCCTGCTGCTCCTCATTGTCTGTTGTCAGGCCAAGGAGCATACCGAGACCAGCCATGTTGATTGGGATCATGTTCCCGTTGATCAGGTAGGCACTTCCGCCCTGCTCATCGGGGATGGGGTTCAGATTCTCCAATTCGCGGATGTCATTGGCGCTCATCCAGCCGTTTTGCCGCGCAATGGCATAGCCCTCCATGCGGCTCTTGTAGTCGCCTCGCATCAGTCCGTCCAGGTTGAACTGCACATAATAGCGCCCCTTTTCCTTTTCAGGAATAAGGGCGCGATTGATGGCCTGTTCGATCCTCACCAGCCAGGGGCGGATGGTGTGGACGGCAAAGGATATGTTCTGGCTCTCGATGTTGGAGAACGTCGCCCGATCAAGGTCGCCGATCATGTGCGGCGGGACCCGGAATATCCGGCAGATCTCGTTCACCTGGAACTTCCGGGTCTCAAGGAACTGCGCCTCGTTGTTCGGGATGCTCAAAGGCTCGAAGTGCATACCCTCCTCCAGCACAGCCACGCGACCGGTATTGCTGGACCCGCCATAAGCTGTATTCCAGCTGGCCCGGAGTGCCGCAGGGTCCTTTACGGTGTTGGGGTGTGTCAGAATGCCGCTGGGCCTGGCACCGTTCTGAAAGAATCGGCTGCCATACTCCTCGGCGGCGATCCCCAGGCCGATGGCGCTTTTCTCCAGCGCAATGGGGCTGTAGCCCATAACACCGTCGAAGCCGAGTCCGGGGATGTGCAGCACCTCAGTGGGGTCAAGCCGATACATCTGCCCCTCTGAAGTGGTGTAGGTGTATGTCAGGTTCCCCTGGCTGTCCCGGTCAACCTCCATGTGATCCGGGAGTAGCGGGTAGAGGCTCTCCACCTTGGCGCGGCCCGTGCGGATGATCTGGCTGTAGGAGTTGCCATAGAGCAGAAGGTGCGCCAGCATGGTTTCCCGCCAGATAAAACTGGTCATCTCCGCATTGGGTTCGTCATGGAGAAGGCGATACAGCGGGTGCTCCGTTGCTTTCCGGCTCCCCTCGTCCGTGCCCTCATAGACGCCTAATGGCAGACTGGCTATCGTTTCGGCGATCACCCGCACACAGGCGTACACCGCAGATACCTGGATGGCCGTGGTGGGATTGACCGACTTGCCTGAGAAGCTGATGCCAAAGGCGAACGTCGGCGCCGCAGACACCGCATCCTTGGGCTTGTCTCGCGAGTGAAAGATGAATGAAAAGGGATTCTTCATGTTTTCTCCTTCTATGGGGACTTCTAGCTCATCGCTCTATGAGCCAGCCGTTCTAAAGATTTTTTGAAGTATTCTTTCTCCTTCTCAAAACCGATGTATTTGCGAAGGTTTTTGAAGCAGGCAACAGCCGTGGAGCCACCGCCCATAAACGGATCAAGAACAACATCACCTTCGTTGCTGCTTGCCAGGATCAGCCGCTCAATTAACATCTGCGGCTTCTGTGTTGGGTGGCATCTATCCTCACTGTGAAAGTTGATGTCGTCCCACACGTCGGTGAGCCCCATCAGCGGGTTATATGTCTGGCCTATGCTTGCATAAGGCATGTCAAACTGCAGGATGGTCTGAAGCCTGCGCCACATCTCTTCGGTGGGAAGCTGTTTACACACGTTCTCTCCAGTATAGATGCTCCACATACCACCGCCATTAGACTTTACACCCAGACGCTGATTTATCTCTTTGGCGGAAAGACTCAACTCCCTCTGCCGCTGTTTCAAGAAGGCCCTCACAAAAGGTTTAGGGTCTTTATAAAGGAAGAGGATGCTCTCGGTAACGTTGGGAAACATTTTGTATTTCTTCGTTGCCCTGCCGGAAACGGCCTGAAGGCCCTTATTCACGACCAACTGCTGCCTGAGTTCAAGACCACTTGTTTCGAGGATAGGCAGCAACCTGCAGAGAATCCTGAAATAGCCGAATATGTAGAAGGAGCCGCCTTTTCTCAATGACCGCGATGCTTCCTTGATCCATGTTTCGGACCACGCCAGGTAGTCATCTTCAGTCCGCCACTTGTAGTCCCATTTCTGGCCGACCACCTTAAAGTACGGGGGGTCAGCGATAACCAGGTCGATGCTCTCGTCGGGAATCCACAGCTTCATGCCGTCAACGCAATCCTGATTGTAGATTTTGTTCAGTTCCAAAGCCGTAATCTCCCAGGAGAATATCCGGGTAGCAAAAATACGGTCGTTGACCCATTTTTGTTATCAAAATGAGATTCTTTTCCTCAAAAACCAGTTGTACCATGTTCTTGCTACACAGGGAGTCTGTCGCTCTGCCTCTTTTTCATGAGGCTCAAAGTCGAATTATAATCAACTAACTGTCCTTTTCTATAAGTAACAATATGATTGGTAGAAGGGAGGGCATTGATTGATGAATCACCGCGAAACCCGCTTAAGCTACAGGCAGGCCAGTGCGAGACACTTCTGGGACACTGTGGATGTGCCTCACGCCATTCTTGCAACCGGCACTCTTGTCTGTCTTACACCATTGGCAATAGAAGTCGTCAACGACATCAAAGAAGTGGTCGAAAAACTCATAGAGAATCATTATGGTGTGACGGTTGACGGGATGAACAAACTGGTCCAGTTCCTACCCCCAGAAGCCTACCCCAATGCATAACTCCGATATCACCTGAATGGCAAAATTACATACCGCTCCCTGTTTTTCTGTCATGGCAGCTCTTACACAAGGGCTGCCAGTTTTTTTTATCCCAAAACAGGACCTGGTCACCGCGGTGTGGGATAATGTGATCCACGACAGTCGCCGGTGTGAGCCTCCCTTCCTGCTGGCACTTCACGCACAGTGGATGCCTGCGCAGAAAAGCGGCCCGCTCCCTGCGCCACCGGGCATTGTAGCCTCTGGCATCCGCGCCGCCTCGCAACCGTTCCCCGCTCCATTGGATGTGTTCCGGGCAGTAGACCTGACCGCTTTCACACAGCCCTGGGCAGCCGGGATACCGGCAGGGGCGTTTGGGCTTCATAGGCATAGCCAATCACCTCACAAAACAATAAAGCCTCGGTGGTTATACACCGAGTCCCCGCTGTTCAGATTCTTCATGGCCCTGTCCAGCGCCATGACCAGCGCCACCGCGCCGTCCACCTTCTCGGTGGATTTTGCTTTATCCAGCTTGATGTTTCCTGCGGGATCTGTCCGGGCATAGGCATTGTCCATGTTCCAGCGTAGAACCGGGTTCCCGCCATGAGCCAGCCGATGCTCCAGCACGATGCGCATCAGTTCTTTGGTCGGGGGACTCATATCACGGAACCCCTGGCCGAAGGGCACCATCGTGAAACCATCCTCCTCCAGCTGCTGCACCATCATGGTGGCGTTCCAGCGGTCATGGGCGATTTCGCGGATGTTATACTTCTCACCGAGCTGGCAGATGAACTGCTCAATGAAGCCGTAATGGACCACGTTGCCCTCGGTGGTCTGGATGAAACCCTGCTTGTGCCACACGTCATAGGGAACATGGTCCCGGCGCACCCGCAGGGAGAGCGTTTCCTCCGGCAGCCAGAAGTAGGGCAGGACTTGATACGGATTGCCGTCCATCAAGGGCGGGAATACCAGTACCAGGGCAGTCAGATCGCTGGTGCTGGACAGATCAAGCCCCGCATAGCAGGCACGACCCTCCAGCTGATATGGGTCAACCGCGCCGCCGCACTCATCCCATTTATCCATGGGCATCCAGCGGACAGTTTGTTTGACCCATTGATTAAGCCGGAGTTGGCGGA
Organism: uncultured Oscillospiraceae bacterium; assembly: GCA_947631865.1. GTDB lineage: Bacteria > Bacillota > Clostridia > Oscillospirales > Oscillospiraceae > CAJOIG01. The sequence goes on along the minus strand of CANRNF010000012.1, from coordinate 11,260 downwards.
ACTGGTTCTCATCTGCCGGCGTCTCTAGGGCCTTTCGGAAAGCATCCCGCACCTTGTCGATGGTGATGGTGTGCCCCAGCGAGGGGTTGGCCTTGTACCAGTTGGCCTCGCTCGTCCAGTCAGCGTCATCCGGCAAGCCGAATATCACTGGATAGAACCGGGGGTCGATCTTCCGGCCTTCCAAGATGTCAAGAGCCTTTTGATGGACTTCCCAGCAGATGCTGTTGCGGTCCGTCCCAGCAGTAGTCAGGAAAAACCACAGCGGCTGTTTCCGTGCGTCACCACTTCCCTGGGTCATAACATCATACAGAGCACGAGTAGGCTGGGTGTGCAGCTCATCGAAGATGCAGGCTGACACGTTCAGACCGTGTTTGGTGGCCACTTCCGAGGACAACACCTGATAGATGCTCCCAGTTGGCTGATACACCATGCGCTTGGTGGAAGGGATGATCTTGATGCGCTTCATCAGCGGAGGAGACTGTTTGACCATATCCACCGCCACATCAAATACGATACCAGCCTGCTGGCGGTCGCTGGCGCAGGAGTAAACCTCAGCCTTCCACTCATCATCGTTGACCAGCATATTCAGGGCAATGGCGGCGCCCAGCTCACTTTTCCCTTGCTTCTTGGGGATTTCAATGTATGCGGTAGTGTATTGCCGCATGGTAGGGTCCTCGTCGCGGACCGTGCCAAACACGTCGCGGATAATCTTCTCCTGCCAGGGAAGAAGGTCGAAAGGCACTCCATGGAACTCACCCTTTGTATGCTTGAGCGCCTGGATGAACTTGATCACCCGCTGGGCCTTTCTCTCATCGTAAGCCACCTCACCACTCCCCCTTCAACACTTGTTCCATTGGGTCATCGGAGGCCGCGTCATTCCCTCCGCCGCCCGCTATGATCCTCGCCCTGGTAGCAGGGGTCAGCCCGAACTCCGCGCAGAGGCTCTGCATGATCTTCAGATTCTGCTGGGCGATGCTCACCTGTGGCACTTGCTGAACATACCCGGAAGGGGTCTGAAAGATGGACCCGTGCTGGGATATGAATTCCTCGGCCTCGCGCCAACGGGCATAGGCTTGGCAGTATCCTGCAAAGGCCGTGAGATCAGCGGTCGTGAGGACGCCCATGGCCTCGAGGGACGGGGCAAGGCGCTCCCATTCCCGCTTGGCCTCTTCCTCCAGCCAGTCCGGGCACTCAATAGTGCCTTTTGGCGGGATAGGTTCATATTCGTTCAGTGGGCGCTTGCCGGGATTGCCCTCCAGCACTTTCAGGGCGGTGGGCTTGGGCTTCCTGCCTCTAGTGGCCATTTGGCATTCCGCCTTTCTGTGAAATGAGTAGCAAAAAAGCACTCCGCTTTCACAGAGCGCAAAATAATCACTGATTTCATGGTATCTCCCCAAGTATTCGAGTTCGGGCGATATCGAAGTACGTCTTATCTATTTCAACCCCAATGAACCTGCGGCTGTTCTTTACGCAAGAAACCCCAGTCGTTCCACTTCCCATGAAGCAATCCAGGACGGTATCTCCCTCTTTACTCCACGTTCTTATATGGTCCGTTGCTAACTGCTCCGGGAACACAGCGGGATGCCCAGTTTTATTAGCTTTGTTCGGGGATATATCCCAAATATTAAATCTCGCACCATATTCTTTAACAGTTTTTCCTTTTTGCACACTGCTCCGGGCCTTGGTACTCCCATCATGCTGCCGCTCTGTTCCATGTACTTGCGTCCCACCCCACTTATTCTTCCTGTCTTGGATTAGATTGGCTGTTTTCGGAACGCCTTTACTTAAGACGAACATATAGTCAAAGGCTTGGATGTACCTATTTCTATGCTGGAAAGGAGAAATTTTCTGCCAGATCATCGTGTCATGCAAGTTAAAACCACATTCTTTGAACCATAATGCCTGCCTGAATGACGTCCCGGTTTCACTCCCATGAACTGTAGCGTCACTCACGACCCATACGACTACCCCGCCTTTTGCAGTAACTCGATACAGCTCTTTGGCAATTGCCTGGAATGTCTGATAATTCCAATTAATAACGCACCCGTTATATGAACGGATATTGTCGTATGGAGGCGATGTAACCGTAAGGTCAACCGTTTCCCCCTTAAGTGTTCTTAAAATAGTGAGGCAATCATCATTGTATAACGATAAATTCTCCATATTTGCAATCCCTGCGGTGCAAAGCCCCGCTCATATCATACAGGGTTAAGTGCTCCAGCAAAACGCTGATTCATTGAGTGGATGCGGCCAGGTCAAAAGGTATCTCTTTCCCATCGCGCAGGAGCCGGACGGTCTCAGAGCTGCCAACCAGGTCGATGTATCGCTGGACTATGACGGAGGCATACCGCGGGTCCAGCTCCATCGTCCGGCAGATGCGGTCGGTCTGCTCACACGCAATGAGTGTGGAGCCGCTGCCACCGAACAGGTCCATCACCACAGCATTGGGTGCAGAGCTGTTCTTGATTGGATAGGCGAGGAGCGGGATGGGCTTCATGGTGGGATGCTCCTTGCTCTTCTTGGGCTTATCGTACCGCCAGATGGTGGACTGCTTCCGGTCGGAGAACCACTTATGCTTGCCGTTGGGGAGCCAGCCGAACAGGATCGGTTCATGCTGCCACTGGTAGGGGCTGCGGCCCAGCACCAGGGAATTCTTTACCCAGATACATACGCCGGAGATATGGAACCCCGCCTCCTTAAAGGCGCGGCGGAAGTTCAACCCCTCTGTGTCCGCATGGAAGATGTACGCGCTGCCACCCTCGGCCATGTGGGATGCCATGTTCTTGAACGCTGCCAGCAGGAACTCGAAGAACTTTTCATCACCCATGCTGTCGTTCTGGATGGATTTTCCATCCGCCGATTCATAGCTGACGTTGTACGGCGGGTCAGTCACTACCAAGTTTGCCTTCACGCCGTCCATGAGCAGATCAACGTCATCCGGGTTGGTGCTGTCACCACAGACCATCCGGTGACGGCCCAAGGTCCACACATCCCCCGGCTTCACAAAGGGCGCGATGTCCTCTGCCTCCAGCTCACAGTTATCGTCTTTCACATCCTTGTCATGGACCTGAGAAAAAAGATCATCTATTTCGGCAGCGTCAAAGCCGGTGGCTCCCATGTCATAGCCGGACAGCTGCAGATCCTGAAGCAAATCAGCCAAAGCCTTCGGCTCCCACTCACCAACTGCCTTATTAAGTGCGATATTGAGGCACTTCTCATCCTGCGGGTCCTCGATGTGAACTACCACGCAGTCGATCTCCGTCAAGCCCTCAGCGACGAGCACCTTGTATCGCTGGTGGCCACCAACGATGTTGCCCGTCACCTCATTCCAAATGACCGGGTCAACATAGCCGAAGTCGTGCAGGCTTCGCTTGATTTTTTCGTAGGCGGGGTCGCCGGGCTTCAGGTCTTTCCGAGGATTGTATTTTGCGGGTTTGAGGCGATCCACTGGGATTTTTTGAAGATTCATGGTTGTGTTCACGAAAGTTCCTCCTCACTCTGTCTGGATAGGTGACGGCACCAGATTAAAGAATCGTTCATAATAAGTTCCAAAAAAGTCCAAAAAAATCGTTGTGAAGTGTGGTATTTTACATAACAAGAAACCTGTGTATCAGCGAGAACCGCTGGCTTGTGTTGGGGCCGATGCCGGGACGCGATCACGCCACCGGATAAAGCCTACGGCTTCACACAGCGCAAAAGCCGCACAGTGTGTCGATATAAAAACTTGGGCGCAGCTTAAAATGGCAAGCTGCGTCCAAGACAATTTTAGAGAATAGTGAGATCAACCGGCTCCTCACGACCATGAGGGCCGTTTTTTGCGTCAGCCGCTCCGAAAGGGGCGGCTTTTTTTGTGTTTCTGGGCCGCTTGACCCCCCCCTCCCCAATTTCGCGGAAATTTACGCGAGAGGGGCCCGCGGTCTCTTAGTAACGCACCACCGGGATTCAGGCCCCCCTTGGGCGCACAGCCACGGGTGGGCGTGTGCGGCGAGTGGGCGGGCGCGGCCGGGGGCGGGCGCACGGGCGGCGGCGGGTGGGCGCGGCCGGGGGTGGGCGCACGGGCGGGCGTGGGCGTTACGCGCGTACACGCGAACGTGGGCGCCGGGGGTGGGCGCGGCGGGCGGTTTTTGGGGCAAAAAACGGCGCCAGCTGGGCGGGGCGTGTAGGGTTTTCCCGCTTTGGGCGGGTTGGGGTTTTCGGGCGGCGGGCGCGAAAAAGGGCCGGTTTTGCCCGGTTTTTGTCGGTTGTACACAAGCCGTGGGGGGCGAAGTTTGTGTAGTAAATCGGGTTGCTTTTTGGGGCCGGGCGAGCGATGAATGTGTCACGCCGGGCGGGGAAAACCCCGCGGGGCAAAAACGAAAAAAACGAAAGGAAGCGCACCCCATGAAAAACCAGACTTTTGGCATCGAACTCGAAATGCGACACATCACCCGGGTCGACGCCGCGGAAGTTATCGCGGCACACTTTGGAACCCGAGTCCGGTACACCGGCGGCGCCTATGACACACGAGAGATACCAGACGGTACCGGTCGCTACTGGAAAGTGGTCTCCGACTCCTCCATCAGCGACACCTCCAGCCGTCGGACGGAGGTGGTCAGCCCGGTGTGCCGGTGGGAGGACATCGAGACTGTGCAGGAACTGGTCCGGAAACTCAAAGCAGCCGGCGCCGAAGCACACACTTCCTGCGGCATCCACGTCCACGTCGGCCTCGGCGAACACACACCCAAGACCCTGCGCAACCTGGTCAACATCGTCAACGCTAAAGAGGACTTGCTGACCATGGCTCTCGGGATTGCCCCCTCGCGCCGGAGCCACTGGTGCAAGCCGGTGGACCAGAATTTCCTGCGGCGGCTGAACGAGAAAAAGCCCAAGACCATGGAGGCTTTCGCACAGCTTTGGTACGACGACTGGGACTGGCGTTCCCACGCCGCACAGCACTACGACTCCAGCCGGTACCACCTGCTCAACCTGCACAGTGTGTTCCAGAAAGGGACCATCGAATTCCGGGCCTTCAACAGCACACTCCACGCCGGGAAAGTCAAAGCCTACATCCAGCTGTGCCTGGCCATTTCCTACCAGGCTCTGACCGCAGGGTCTGCCAGCCCGAACCGCCCGGTCACCGACAACCCCAAATACACCTTCCGGTGCTGGCTCCTCCGGCTGGGGTTCATCGGAGACGAATTCAAGACCGCCCGCGAACACCTGACCAAAGCCCTGCCCGGCAACGCTGCCTGGCGGCAGGCTTCCTGACACACAGCTTTCAAATCGACCCGCCTGACGATGGCCTCCGGCAAAGGCCGAAACGCTCCGGGATTGGAGCGTCGCGGGAGCCACACAGCTCTCAAATCAACCAGGGCAAAACTGCCCGGAAAGGAACACACCATGAAAAAGCAGGAAATCACTAAGGGACTCACCGGGGCCGCGAAAGGCTACAACAGCGTGTGGCACGAAGGCGTCATCGGCATCCCGAAAGAGGGTGGCCACCCCGTCCGCGTCACCTTCCAAGTGAAACTGTATAAGGCCGGGTCCGGCTTTGGAATCAACGGGAGCCGCATTTCCAAACTGTGGCTGGCCATCGACGGGAACACGGTAGCGAACTACGACCGGGGCTGGGACACAGAACCGACCTGCGAAGAGGCCAAGCTCGCCCTGGACATCCTCTTGAACGACTACAAGTAACCCGCGTTCCCAAATCGACCCGCCTGACGAGCGCTGGCTGGCTACCAGCCGAAACCGGGCACACCACCCGGTCACGGGAAGCCACACAGCTTCCAAATCAAAACATGGAGGTTTGCAAAAATGTACGAGAACGAATTCACCGAAGAGACCCTGCAGAACGGTCTGCGAGAACTGATCGACGGCACACCCACAGGCGATGACCCTGTCTGCTGGGAGAACATCCGGGTACAGACTTTCGATGAGGCTGGTGTCATGACCTACAACAAGGGCTTGGTAATCACCCTGCCCGACGGGACAGAGTACCAGCTGACCATCGTCCAGAGCCGCTAACGCACAGCTTTCAAATCAAGGAGGTCAAAACTATGTGCATCATTTGTTCATCCAAGGCTGGGGTCCGCCAGCCCACGTTTGAAACCATCCGAATCATGTTCGAGAACAACCCGGACGGCGCAGGGTATATGTACGCCCGCGGCGGCAAGGTCCACATCCGAAAAGGGTTCATGGATGTGAACAGCTTGCTGAACGCCTTGCGCCGGGAACACTTCACCGCAGAGGACCCGGTGGTGTACCACTTCCGAATCAGCACCCAGGCCGGGGTCAACCCACAGATGACACATCCGTTCCCGCTCTCAAATCAACGAGCGCGAATGAAGGCTTTGACTGCCGACTGCCGGTGCGGGGTGGCACACAACGGCATCATCCACCGGACTGCCGACCCCAACAACAAAGAGTACAGCGATACAGCCCTCTTCGTCACCGACTACCTCTCCGACATCATCCGGAGAAGAAGCGACCTTCGGGACCCCAGCACATTGAACCTTATCCAATACCTGGCAGGTTCCAAATTGGCTATCATGGATGGCGGCGGGTACATAGTCACCATCGGGAATTTCATCAACGAGCGGGGTCTGCTTTTCAGCAACAACAGCTACAACCCACGAAAGCACTTCTGGCCAGCCTCCACGAAACGCTTCTGAATCAACCCGCCTGACGATGGCCTCCGGCAAAGGCCGAAACGCTCCGGGATTGGAGCGTCGCGGGAGCCACACAGCTTCTAAATCTACATAAGGAGGTCCCAAATATGAACAGCTACGATTTACTCGTTGCCTGCGAAAAGCTCGGGGCGCACACGGTCGAGGTCAAAGAGAGCGATGCACTACGGGAGAAACCGATGACTGGCGTTGCCAACACGACGGAGAGGAACACCGTACAGTGTTTCCTTGGTGGAGGCTACGGTGAAGAGGATTGTGAAATCAGCCCCGAAGAGTTCAACAAACGCATGGTAATCACCATTGCCATTTTCAGCTGACGCTTCTGAATCAACCCGCCCGATGATGGCCTCCGGCACAGGCCGAAACGCTCCTAAATTTGGAGCGTCGCGGGAGCCACAGCTTCCAAATGCACAGAAGGAGGTTTAACAATGCAAAACAACCGCTATCCAATCCGCTTTTATAAAAGTGCCGACTGGTTTATGTTTTCGTGTGATGATGGTCTTAGTATGAGTTACCCGCGGAACAAGTGGACTGTCCGCGATGCATGGCGGGATTTCTACAGATTGAAGCGGAGCAGAGGCACAGGAATTCCCTATTTAAGACTTTCGTATATCGAAATATAGGAATTGTTGCTGCGCCTTGACATTACTTCACGCTGCAGTAGGATTACAGAGGAGGGTTGTTCAAATGAAAATCTATACTGTAGTTGAACATGGATCTGCCCATGTGTTTCTTTCAAAAGAAAAAGCTGCGAACTTTGTTGCCGAAAAGCAACCTATGCCATCGGGCGCACCTAGCTCTCAAATCCAGGAGCACGATCTCCCGGTCAAGGTTGCTGTCTGCGTGGAGGGAGGCTTCATAGAAAGCGCCATTGCCACAAGCGATGTAATGTTTGATGTGTACGATTGCGACGGACAAGACATCGCTTCCGATGTTAACGCTGATGGGGAAAGCCTCAAGACTATCGGTGAAAAAGCACGGGAAGAGTTTGATGCTCTTGCCAAAGCACCCGAATACATTACCATTTACTGATTGCATAGAAGGAGGACAAACGATGCCTGACACCACTTTCATCATCCGTTTTGAACTTCGGAATCAAGCTGACGGCACACAGACAGAGGAGCAAGAACACACCGTGCCATCGGATGCCTGGGATGCTTTCCGGCTCTTTGCCGAGCCAGCCAGTGCCGAAATGTACTCAAGGATCGTTCTCGTCGAGCGCAACTGGACTACTGACGTTGAGCGGGACATTGCCGTGCTGGAATTTCCGGCGCCGTGCACCTCTGAAATAAAAGTCTGAATCGTCCTGAATATGACGCTTGACTTTCTGCGCCTTCAGAGTGATTGATGTAACACCGGCTGGCCGGAAACCTAAATCACGAAAGGGGAACATGCAATGAAGTACATCGCATACGGTTCCAACATGGTAGAGAATCAAATGGCTATGCGCTGCCCCAACGCCAAGCTGATCGGCATGGGCACGCTCCCAAATCACCGGCTGGAGTTTTACCGCCATGCCACAGTGGAGCCCGATGACACCTGCGCCGAGGGTGTGCCGGTGGCTGTTTGGGAAATCTCCGATACCGATGAGCGAAGGCTGGACTTTTACGAAGGCTTCCCGTACTACTACAGCAAGGAGGAAGCTACAGTCCACATGGCCGACAGCTCTGAAATCAAAGGGATGGTCTACGTCATGAACAACGGCTATAAAGAAGGGACCCCTGCGAAGCAATACTACGACGACATCTGCAGGGCCTATGAAAAACTGGGCCTCGGCCCCAAAATTAGCACAGTTCTTGAATCCGCATTAAAGAACAGCCGGGAGCGCAACACTTCCGACCACAGCTGATGAATCAAAATCACATCTAGGGGGATACAAAAATGGGTACACATAGCCTGACAGTAGTGAAGATCGATGGCAAGTATAAAATCGCCCAGTACGGTGCCTTCGACGGCAATCCGGAAGTACAAGGAGCCGAGGCTCTCACATTCCTGCGAGAGCATATGGATGAAGAGAAATTCAAGAATGCTGTCCGCAACACCAAGCCGATCACCAAGGAGAAAGTCAAAGAGCTTTGGAATCAGCTCGGCGCAGAGCCCGACACCTGGGTTGAAGTGGAAATCACCCAGGAGTTTTACAAGCAGCACCCGGAATTGGATCAACGCACCGGGGCAAAAATCCTCAGCCTTGTCCAAGACCACCCGGAGGGAATCGAACTCGACCTTGACCTCGAATTCGTCTTGGAATGGGAGTGCGCCTGGGTATGGGTCATCGACTTTGATACCCGGACCTTCGAAGCGCACAGTGCACACTTTAACAGCCAGCTACCACGCATCGAAGATGAGCGATTCTATTTCCTCAAGAAGGAAAAGGCGAAGTCTTACGAAGGAGCGGTCCTGCTGAAGACATTTGACCTGGACAACCTCCCCAGCAAGGATGAATTCTTGGCATCCTTTGAAGGGCTCCTGGATGAAGAATTTGACGACGAAGATTTCGAGGACTTTGAAATAGACGAGCTAGAGGAGGAGTAAGACCGAAGGGCTGCAAACCGGGCGAAGAACCGCATACAAGCCGCTTCCTAATCGGAGGCGGCTTTCCCTTTGCCCGTGTCGCGCCCACGTTTGGCTCGTGTTGGGCTTTCGAATCAAGGCCGGGGGATTACCCAATGCGAAGGTGATCGCGCCCTGTGGGGCACGTGTCGGCAAAATGAAAGCGCCAGGCTTTCACGCCTGACGCTTTCAAATCGCATAGAGGATCATTTCTCTGCGATGCCAGCTTCAACGACCGGGTTCCCGTCCGCGCTTGTAGTGAACCGAACCACCACGCTGCCGTCTGCAGCTTGGTACTTGGCTGCGAAAGGCTCCGGCCAGAGCTCGGTCAGTCCGGGGCAGCTCTCAAATGCCTCCAGCCGGTACTCCTCAGCCTGTGCAGGGTCATCTCGGCATAGCCGGAAAATATGGGTCAGGGCATCCAGCTGGGTCTTGGTCACCAGTTCCAGCACCTCGTCTGCCGGTCTTGCTTTGAAATCGGAAGGCGGGACTTTGGCCTTGAGCACATCCCAACTGGTCAGTGAAGTCTGCTGGTTCATGTGTTCCAGCATCGATTCAGCAGAACCGCAAGAATCGCAAATGTAGATATCTGCAATGCGGCTCAGTGCGTTGGTGTGCAGTGGGTGCTTCATGTTGTCCGCACCGCAGCGGGGGCAGACCATATGTTCATCGGCATCCTGTCGGGCTTTCAAATCCAGGAGAATTCGTGTCGTGCGCGCGGTCATTGGTTTCCCTCCTTGCTATCTATTCTGACGCAGACATCCTCGCCGTACACAACACCGAGGCCAGAGCCACAGTCCCAGGCAACGAAGATCGTGCCCGTATCATCCACACATTTGACCGTACCCATGGCGCCGGGTTTCAGTTTCTGATTGTGGGGATCGTTCATGCGAATCAGTTTCACGCGGCAGCCCTTGGGGTATTGCTCCCGTAGGGTCGCCAGTCGCTCGGTAGGAATCATGTTCATGAATCGACCTCCACAGTCGGTTCAGCCTCGCTAGGTCCGTCTGAATCGGCGTCGGTAGCATCGGCTCTCGGCTCCCTCCGCTCTCTGCGAATGGCGGCATACTTGTCCTTGTGTGCCTGCATCTCCGCTTCGCTTTTGAATGCTGCGTAGCCCTTCAGGTGCTTGAGCAGCGCAGCCCGGAACCCTTTGTAATCCGGCCCACCATAGCCCATCCGCACCAGCCAAGCGTGTGCGTAGAACTTTTCGTTCTCCGGTGTCTCTTTGGAATCCAGGCTCACTCGGGTGGCCACCTTCGCCATGCGCATCATGCCGTTCATAAGCTCCCCAATGGCTTCCCATCTCGTGGGGTTCTGCTCATCGTAAGGGAACACCATCATGAAATTGTCATCGGCAAAGCTCAGGCCGCTGACCTCTCCGCGATCCATGCCAGCTTTCAGATCTGCCTGGATATCGGAGATGGCTTCCTGATAGGACTTGGCGCATATGGCCTCGGTGAAGTGCTTGGAAAGGTACAGTGTGTCGTTCCCGGTCATGCGCCGGATGAGGTTCTGCTTGCTGCAGACCAGCCGGAGCAGATTCTTCAGCTGGGGGATCGTCCAGTCCGTCAGCGGGATGTTGACTGCCATGGAAGTTACCCCTGTAGGCGGTGCCGGAGTTTGCTCGGGGCTTTCGGTTTCGCCCTCGGCCTCGGTTTCAGAATCGGCTTCTGCCTCAGCCTCGGAGCTGTCCGTCGCACCCAAATCGTACTCGCCAGCATCCAGCCAGCCGCGCTCGATGAGCATGGGGATCAAGTTCTCGGTGGTAGCATCCGGGTCGTAGTTTATTGTCCCGTCCCGGTTGACTGTTACTGCGCCAATCTGGTAGGCGCAGGAGGGCATCCCCATGTAGGTGGAGTCCAGTCCCGTATGCTCGGAAATGGCCTTGACCATATCCTTGCGGTCATCCGGGCGGGTGTTCAGGTGGATAGTCATTTGCGTTCCTCCTACAATAAAGATTGCGGCAAGGTACACGGCAGCCAGCCGTGTTTTGCCAACTCAAAGCCGAAGCTGTAGAATGGGGGAGAAATGGCCTGACG
>CANRNF010000011.1 GCA_947631865.1 uncultured Oscillospiraceae bacterium | reverse complement strand
CGTGGACCTGAACAAGAACCGGAACCTGTTCGTGGCCTCCATCATCTTCATCACCGGCGTGGGCGGCCTGTCCGTCACCATCGGCGCCGTGGAGATCCGCACCGTGGCCTGCGCCCTCATCCTGGGCATCCTGGCCAACCTGATGCTCTCCGGGGAGAAGGACGAGGCCCCGGCCAAGTCCGAGCCCAAGGAGAAGTAAGCTCTCCCTTTCATCTGTCAACAAAACAGCGTGGACGGAAACCGTTCACGCTGTTTTGCTTGTATCGCCGTCACGACGGACAGATCAGCCCCGGCGTCCTGCCGGCACCTGGCCGCCGTTTCTGCGTTCATGGCTGCTGCTCCATATCCTCTTGTTGGGACTTCAGCAATTTTTCCACGGCGTCTTTCACGGCGTCTTTCGCCACCAGGTCCGCGGAGTCGTTCACTCTCTGCGGCCCGTAGTCTTTGTATCCCGGAGCGGACCAGTTTCCCCCGGTGACGGCCTCCAGGGCGCTCTCGTCCAGAGCGGCATTCTTTTTCTCCCCGCTCATGACTGCTGCTCCGTATCGTTATCCGAGTAGAGGTTTGACCATTCCTTTGCATCGGCCCAGGCCTGGTCTGCCCAGTAATTCATTGGAAGGGATTTCTCCCCTCCAGAGACAGCTTCCAGGACGGCATCATCCAGGGCGGCGTCCTTCTGTTCCGGGGTTAACCCCCCCCCAGGGTTTTCTTCTCGTCTGTCATGGTTTGTTCCTCCTTGTTTTTATATCGCGCTGTATCATGCTGTCATATTAGCGGAACGCGGGGCGGCCGTCAATGGTTTTGTCCCGAATCGACAACAACACGACCCGAGTTGCAGAGGAAACGTTGCCGCCGCATATGACGGCTTTCCTTCAAATAAGCGGATCGCCTGAAACGCAAAACACCCTGCCGTCCGGCAGGGTGTTTTTGCGTTATACAGATTTTACGCCATGAGCTTGGCCGGGTCAGTGTAGGGGATGTCCAGCGCCTCGGCCACGGCGGCGAAGGTGAGCTTGCCCTTGTAGGTGTTGAGCCCGCTCATGAGGCAGGGGTCCGCCTGGCAGGCCTTTTCCAGGCCCAGCTTGGTGATCTGCACGCCGTGGGCCAGGGTGGAGTTCACCAGCGCCTCCGTGGACGTGCGGGGCACGCTGCCGGGGATGTTGGCCACGCAGTAGTGGAGGATGCCGTCCACCTCGTAGACCGGCTCCGCGTGGGTGGTGGGATGGCTGGTCTCGAAGCAGCCGCCCTGGTCTATGACGATATCCACCAGCACCGCGCCCTTCTTCATGAGCTGCAAGTCCTCCCGCAGCACCAGCTTCTCGCACTCACGGCCGGGAGCCAGCATGACGCAGCCGATGACCAGGTCCGCCTTTTTCAGCGCCTTCAGCAGATTGGCCCGGCTGGAATAGAGGGTGGTGATCTGGGTGCCGAACACCTCGTCCAGATAGGCCAGCCGCTGGTGGTTGATGTCCAGGACCGTGACCCGGGCGCCCAGCCCCACCGCCATGCGGCAGGCGTTGATGCCCGCGTTGCCGGCGCCGATGATGACCACGTCCGCCTTGTCGCACCCCGGTACGGCCCCCAGCATCACGCCCCGGCCGCCGTAGGTCTTCTCCAGGTACTTGGCCCCCTCCAGCACCGCCATCCGCCCGGCGATCTCGCTCATGCAGTACAGGCAGGGAAGCCCCTTCCCGCCGGGTCCCAGGATGGTCTCATAGGCCATGGCCGTGGTCTTGCTGCGCAGCAGGGCCTCGGTGAGCTCCTTGTCCGCCGCCAGATGGAAATAGGTGTAGATGATGAGCCCCTCCCGGAAATACTTGTACTCGCTCTCCAGAGGCTCCTTCACCTTTACGATCATCTCGGCCTTGTTCCACACGTCCTCGGCCTTCTCCAGCATCTTCGCGCCCGCTTCTGCGTACTCCGCATCCTCGAACCCGGCGCCCAGGCCCGCGCCCCGCTGCACGTATACGATGTTGCCCGCGCGCACATACTCCCCTACCGCGTCAGGGGTGAGTCCTACGCGGAACTCGTTATTTTTTATCTCCTTAGGCAGTCCAACGATCATGATAAAGCCCTCCTGTTCGATATTTATATCCAAGAATGCTCATATTTTGCAATAAGCATCCATTGAATTTTGAAATTATTTTGTATACTTTTACTAAATCATACCACCTTCCCCGCCGTTTGTAAAGGCGAAAATGGCCCTCCCCAAACAGAAAAACCCGCCCACGGTCCAGGGACCGCAGGCGGGGTGCCGTTAGTTCGTTTTTGTTCACGCCCAGGGGTTCTCCGTGGGATAGGGCAGGCTCTTGGGCTGGTTGTAGGCGATGTCGCCCACGCCCAGCAGCTTGAACACCTCAAAGAGCTCCTTCCCGTAGTGGCCGAAGGCCACCGCTCCGTGGTGGGGATACCGTTTCTGGATCAGCACGTGGCGGTAGAAACGCCCCATCTCCGGGATGGCGAACACGCCGATGCCGCCAAAGCTCCGGGTGGGCACGTCCAGCACCTCGCCCTGGGCGATGTAGGCACGCAGCGTCCCCTCGCTGTCGCACTGCAGCCGGTAGAAGGTGATATCGCCGGCGGCGATGTCCCCCTCCAGCGTGCCACGGGTGAAGTCGGGCTCAGAGTCCTTGGGCTCAAGAAGCCGGTGCTGGATCAGCTGGTACTTCACCGCACGGCTGGAGCACAGCTTGCACTCCGGCGTGTTCCCGCAGTGGAAGCCCATGAACGTGTCAGTGATGTCGTAGCCCATCTTCCCGATGCCGTCCTCGTCGTAGATGTACTTGGGCACGGAGTTGTTGATGTCCAGCAGCGTCACCGTGTCCCCGGACACGCACATGCCTATGTACTCCGACAGCGCCCCGTAGATATCCACCTCGCAGGACACGGGGATGCCCCGGCTGGCCAGCCGGGAGTTGACGTAGCAGGGCTCGAAGCCGAACGCCTCGGGGAACGCGGGCCAGCACTTGTCCGCGAAGGCCACATACTTCCGCGCGCCCTTGTGAGCCTCCGCCCAGTCAAGGAGCGTCAGCTCGAACTGCGCCATACGGGCCAGCAGGTCGGGATAGTACTTGCCCTCGCCCATCTCGGCGGCCATGTCCTTGCACACGTCGTCGATGCGCTTGTCGCCGGCGTGGGCCTTGTAGCTCACCAGCAGGTCCAGCTCGGAGTTCTCCTCCACCTCTACGCCCAGCTCGTACAGCCCCTTGATGGGCGCGTTGCAGGCGAAGAAGTCCTGGGGCCGGGGGCCGAAGGTGATGATCTTCAGGTCCTTCAGGCCCAGGATGGCCCGGGCGATGGGCACGAACCCGCCGATCTTCTCCGCCAGCTCCTCCGCCGTGCCCACCGGGTACTCGGGGATGTACGCCTTCAGGTGGCGCATACCCAGGTTATAGGAGCAGTTCAGCATGCCGCAGTAGGCGTCACCCCGGCCGTTGATCATGTCCCCGTCGCCCTCGGCGGCCGCCACGTACATGCAGGGACCGTCGAAGTTCTTCGCGATCAGGGTCTCGGGGGTCTCGGGACCGAAGTTGCCGAGAAACACCGCCAGAGCGTTGCACCCGGCCTTATTCACGTCCTCCACCGCCTTGAGCATGTCCTTCTCGTTCTCTACGGTCACGGGGCACTCGTAGAGCTCGCCCTTGTATGCCTCCACGATGGCCTTGCGCCGCTTCTGAGAAAGCTCGATGGGGAAGCAGTCGCGGCTCACCGCGATGATGCCCAGTTTTACCACAGGAATGTTCGTCAGCATAGCTTTCACCTCATAAATTTATTTGTTCGCCGCTCAGAGATCAGCCGCGATGTCGATGTTGACGCCCTTCAGGGCCTGGACGGCACCCTGAGCCGCCTCGGCGCTTTCAGGATGGGCCAGCAGCCATTTGTTGCAGGCCCACAGGGCCCTGTCCTCGTCGTTCATGGGGTCAATGGCCGGCTTGGGGCCGTTGGTCCCCTTGGGCAGCACGATGCACACCCGGAAGGAGCCGTCCTTCTCCGTCTGGCAGGGGGCGTAGTGCAGCGTGGTGGCGTATACCTCCACCGGCACGCCGCCGGGAGCCTTGAACGCCTTTACCTTGGCCGTGTCCAGCACGCCGTCCACGATGTCGTCCGCCTTGGCCACCAGTAGGATGAAGTCATCCTCGCCGATGTTCACCTCGCTGTCCCGGTGGTATTCCAGGCAGTTCAGCTTCGTGTTCCGGCCCCAGCACATGCCCAGCTGCACCGGCATGCCGCCGTAGGCGTTGTTCTGGAACTGGCCGAAAAGGCAGGTGGCCTCCAAGGCGGGGATGCTGGGCTCATAGGCCGTGCCGCTCTCCGGCAGGGGGATGGTCTTCATAGCGCTGATGAGGCACCCGGTGTCATAGCCCTCCAACACCTTGCCGTAGGGCGCGAAGGCGGGGTCATAGACAGAACCGATTTTCATAGACTTCTCTCCTTTCCGTCTCAGCCGTTCAGGGCCGGGAACAGGTCCTTCATGGTTGGATATATCTTTTGGAACTTCCTATATTGCTTCTCATACCGGGCGGCGACGGCCGGGTCGGGCTCTACCGTGCCCACCACCTTCACCAGCTTCCCGGCGGCCTCCTCCACGGTGGCGTATTCCCCGCAGGCCACCGCCGCCAGCATGGCGCCGCCGTAGCCCGGGCCCTCCTCGGACTCGATGAGTTCCAGTTCGATATCGCACACATTGGCGATGATCTTCCGCCACAGGGGGCTCTTGGCCCCGCCGCCGCAGATGCGGCTCTTTCTCACATCCACGCCCAGAGAACGGGCCACCTCCAGGCAGTCCCGGATGCCGTAGGCCACGCCCTCCAGCACCGCCTGGGTCATGTCGGCGCGGCTGTTGTCCATGGTGAGGCCCACAAAGCAGCCTCTCGCGTCCGTGTCGTTGATGGGGCTGCGCTCGCCCATGAGATAGGGCAGGAAAAACACGTGGTTGGTCCCCAGTTTGTCGTCGGTGATGGGCTTTTGCTCCGCCGGATAATCCGTCGTGCCGATGATGTCGTCCATCCACCACTTGTTGCAGCTGGCAGCGGAGAGCATGCAGCCCATGAGGTGGTAGTTCCCGTCCGCATGGGCAAAGGCGTGCAGGGCGTTGTTCGGGTCAACGCCGAACTTTTTGCTGGAGATGAAGATGGTCCCGGAGGTGCCTAAGGAGATGTTGCAGCCTCCCTCGCCCACCGTGCCGGTGCCCACCGCCGCGGCGGCGTTGTCCCCCGCCCCGGCGCAGACCTTTACGGTCTGGGGCAGGCCCAGTTCCTTCGCTATCTCCGGTTTCAGGGTGCCGACGACCTGGAAGCTTTCAAAGATGCGGGCCATCTGGTCCTCCCGAAGCGAGCAGATATCCAGCATCTCCTTGCTCCAGCACTTGTGCTCCACGTCGAACAGGAGCATGCCGGAGGCGTCGGACACGTCCGTGCAGTGCACGCCGGTGAGCATATAGTTTACATAATCCTTCGGCAGCATGATCTTCGCGATCCGGGCGAACAGCTCCGGCTCATGCTTTTTCATCCACAGCAGCTTGGGCGCGGTGAAACCGGCGAAGGCGATGTTGGCAGTGTATTTGGAGAGCTTCTCCCGGCCGACGGCGTTGTTGAGGTATTCCACCTCCTCCGCGGTGCGGCCGTCGTTCCAGAGGATGGCCGGACGCAGGACGTTGTCGTCCTTGTCCAGGGCCACCAGCCCGTGCATCTGGCCGCCGCAGCCGATGCCCGCCACCTGGGACCTGTCGAACCCCTCGGTCAGCTCCCGGATGCCCGCCACGGTCTGGCGCATCCAGTCCGCCGGGTCCTGCTCGGACCAGCCGGGGTGGGGAAAGCGCAGGGGATACTCCTTGGACACGATGTTCAGGATCTTTCCCTCTCCGTCCATGAGCAGCAGCTTTACGGCGGAGGTGCCAAGATCGACGCCTATGTACAGCATGATACCTCTCCTTTCGTCCCAGGGCAATAAATATTTACAGGGCAAAGCCCTCCCGGCATACGGCGCGCAGCGCCGCGGGGGCGGAGCCCAGCAGCTCCCGGCTCCGTTCGTCCGGCTGGGACTGGCCCACGAACACGTCGTAGTCCCCCTTCTCCACCCGGTGCACACCCTCCTCGTCATAGAGGCCGAAGGCGGCGGCAGGCAGCGCCACGGTCACTTCCTTTTCCTCCCCCGGCGCCAGGGCCACTTTGACAAGGCCCTTCAGCTGGGCGTTGGGGGTGCCGGGCCGGCGGGCCTTCACGTACACCTGCACCGGGACCCGGGAGGCGTAAGCGCCGGTGTTCCTCACCCGGCAGGTCACATCCATGCCACTCTTCCCGATCTCCCCGGAGGACAGCGCCTCCTCTGAGAAGGCGAAGGTGGTATAGGACAGCCCGTATCCGAAGGGATAGAGGGGCTTGCTGTCCAGATACCGGTAGGTCCGGCCCTTCATGGCGTAGTCGGTGAAATCAGGCAGGGTCTGCTTTTCGCTGTAGAAGGTCACGGGCAGCCGCCCCTCGGGGCAGTTGTCCCCGAAGAGGGTCTGGGCCACGGCCGTACCGCCCCGGGCCCCGGGGTACCAGCCCTGCAGGATAGCGTTTACATGTTCTGCGGCCCAGTCCAGGGCCAGGGCGCTGCCGGACAGCACTACCAGCGCCACGGGCTTTCCGCTGTCCACGGCGGCCTTCAGGATCTGCTCCTGCAGTCCGGGCAGGCGCAGGTCTTTCTTGTCGCCGCTGGCGTGGGCGTTGCCCTGGTCTCCCTCTTCGCCCTCCAGGCTGGGGTCCAGGCCCAGCACGACCACCACCGCGTCGCTCATGGCGCACACGGCCTTCACCTCCGAGAGGCGGTCGTTGGCCTGGCCCAGGTGTTCCGCCCGGTCCATAAAGAGGTGGCAGCCCTGGGAATAGACCACCCGCACGTCGTCGCCCAGGTAGTCCTCCAGCCCCTCCAGCACGGTCTCATACCGGGAGGCGGTGCCCTCGTAGTTGCCCACCAGGGCCCGGCGGTTGTCGGCGTTGGGGCCGATGACGCCCAGGGTCTTGATCTTTGTCTTGTCCAGGGGCAGCAGCCCGTCGTTTTTCAAAAGGGTGAGGCACCGCTTCGCCGCGTCCAGGTCCAGCGCCTTCATGGCGGGGCTGTCCACCACGCTGTAATCTATCTTGTCATAGGGCACCTTCCCCGGCTCCTCGAACAGGCCCAGCTTCATCCGGGTGGTGAACAGCCGTTCGCAGGCCAGGGTGATCTTGTCCTCGCCGATGAGCCCCTCCCGGACCGCCTGGACCAGGTTCACGAATACCTCGCCGCAGTTCACGTCGCACCCGTTGGTCACGGCCAGGACCGCGCTCTGGCGGGCGTTTGCCGTGACGTGGTGGCCCATATAGAAGTCCTTGATGGCCCAGCAGTCGGACACCACGTGCCCGTCGAAGCCCCACTGGCCCCGGAGGATGTCCTTTAAAAGGGTCTCGCTGCCGCAGCAGGGCTCCCCGTTCACCCGGTTGTAGGCGCCCATGACCGCCTCCACGCCCTCGGCCTGCACCAGCTCTTTGAAGGCGGGCAGGTAGGTCTCGAACATGTCCTGTTTGGAGACCTGGGCGTCGAACTCATGGCGCAGGTCCTCCGGCCCGGAGTGGACGGCGAAGTGCTTGGCGCAGGCCGCCACCTTCAGGTAGTCCGGGTCGTCCCCCTGCATGCCCCGCACGAAGGCGCCGCCCAGGCGGCCGGTGAGGAAGGGGTCCTCCCCGTAGGTCTCGTGGCCCCGGCCCCAGCGGGGGTCCCGGAAGATGTTCACGTTGGGGGACCACATGGTCAGCCCCTTGTAGATATCCCGGTCCCCGGCCCGCTGCTGGGCGTTGAACTTGCCCCGGGCCTCGGTGGAGATGGCGTCGCCCACGGTATGGACCAGCTCCTCGTCGAAGGCGGCCGCCATGCCGATGGCCTGGGGGAACACCGTAGCCGTGCCGGCCCGGGCCACCCCGTGCAGCGCCTCGTTCCACCAGTTGTAGGCAGGCACGCCCAGCCGCTCGATGGCCGGGGCGTTGAAGAGCATCTGGGAGACCTTCTCCTCCAATGTCATTTGGGCCACCAGGTCGTGGGCCCGCTTTTTGTATTCCTCGGTCTTCTTTTTATTTTCAAAAAGCCGCATAAGTCGCTCCTTGATATCGTTTTTAAGGCTGTTCTGCCGCGGTCTGGGTGAAGTACTCCTCCCCGACCGCCGCGTTTTCCCCGTTCAGGCCCACCGACGTGCGCCCGATGTACCGGGGCCGCTGGTCCCCGTTATCGAACCATGTGGCCTGCATGTAGCGGGAATCGTCCTGCAGCTGGAGCCCCGCGGCCACATAGCCGTTTTCGACGAGCTGCTCCATCTGGTCCTCCGGGGCGATGACCAGGTCCAGGGGGTCCGTAGTCAGCCGGACCACGAAGGCCTGCATCTGGGACATATCGCTCTCCAGATAGCTGGTCACGTCGCACGGGCCGCCCACCAGCTCGCCCAGTTCATCGGCGAAGGTCTGGCACTGCTCCACGCTCAGCCGGTCGTCCAGGGCCATGACCCGCAGGGCGTACTGCTCCCCGGGGCCGAACACGGCCTTGAAAAACACCACGCCTACGCACACCGCCGCCACGACGACCAGCGCGGTCACGCCGTAGTACTGCAGGACCCATTGAATTTTCTTGGGGAAGGTCAGGGCTTTGAATTTAGCCCTGTCCATCCTGTCCTTGTCCTTCATGGCGCGCCTCCGTCTTCTGAAAGACTGTGAGCATGAGCCGGGCGATCAGGTAGCCCGGATAGCTGAACCCATACAAAAACCACAGCCAGAAGAAGTAGTCCGACAGCAGCATGAGGGCCAGAGGAAAGAGCATCAGCACCGCCATGGCGAGGCTCCGGGGCAGGAACCCCACGGTGAGCAGCGCCGCGTTTTTCAGCGTCTGCTTCCGGTCCTGGTCGTACCGGGCCAGCAGGGCGAAGTAGTAGTTCAGCACCATGACCGCCGCCAGCAGGATGAGGGAGATGAGCCCCAGGGTCACCTTGTACAGCACCCCGTAAGCGTCCATCACGCCCTGGTGCAGCAGCCACAGCTCATACCCGTACAGGGCCAGCACCACGACCCCTATGAGCCACACGGCCGTGGCGTTTTTGAAGTTCCTGCGGAAGGCGGTGAAGAAGCCGCGGGTCAGGGCCCCGCTGTCGTTTTCCGCCATCCGCAGAAGCAGATAGTACATGGAGGCGAAGGATGCGCCCGCCGTAACAACGGGCAGGGCGCATACCAACGTCAGCAGATTGATCCATACCAGGTCAACGAGCTTTCCGATGGCACGGAAAACCACGTTGTCCATGCTGAACAGCTTATCCACTTATCTTTATCCCTTCACACTGCCCAGGGCCACGCCCGCGATGATGTACTTCGACAGCAGGAAGTACACGATGAACAGGGGCAGCACCGTGAGCGTCAGGCCCAGATAAATGGCGCCGTTCTCTCTCTTGTAGATATCGCCCTTCAGCAGCGACACCATGATGGGCATGGTGTACTTCTCCTGCCGGGTCAGAAGGATCAGCGGCAAAAACAGCTGGTTCCAGGAGTTGACGAAGGAGAAGATGGCCTGGGTGGCGATGGCCGGCTTCATGATAGGCAGCACGATCCGGTTGAAGGTGTGGAACTCCCTTGATCCGTCGATACGGGCCGACTCAACGATCTCCAGCGGCAGCGATGAGAGCATGAACTGCCGCATGAAGAACACAGTGCTGGGCGCCGCGATGGCGGGCAGGATCAGTGGCAGGAAGCTGTTGGTCAGGTGGATGCGGTACATGAACTGATAGAAGCCGATACTGATCACCTGAGAGGGGACCATCATCACCGCCAGGATGAAGGTGAAGAACGGCTGCCTCAGCTTCCAATTATAAACCACCAGCGCATGGGCCGTCAAGGAGGAGAAATACACGGTGCAGGCCGTGGCGCCCACGGAGATGATGGCGGAGTTCAGAAAGCCCCGCATGGGGTTGAAGGCCTTGCCCGTCAGGATCTTGAAGTTCTCGATGAGATGGCTGGACGGGATCAGGGAGATGGCCTGCTGCTGGATCTGCACGGTGCTCCTGGTGGAGTTGATGACCATGATCAAAAAGGGCATGATGCTCAGCGCGGCCAGGAAGATGCACACGATGTAGACCATGGCCAGAAAGCCCTTGGATACATTCAGCTTTTTCATGCGCCCGTCCTCGCTTTCTGCTTCTCCTCGCGAAGCTGCTGCCGTGCCGCCCGCTTCAGTTCCTTCTGGGCCGCCGCCTCGTATTTATCCCGCATGAGATAGAACACCACGGCGGAGAGCACGCAGATGATGATGAACATGATCATGCTGGCGGCGGAGGCGCGGTTATACATATAGCTTCCGCTGAACGCCTGGTTGTAGATGAACACGCTTGCTGTCAACGTGGCGTTGTTCGGCCCGCTCTTGCTGACCAGCAGATAGGGGATATCGAACATCTGCAGGCCGCCGATCAGGCTGGTGACCAGGGTGTAGATCAGGATGGTGCGCAGGTTGGGCAGGGTGATGTAGAAGAACTTCTGCCAACCGGAGGCGCCGTCCAGCTCCGCGGCCTCGAACCACTCGGTGTTCATGCCCAGGATACCGGATATGAGCACGATCATGGTGTAGCCATACCACATCCAGAACTGGATGAAGGACACGACGCCCTTCGCCCACCACTTGTTCTGGAAGAAGTTATAGGGCGCGTCGATAATGCCCAATTTCTGCAGCAGGCTGTTCATGGGTCCCATGGGGTAGCCGAACAGGGTGCTGAACAGGATGGCGATGGTGGCCGCCGTGATGATGTTGGGCATGTAGAAGACGACTTTGAAGAAGCCCTGGCCCTTGATCTTGAACAGCGTCCCGGAGAACCAGGCCGCCAGCAGCAGGGCCAGCAGGATCTGGGGCAGGAAGTTCAGCCCCCACAGCACGAACGTATTTTTCAGCGCCGTCTTGAAGGACGGAGAGCTGAGGATCTGCTGGAAGTTCTTGAAGGGTTCCGACAGGAAATGGAAATTCGTCACGCCCAGGCCCTTGAAGTCCGTGAAACCGATGACCAGCGTGAAGATGACCGGATACAGGGTGAACAGACAAAAGGCGACGACGAAGGGGATACTGAATATGTAGCCGTATTTGGCGTATGACAGTTTTTTGGGTCTCATATACGCCCTCCTCTCCACTGTGGTGAAAAAAGGGAGACGGCCCATGTGTATGAACCGTCCCCCTCTGCCGTCAGAATTTTAGAACTCGACCTCGATGTCCAGGTTGTCGGCCACGTTGGTCTTGAAGGCCTCGATGGCGCCGTCGCGGTCCAGCTCACCGGAGGTGTAGGCACGGACAGCGTCACGCCAGTAGGAGTTGATGGTCTCGTCGTACTGGGTCAGGTTGGTGCCGTTGGCAAAGGCGTTGGCGGGAACGAACACGTCGAACATGTTCTGGCCGCCCAGGAAATCGACAGCGCCGTCGGAGGCAGCCATCACAGTGGAGGACGCGACGACGTCCTTCGTGCCCTGCTCGCCCTCGACCATGGTGCCGTTGGCCCAGTGATACTGCAGGCCGTCCTCGGTGGCGTCCAGGGTGACCCACTTGATGAGCTCAGCAACAGCAGCCTTCTTGGCCTCGGGAACGTCCTTGTTGGCCAGCAGCCAGGTGCCGCCCCAGAAGAAGCCGATGGGGCTCTCGCAGACGGCCCAGTCGCCGTAGGTGCCCTCGCCCACAGCGGAGCCGCCGGAGTTGGGAGCCATGGTGTAGTTGATCAGCCACGCGGGGCCAAAGAAGCCGAACACGGGCTTGGGGCCGATACCGGCCATGTCATTGTACCAGGCCTCGGTCCAGTCGGTGGTATCGTTGTGATACTCGTTGTCCATGAGCTGCTTGGACAGGTCCAGGAAAGCCTCACGCTTGGGGTCGATGTTCAGCTTGCCGTCAACGATCCAGCCGCTGTCGGAGCTGTTCTCCACGGCGTGCCACAGGTCGCCGTCGCCGGAGATGATGGCGTCGCCGGCGGCCTTCAGGGTCTCGGCGGCCTCGAAGAACTTATCCCAGCTGCCGGAGCCGGCGCCGATGATCTCACCGATCTCAGCGGGGTCGTCGGTGCCGAAGACCTCCTTGGCGATGGAGCGGCGATAGATGAACGCGCCGCCGGTAGCCTGATAGCCCAGGCCCACGACCTTGCCGTCGGGGTTGGTGCCGATGTCCACGCTGTACTGCGCGATGTCGGCGGTCTCCAGCTCAGCGGCCACGTCGATGCCCAGGTCCTCATAGGGAGCGGCATAGCCGGAAGCGTCGCCCTGGCTGTACTTCAGGATGAAGGCGGCCTCGGCGCAGTAGATGTCGGGGGCGTCGTCGCCGCCGGCAGCCAGCGCCTGGTCCAGAGCGGGCTGATAGGCGCCGTCAGTGGTGGCGATGATGGTGGTGTTCAGGGTGTAGCCAAAGTCGGGATGCTCGTCTATGTATTTCTGGAGCATCGTGGGGACTTCGTCCGTGAAGGCATAGAGATTGATCACACTGTCGTCAGCCAGAGCGGTGGTGCCCAGGCAGGCGAACATGGATACGCACATCACGAGGACGAGCGCGATGGAAAGGATCTTCTTCATGGGGGTACCCTCCTCTGTTAGAATGTAAAAATTATAGCAAGCCCCAAGAGGCGGGTATACCAAATACTTGCTCCACCAATTTTCAATTCTTGCTGATTTGTGCATTTTTGCCTTTTTTATCGGCCTATCATTGCATTTTTTTGCTGTTTGCTATAAGATGTAGTAGATTTGGTTATTGATATCGACGAAAAACGTCGGGCGAAAGGAGGGGGGCGTTCGTGGGAGTTGAACACTTTGGCGGATACCATGAGATCGTACCTTTTGCCGGCAACCGCCACGTCATCGTCTATATGAACGACGAGTCCACCAGCTATCCCACCCACTGGCACACCCCCCTGGAGATCCTCATGCCCGTCGAGAACGGCTACACCGCCCATATCGGCAACCGTACCTTCCACCTGGAGCCCACGGACATCCTGTTCGTGGCCCCCAATGTCTACCACGCCTACGAGGCCCCGCCCGAGGGCAGGCGCTACTTCGTGCTCATTGACCTGTCCGTGGTCTCGGACGTGCTGGGCGTGCGGCAGATGCTCTCCTTAATAAATCCCACGGTCCTGTTCACCGCCTCCAACTCCCCCCTGGTCCACGCCCGGCTCCAGCGGCTTTTGCGGGAGCTGTGCGACACCTGGTTCGAGCGGGAAAAATACCTGATACCCCCCCCCGACGGCATTTTTGGCCTCTCGGGGGCTCCCGCCGCGCCGGTGGACCTTCTGGAGCCGGTGATCTACAGCCGGGCCCTGGACATGCTGGTCCTGGCGGCCCAGAACTACGGCACTTCCGACCGGCCCGCCCCGGTGACCCGGGACCGGCGGCAGGAGTACGTGAACAAGATGACCATGGTCTGCTCCTACATCGACGACCACTGCACCGAGGACCTGTCCCTGGACAAGGTCTCCGGCATGATGAACTTCAGCAAGTTCCACTTCTCCCGGCTGTTCCGGGAGTTCGCCGGTGATTCTTTCTACCGCTACGTGAACCGCAAGCGCATCCAGTACGCCTGCCAGCTCCTGGTGACCCAGGGCATGACCGTCACGGACACGGCCCTGGCCAGCGGCTATTCCAACACCTCCTCCTTCATCCGCATGTTCAAATCCGTCGTGGGCTGCACCCCCCGGCAGTACCGGGACCAGGCCGTGGCCGCGGCGGCGGAAACTACCCCCGGGCAGGGCGGCAGCCCCCCGGTGCAGAAAGGAAACGAACTATGAGATACGGCCATTTTGACGACGCCCGCCGGGAGTACGTTATCGACACCCCCGCCACCCCCCTGCCCTGGATCAACTACCTGGGCAGCGAGAATTTCTTCGGCATGGTCTCCAATACCGGCGGCGGCTACTGCTTCTACAGGGACGCCAAGCTCCAGCGGCTCCTGCGCTACCGGTACAACGACGTCCCCGCCGACACCGGCGCCCGCTTCTTTTATATAAAGGAGCGGGGCAAGGCCCCCTGGAACCCCGGGTATCTCCCCACCCGCACGGCCTTGGACAGCTACCAGTGCCGCCACGGCATGGGCTACACCGTCTTAAAAGGCGCTAAGGACGGCCTGGAGGCGGCCCTCACCCTGTTCGTGCCCCTGGGGGAGGACTGCGAGATCCAGGACCTGGTCCTCACCAACCAGTCCGCCGAGAGCAAATCCCTGCAGGTCTACGCCTGCATGGAGTGGTGCCTGTGGAACGCGGTGGACGACTCCCAGAACTACCAGCGGAACCTGAACATCGCCGAGTGCGAGGCGGAGCCGGGCGTCCTCTACCACAAGACCGAGTACCGGGAGCGCCGGGACCACTACGCCTACTACGGCGTGAACGTGCCCGCCCAGGGCTTCGACACGGACCGGAACACCTTCCTGGGCCATATGGGCGACTGGTCCGACCCGGAGATGGTGCGAAAGGAGACCTCCGGCAGCAGCATGCGCACCGGCTGGTACCCCATCGCCTGCCACCGGCTGGACATCGACCTGGCCCCCGGCGAGACCTTCCGGGCCTCCTTCGTCCTGGGCTATGGGCAGAACCCCCGGGAGGAGAAATTCATCGCCCCCGGCGTGATCCGCAAGGACACCGCTCGCCGGGTGATGAAAAAGTTTTCCACCCCCCAGGCGGTGGACGAGGCCTTCAAGGCTCTGGCCGATTACTGGGACGGCCTGCTGGGCCATTACCAGCTCTCCTCCGGGGAGGAGAAGCTGGACCGGATGGTGAACATCTGGCACCAGTACCAGTGCATGGTCACCTTCAACATGTCCCGTTCCGCCAGCTACTATGAGACCGGCACCGGCCGGGGCATGGGCTTCCGGGACTCCTGCCAGGACCTGTTCGGCTTCGTGCACATCGTGCCGGACCGGGCCCGGGAGCGGCTTTTCGACATCGCCTCCGTCCAGTTCGCCGACGGCTCCACCTACCACCAGTACCAGCCCCTCACCAAGCGGGGCAACGCCGACATCGGCGGCGGCTTCAACGACGACCCCCTGTGGCTGGTGGGCGCGGCCTGCGCGTACCTCAAAGAGACCGGGGACTTCTCCCTGCTGGAGGAGCCCACCCCCTTCGACAACGTCCCCGGCTCGGAGGTGCCCTTCATGGAGCACCTGCGCCGGAGCGTGGGCTTCACCATGAAGAACCTGGGCCCCCACGGCCTGCCCCTCATCGGCCGGGCCGACTGGAACGACTGCCTGAACCTGAACTGCTTCTCCGCCGAGCCGGGCGAGAGCTTCCAGACCTCCGGTCCCGACGAGGGTCCTGTGGCCGAGTCGGTGTTCATCGCCGCCATGTTCGTGGCCTACGGCGGGGAGTACGCCCGCCTCTGCGCCCGGCTGGGCCTTGATGACGAGGCCGCCGCCGTGGACAAGGCCGTGAAGGACATGGAAAAGACCATCCTGGACTACGGCTGGGATGGGGACTGGTTCCTCCGGGCCTACGACACCTACGGCAGCAAGGTGGGCAGCCGCGAGTGCGAGGAGGGCCAGATCTTCATCGAGCCCCAGGGCTTCTGCGTCCTGGCCGGCGTGGGCAAGGAGAGCGGCCACGCCCTCAAAGCCATGAATTCCGTCCGGGAGCGGCTGCTGGGCCAGTACGGCGTGGAGCTGCTGGCCCCCTGCTACACGAAATACCACCTGGAGCTGGGCGAGATCAGCTCCTATCCCCCCGGCTACAAGGAGAACGGCTCCGTCTTCTGCCACAACAACCCCTGGATCATCTGCGGCGAGGCGGTGCTGGGCCGGGGCGAGGAGGCCTTCGATATCTACCGCCGCATCTGCCCCGCTTATCTGGAGGAGGAGAGCGACGTCCACGAGACCGAGCCCTACTGCTACTCCCAAACCGTCACCGGCCGGGCCTCCGGCGAGCCGGGCCACGCCAAGAACAGCTGGCTCACCGGCACCGCCTCCTGGACCTTCCTCAGCGTGAGCCAGTACATCCTGGGCGTACAGCCGGAGTACGACGGCCTGCGCCTGGCCCCCTGCCTGCCGGGGTTCCTCACTGACTTCACCGTGAAGCGCCTGTTCCGGGGCACGGAGTACGATATCCACGTCCGGCGCACCGGCGCCCATTCCCTCACGGCGGACGGCGCGCCCGTGGACGGCAATGTCGTCCCCCTCTTCCCCGGCAAAAAGTCCGTCTCCGTGGAGCTCACGATCTAAATCCAAATACAACAAAAGGGCGCACCTCACGGTGTGCCCTTCACTATTTGGAGGCTCCCTTGTCTTTGCACTGGCCCATAAAAAGAGGACAGTAGACAAAAGCCCCCCTGTTGTAGGAGAATAACTACGACAGGGGGTATTGTTATGGGAAAACGGAAATTCACACATGTAGAGAGATTTGCGTCTGAGATTCTGCGAATGCGTGAGGAAGGACAGACACGCCGGGAGATAGCAGAACACCTGGGGCTGACAAAGGAGCAAATCAAAAACTGGATCAATCGTTATAACCGCAGGAAAAGGAACCTGGCCGCAGGGATACTGCCCAAACCAAAGGGGCGGCCCAAACAGCGGCCGCTGGACGGTGAGGAAGACTACAAGAAAGAAATCGCCAGGCTGCAGATGGAGAACCAGCTGCTGCGGGATTTTCTGCGGTTCACAGAAAGGAAGTGAGGCCAAAAGCGAAATATCATGTGATCTATGTCCACAGGGACCAATACCCGGTACAGATGATGTGCCAGTTCTTTGGCGTCTCCCGCAGCGGCTATTATTCCTTTGTGAAGCGATTAGGTAAGCCAGAGGCAGACGCAGACCTTGCAAAAGCCATCCAAAGATGTCAAGATAGCTGCGATAAGACATATGGTTACCGCCGTGTATGGCGCTGGCTGGGATCACAAGGTTTCCACAGGAACAAGAAAACCGTTCTCAGGGTCATGAAGAAGTATGGTTTGTTATCTGAGATCCGCCGCCGCAGGAAGTGGGTACAGATGGGCCAGCAGGTACACAAGTATGAAAACCTTCTGAACCGGCAGTTCCACGCGGACAGGCCCAACAGCAAGTGGGTGACAGACATCTCATATATCCATACCGGCCAGGGCGTGCTGTTCCTGTCCATGATCCGGGACCTCTATGACAACAGCATAGTAGCCTACAAAACAGCGACACAACAGACTGTGAACCTTGTCCTGGACACCATACGGCTGGCGATGAAGAAGGAGAAAAAGAAGGTCGCCGCGGAGTTGCACCTCCACAGCGACCAGGGATTTCAGTACACCACACAAGCATACTTTAACCTGACACAAGAATACGGCATAACGCCGTCTATGTCAAGGCGCGGGAACTGCTATGATAATGCTGTGGCTGAAAACTTCTTCTCCATCCTCAAAACAGAGTGCATTTACAGGCACAAGCCGAAAACCTTCCGAGAGGCCAATGAACGCATTGACAGCTTTATCCACTTCTACAACCATGAGCGCATCCAGTTAAAGACTGGAGTGGCGCCGCTCTCGCTGCGCCACTCCGCTTAAATCTTATTTCCTACTCAGGGGCGTTTCTTTTCTCTGTCCACTTTTTATGGGGCGGTACACTTCAGGGGTCTTTCGACGTTAACCGACAGCCCCGGACGCCAGTCCGTTCCAGAGGTACAGCGCCGTGGCCAGAGCCTCCCTGGTGGCCGAGCCCGCTCCCAGGCTCCTGAGCTCCGCCAGGGCGTCATCGGCGGCAAAGCCCTGGCTCCCGGCCAGCGCCGCCAGTGCCTGGGCGGCGGCCTCGCCGCTCACAGCGCCCCCCGGCTTGAAGGCCCCGTTCTCCGCGGTCATCAGGCCCTGCTCCACGGTCCAGGCGATGGCCGTGCGGGCGGCGCTCTCCTCCGGCACGTCTCCATAGGGATAGGGCGTGGGCGCGGGGGTGGGGGCCGGCGTGGCCTCCGGGGTCTCCCCGGCCGCGGGGGCCTCCTGCCCCGGGGCCCCGGCCAGCATCCACAGGGCGTAGGCCAGATCCGCCCGGCTGGCGCTCTGGCCAATGCCGAAGGTGTCGTCTATATCCAGCCCCGGCAGGACGCCGCTGGTGATGCACCAGGTCACGGCGTCGTGGTACCACTGCAGGGCCGGGAAGTCGTAGGTCTTCCCCTCCAGCTTGGCGTAGCAGGGCATGAACGCCATGTTCAGCGCCCCCAGCCAGGTCTTGCCGCTGCCCCGCTTCACGTTCAGGGTGTTGATCATCACGTCCCGGGTCCGCAGGCCGGCGCCCGTGTTGGGGCTTATGATGCTGCTCACGGTGCTGACCACGTAGTAGTTCCCTTCCACCTTGCCCAGATACATCATCTCATGGCCGCTAAAGCACAGGGCGGAGCCCAGGGGCATTTCATCCAGGATGAGACACTTCTCCTCCGAGCACATGCCGGTCATGTCGATCTTCTCGATGTTCATGTTGGCCTGCCAGTCCCCATTGCGGCCGATGCTCAGGCCGAAGCAGCGGTAGATGGTGTTGATCATGCCGGAGCAGTCGTCTACGTCCAGCATGCCGCCCCAGCCGTAGGCGTCCCCCAGATTCTCCAGGGCCACCATGGCGATATTGGCCTTCGTCAGCGGCAGATACCCCACGCTGACCTTGGCGGTCTCGGGGATGAGGGCCATCTGTTTTTCATAGCTGCCGTCCGCCCGGCGCACAGGCAGGTACACCACGTAGTTGTGGTAAGGGGAGCGGTTGTTCACCAGCGTATCCGGGGCCAGGTCCGTCACCAGCTCCAGGGTCGTGCCGCAGGTGAGCATCCGGCGGGCCGTCTCCGGGTGGGAGTTGGAGGCGTCGGTGTACTCCTTGTTCCCGTAGAACACCAGCAGCTTTTCCGACGGCAGGTCCCAGGCGGAGAGCCACTCGTCCCTGCTGGCGCACAGGGCCACGTCCTCCGCCGGCACCCAGCCGGAGCAGCTGGCGATACGGGCCAGGTAGTACTTCCCGTCCGCGGAGGTGGTGTACACCAAAATGGGCTCGTTCACCCGGATGCCGCAGAGAGACTGGTAGTCGAAATCCGGGTCGTTGGGGTCGTCCAAAATGGGGTCCGGCGAGGGGAACACCCGCAGGAGCGTGCGCTTCACGGCCACGCCGTAGCGCATGGGCATCTCCTCCGTCGCGTTGGGATCGGTGCAGTTGGCGATCATGGCGTCAAAATAGGCCTGGTCTGCGGGCTCGCCGGTGCCCCGATAGGTCCAGCCCAGATAGTACTCCGCGTCCGACGCAGCGGAGGCGGCGACCATCTCGTTGCGCTCCAGGCCGTTGAACGTCCACGGCGCCGTGCGCAGGTCCATGACCACGGTCCCTTCCCGGACGGCGGTGTCGGTGTTGAAGGCCTGGATCTCCTCCGGAGTCAGGATGATATCCTCCGCGCCCTCCTGCCGGGCCGCCCAGTACGAGGCGTCGGACATCTCTGCGGTCACGCCGGGCATGTATGTCACGGCCAGGGCCATAGGCGCGAGGCCCGTGAGCATGGCCAGGACCAGCGTCAGGGCCAACAGCTTCTTCAGCTTTCTCATCATCGCGACGCCTCCTTGGAACTCAAATTATGGTGTTGACCGTCTGATTATACCGTTTTTTCGGTCAAATGGGAAGGTCCTGTCGCCAAAAGGGCACAAAATAACGGCGGAGGGAGCCAGTCCCTCCGCCGTATGGTTTTTTCAGTTCCTGTCCACCATGATCTGCACGGCCCGGGGGATGTTCTCGCAGCGCATGTGATCGTGCACCCCGCCGTTCTCCCCGTCCAGGGTCCAGGGCACCGGGTCACGGAAGGTGAAGGCCACGTTTTTGCTGCGCAGGAGCGTGACGTACTCGCTGTCGAACTTGTTGGCCAGCACATCCGTGATGATGGCCCCCAGCTGGAGCACCGTTTCCGGCGTGCGGATGAGGATGACCTCGAAAAGCCCGTCGCTCAGGGACACGCCCACCGCCTCGTTCAGGCGGATGAACCCCGCCACAGACCGGGAGTTGGTCACCGCGCCGAAGATATAGTCGTCCTCCAGCACGCCCCCGTCGTGCTCGATGCGGGCCCACTGGTGGGTGAGCTTGGGAAGCCTGCTCAGGCCCTCCAATATGTACGCCATCCGGCCCAGGGCGTTCTTCTGGTCCTGGGGCGTCTCGTAGGACACATCCGTGAACGCGCCGAAGGCGGCCACGTAGGTGAAGTACCGCTCCCCGTTGGCCAGGCCCACGTCGAAGGGGATGGCCCGGCCAGTGGCGGCGGTGAGAGAGGCGGCCACCGGGTCGTGGCTGATGCCCAGGGTGGCGGCGCAGTCGTTGGTGGTGCCCATGGGGATGTAGCCCAGCTCCGGGCGCTTGTCCGCCGTCATGAGCCCGGACACGGTCTCCCCCAGGGTCCCGTCGCCGCCCACGCACACGATGCGATCATATTCTCCTGCGGCCTGGGCGGCGATGCGGAGCGCGTCGCCCCGCTGGTCCGTGAAGGCCACCGTGGTCTGAAAGCCCGCCTGATGGAAATTCAACAGCACTTTCGCCAGGCCGTTGCGGTATCCGCCCTTGCCCGCGTGGGGGTTGATAAGTAAAAGCAGTTTTTTCAAAATGATATCACCCAGGCGGTATTATACCGGGCCCGTGAGGAAAATGCAACCGGTTCCCATTTCTTAAATTTTTTGAGATATTTGAAATTTCCATCTTGGCATTATGGAAACTATACGTTATAATAGGGCAGAATTATGTCAATAGATAGCCTTTCGGAACAGGGAGGTACCTACATATGATCGACTGGACGGAGCAGGAAGAGCAGGAGATGATCGCCCGGGCCAAGGCCGGCGACCCCAAAGCCAATTATGAATTGAGCCTGTGGGCCCTGGAACGCAGCGAGGAGGAGCCGGACGAGATACGCTGGAACCGGCTGGCCGCCAAATGCCTTGTAAAGGCCGCCCAGGCGGGCTACAGTCCCGCCCAGGATCGGATGGCGGGCCTTCTGGAGCAGCGCGCCGCCCAGGCCCAGACTACCGCCCGCCGGGCGGAACCGGAGCCGGAGGATGAGGAGATCGCGGACGAGCCCCCCGCGCCTGTGCGCATCAGCGACGCCCGGCGCAGCCGCCGCCCCGCCCCGGCGCCGGTGAAGCAAAAGCCCCGGCAGACCACCACTGCCCGCCGGCCCATCCCCCAGGAGGACGACTTCGAGGAGGACGAGCCCGAGGAGGATGAGGACTATGAGGATTACGACGAGGACGATCTCATAGCGGACGAGGACCGTCCGGGCGGCCGTAGGAAGCCGCGGGGCGCCGGCCGCAAAAAGCCCCTCCCCTTCTCCAGCTGGGGCGAGAGCCAGTGGCGGAAGATGGAGCTGATCTGCATCGGCGTGTGCGCCGTGCTCATCATCGCCATCGCCATCCTGTTCATCACCGGCCGCCGGGACAAAAACCCCCGGACGACCGACCCCACCGTGCCCCAGGCCGGAGAGGTGGTCACGGCCACCCCTGAACCGGAGCAGGAACTGGAGCCCTACCCCGACGATGCCACAAAACAGGCCATCATGGCCTCCGATATCGAGGTGCAGCCGGCGGATCTGGACTACGTGAAGGCCCCTGAGACCGCCACCGTCACCGTGGGCGTGGGCAACAAGACCCTGCGCCTGCGCACCGGTCCCAACACCAGCTACCACCAGCTCGCGGAGATGCCCAACGGCAGCACCGTGGACGTGTTCGCCAAGAAGGACGACTGGGTCCTGGTGCGCTACGAGTCCGACGACGGCACCCTCTACGGCTGGTGCAGCAAGACCTACCTCATCACCACGTCAGGCACGGTGGGCTGAGCTTCAAACGAAAAGAAAGGGCGGACTGTGGCAACACAGTCCGCCAAAGCATAGGGTTGTGGGATAAAGATATGAGCCGGGCCCTCCAGGACCCATTGGATAAGCTGTACCCAGATGATAACCCCTTTGTCCGGCTTTGTAAAGAGCGAGAAAGCACTACTTTTGTCGAAGGACGAATTCTTTTTCAGGAGGCCGCCATGCGCGTTCTGTGCGACACCATCAGGGACGACTGCTATCCCCCCGCGCCCATCGAGCGGGAGCGGTCCGCCGTGCGGGCCTTCCTCGTGAACGACAAAAACGAGATCGCCCTGCTCCACGTGAGGGGCCGGGACGACTTCGGCGACCGGGACCACTACGAGACCCCCGGCGGCGGGGTGGAGCCCGGGGAGACCCTGCAGGACGCCCTCCGTCGGGAGATGGGCGAGGAGCTGGGCGTTACGATAGACATCCTAGCGGAGGTGGGCGTCATCGCCAACGAGTATAACCTCCTCCGCCGCCGGGACGTACAGCACTATTTTCTCGCCCGGGTCACCGGGACCCGGCCCAAGGCTCCCACGGAGGAGGAAAAGGTCCTCTTCGCGGGGGTGGAGTGGTTCGCCCCGGAGGCACTGCTTTCCATGTACGACAGCCGCCCCGTGGAGAACGTGGGGCTCGAGATACACCGCCGGGACCGGATCGCGGCCGCGGCGGCGCTGGATATAGGGAAGGAGCT
The DNA here is from genome assembly GCA_947631865.1 of uncultured Oscillospiraceae bacterium. Classification (GTDB taxonomy): domain Bacteria; phylum Bacillota; class Clostridia; order Oscillospirales; family Oscillospiraceae; genus CAJOIG01. The sequence goes on along the minus strand of CANRNF010000011.1, from coordinate 28,432 downwards.
GGGGATACTGTGAAGGCCACCGTTCTTGCCTACGGTTTTTCAGACAGCGAGGCAAAAGTCATTCGCATGGTCTGCGGTCAGATGGACGTGCGCCTGCGCCGGGTGGGCCCGGAGGAAACAGCTCAGCCCATTGGCGCCTTTTTCGGTCTGGCTTCCCGGGTGGAAGAAGCCCCCGCCGGGGCGTTCCCCGGCAGGATGCTGGTGCTGGCGGGCTTTGCCTCCCGGCAGATGGACGCCTTCCTCTCCGCCCTGCGCACCGCCCGGGCCCCGGCCAGCCTCAAGGCCGTGCTCACGGAGCACAACGCCGCCTGGACCGGCCCCGCGCTGTACGGGGAGCTGGAAAAGGAGCGGGCGGCCATGGGCGGCTGAGCTCAGAGCAGATAGAGGCTTTCAACCGGTCGGGCGTAGTTATTGAGGAGCATCGCCCGGTGTGAGAGAAAGTCCTCATCGTCAAAAGTTCGCGCCCCGGCGGGGCAGCGCTGGATACATGCCTGGCACTTGATGCACACGCCGGTGGTCACGGCGGGGTCATCGGGGTCCACCGACCCCATGGGGCACACCTTCGCGCAGGTCCCGCAGCGGGTGCATTTGGTCCTGTCCGTCTTGGGCACGGCCTTCAAAAACTTCGCGGGCGCGCCGTCGGCCCGCAGGGGCGTATAATACTTCTCCGGCGGCATGGCGCCCGGCACGGCCGGCAGGACCGGGCCGTTTTTTTGCGCCTTTTCGGCGATCTTCACCCCAAACTCCCGCAGCGCCGCCATGTCCTTCTCATTTGGCCGGCCCGTGCCCAGAGCCGGGGCGAAGCTGTGCTCCGTAGCCGCGGCCGCGGCGGCGGTCACGGCAAAGCCGTTGTCCTTTGCCAGCAGGTACAGCTCCGCCAGGGCGTCGTCGAAGGCCCGGTTGCCGAAGCACACCACCGCCGCGCACAGGGCCCCGTTCCCGCGGACATGGTCCCGGATATAAGGCATGAGCTTATTGGGCACCCGCCCGGCGTACACCGGCGCGCCCAGTATCACCAGGTCCCCGGCCTCGAAGCAAAGCTCTTCCTCCCGGGCGGCGGGGAGGGTGAAATCAAACTCTTCCACCGGCAGGCCCAGGGCCTGGGCCGCCCCTTCCGCGATAGCGCGGACTGTCCGCTCCACGTTCCCGCAGGGGCTGAAATAACAGGCGCATACCCGTCTCATGGTCGTCTCCTTCCCAAAACAGCTCCCGCCCGCGTCCGCGGGCGGGTCTGTCGTTATCCTTCGGCCTTCTTTTTCAGCTGGTACAAAAGGTTCAAAGCCTCCAACGGCGTGATGGTGTTCAGGTCCAGCTCCTGCAGCTCTCTGGCCAGCGCCCCGCCCGCCATGTCCAGCATGGACACCTGGTCCGGGGCAGGCGCAGCGGCGGGAAGGCCCCCGGCCGCGCCCTCGGCTTCCAGCTCGGCGAGATATTCCTTGGCCTTTTTGATGACCTGGTCCGGCACGCCGGCCAGCTTCGCCACCTCGATGCCGTAGCTGTCGTCGGCGGAGCCGGGGACGATCTTCCGGAGGAAGATGAGGGCGCCCCCCTGCTTCTTGGCGGTGATATTGTAGTTCCTCACCCCGTCCAGGGTCCCCTCCAGGGCGCTGAGCTCGTGGTAGTGGGTGGCGAACATGGTCCGGGCCCCCAGGCGGCGCTTGTCGGCGCAGTACTCCAGCATGGCCCGGGCGATGGCCATGCCGTCGAAGGTGGAGGTGCCCCGGCCGATCTCGTCCAGGATGAGCAGGCTGGCCCCCGTGGCGTGGCGGAGGATGTCCGCCATCTCCGCCATCTCCACCATGAAGGTGGACTGGCCGCTGGCCAGGTCGTCGGAGGCGCCGATGCGGGTGAACACCCGGTCCACCACGCCGATAACGGCGCTCCTGGCGGGCACGAAAGAGCCCATCTGGGCCATGAGCACGATGAGGGCCGTCTGGCGCATATAGGTGGATTTGCCCGCCATGTTGGGGCCGGTGATGATGGCCACCCGGTCGGTGGTGTCGTTCAGGTACGTGTCATTGGGCACGAACAGGACGTTCTTCTGGGCCTGCTCCACCACCGGGTGGCGGCCCTCGGTGATCTGTATAGAGCGGCCCACGTCCACCTCCGGGCAGACGTAGCGGTTTTTGACCGCCGCCTCGGCGAGAGAGCACAAGGCGTCCAGCTCCGCCACCTTCGCCGCGGCGGCCTGGACCCGTTCCACCTGGGCGGCCACCCGCTCCCGCAGGGCGGTGAATATCTGATACTCCAGCTCGGCCAGCTTGTCCTTGGCCCCCAGGAGGGTGTTCTCCAAATCCTTGAGCTCCGGGGTGAAATACCGCTCGTTGCTCACCAGGGTCTGCTTGCGTATGTAATCCTCCGGCAGGGCCGCGTCCCCGGCGGACCGGGGCACGTCGATGTAGTAGCCGAAGACCTTGTTGTAGCCCACCTTCAGCTTCTTGATGCCGGTGCGCTCCCGCTCCCGGGCCTCCAGGGCCACCACCATGTCCGCGCCGTTGTCCCGCACGGACCGGAGCCGGTCCACCTCGTCGTCCGCGCCGGGGCGGAGGATGCCCCCCTCCCGCACGGAGAAGGGCGGCTCGTCGGCGATGAGGGCCAGGATGTCCTCCCGCACGTCGTCCAGGCTGTCCAGCGCCGCCGTCTGGCGCAGCAGGGCGCTCTTCATCCCGGCGAGGAGCTGGACCAGCCGGGGCAGCTGGCCGAAATAGGTCCCCAGGGCCAGCAGGTCCCGGCCGTTGGCGGTGCCGTAGACGCACCGCCCTGCCAGGCGCTGGATGTCCCCGATCTCATGGAGCGCCAGGCGCAGCTCCTGGCGGGCGATGGCGTCGGCGTGAATCTCTCCCACCGCGGCCAGGCGCCGGCGGATGGCCACCGGGTCCAGCAGCGGCCGCTCCACCCAGGAGCGCAGCAGCCGCCCGCCCATGGGGGTCTTGGTCCTGTCCAGCACCCAGAGGAGGCTGCCCCGCTTCTCCCCGGTGCGCAGATTTTCCGTCAGCTCCAGGTTCCGCCGGGTGGCGTAGTCCATCTCCATATACCGCCCCTGGCCGAACCGGTCCAGGCTGCGGATGTGGGACAGGTCGAATTTCTGCGTCTCGATGATATAGCCCAAAAGCGCCCCCGCCGCCAGGGTCTCCCCGGGGGCGACGGTCTCTCCGAACCGGTCGTATACCAGCTGCCGGCACTTCTCCGGCTCGAAGCGGCCGGCCTCGCCGTCGGGCAGGCAGTCGATCTTCTGCAGGAAGGCGGCGATGGCCCCGTCCTGCTCCGCCCCGGCGGACAGCACCGCCTCCCGGGGGGAGAACCGGCCCAGCTCGTTGACCAGATGCTCCGCCGCCTCGGAGGCGAAGCCCTGCACGCAGAACTCCCCCGTGGAGATGTCGCAGAAGGCGGCCGCGCCCTGGTCTGCCTCCAGCCACACCGCGCAGATATAGTTGCTGCGGCTCTCCTCCAGCATGGAGCTGGCGGTGACGGTGCCGGGGGTGATGACGCGGATGACCCCCCGGTCCACCAGGCCCGTGGCCGTGGCCGGGTCCTCCAGCTGCTCGCAGATGGCCACCTTATACCCCTTGGCGATGAGCCGGGCGATATAGGCCTCGCTGGAGTGGAAGGGCACGCCGCACATGGGCGTCTGCTCCTCCTCCGGCTTGCCCCGGTCCCGGGTGGTCAGGGCCAGGTCCAGCTCCTTGGAGGCCACCTTGGCGTCCTCGTCGAACATCTCGTAGAAGTCGCCCAGCCGGAAAAAGAGCAGGCAATCAGGGCACTGCTCCTTGATCTTGTAGTATTGCCGCTTCATGGGGGTCATCTCAGCCATGACGCAAATCCTCTTTCTTCTGCATTCAGGCCCCCTTGCCAAAAGGGGCTCCGCTTGGAAGGCTCCCTTGTGTAAAGGGAGCTGTCACCGCCGTCAGGCGGTGACTGAGGGATTGTCATCTTTTACAATCCCCCCGGCCCTTCGGGCCACCCCCCTTTACACAAGGGGGGCTTTGCAGGTTGCCGCTTCACTCGATACCGTTCAGTCCGTCGTATAGCTCATTGAACGACCGCTTCCGGTCACACCGGCTATAGGAGAGCTCTTTGTTCTCGCCAAATTCCAGAAGAAAGCACTTGGTCAGCTCCTCCACTGTCTGCTCCAGGGCCTGGAAAAACTGCCGGTACGCAAAGTTATAGGCGCCCGTTCCCTCTTCAAAGTGGCTCGTGATCAGCGATTCTGTCACCTGATCCAGCGGATACAGCTTCAGGTGCATGAGCTCGTGAACGATCACTTCCTCCAGATTGTCCTGGTTCGCCCCGGCCACATTCAGCAGTAAAATAGCGTTTTTATCATCGCAGTCGATCTTAAAGTCCCCTGTCTTGGGCCACGAGGCATCCTCCACAAATCGCAGCTGCACGTCCCAGCCCGGCGTGATCCGCAGCTTTTTGCAGTATTTTTCAAATATTTCCGTCAGCTTCTGCCGGTCCATCGCGCTCTCCTCACTTCACCGTATTTCTCAATACGCCGATGCCCTCGATCTCGCACTCCACCACGTCGCCGGGCTGCAAAAACACCGGCGGGTCCATGCCCATGCCCACCCCGGCGGGGGTGCCCGTGGCGATGATGGTCCCGGGCAGCAATGTCATGCCCGCGCTCAGCTCAGAAATGGTTTCCGCGATGCTGGTGATGAGCATATCCGTGCGGGCATGCTGGCGCTCCTCGCCGTTCACCCGGCAGGAGATGGCCAGCGCCGGGGGGAAGGGGACCTCGTCCGCCGTGAGGATGCAGGGGCCCATGGGGGTGAAACCGTCCAGCCCCTTGCCGAAATACCACTGCTTGTGGGCGGTCTGCAGCGTTCGGGCGGACACGTCGTTCAGCACCGTGTAGCCGAACACATGCTCTCCCGCTTTTTCCGCCGGGACGCCCTTGGCCGCGGGGCCGATGATGACGGCCAGTTCCGATTCATAGTCCAGCTTCTCCACCAGGCCCGGATGGCTGTCGATAAAGCCCTCCGGGGGCACCGCCTCGGGCACCCGCTTGGAGAAATAGACGGCGATGGGCTTTTCCCTGGCGAAGGCCTCGTCGTCGAATTTGGCGGCCTCCTTGGCGTGGTCCACGTAGTTCATGCCCAGGCATATCACGTCCTGCCGTGGCCGGGGGATGGGGGCCAGCAGCGTCACATCCGCAAGCTTCACCGCCGGGCCCTGCTCCGCTGCCTTCACGGCGGCCAGGCCCGCCTCAATGGCGGATACCATATCCCCGAAGGGCAGGGGCCGCACAGCGTTCTCATCTGCCGTCAGCGCGCCCACCTTCTCCATTCCGTTTTCCAGGTATGTGACCAGCTTCATAGCGTCTCCTCCTTTTGCTCTCCCCGCCGAAAGGCGATGGAGGCCCGCACCAGCTGCTGGGCGATGCTGCCCTCACGGATGAGGGGCAGGGCCCCGTCAAAGGGCACCCACCGGGCGGCGTCCACCTCCCGGGACAGGGTGAACTCGCCCTTCTCCACCACGGCGCAGAAGCCCAGCATCAGCATATCCCCGTTTTTGTGGGGCCAGCTGCCCATGTATCGGAGCTCCTTCACCGCCAGCCCCAGCTCCTCGTCGATCTCCCGGACCATGGCATCTTCGGCGCTCTCCCCCGGCTTCATGATGCCGGACACGCACACATAGGTCTCGGCGGAGATATATCCCTGCCGCAGGAGCGCGACCTCGTTGTCCTCATTCACCACGGCGGCGATGACGGCGGTGGTGAAGGCCTCCCACACGGGCCTTTCGCAGCGCCCGCACCAGGGGACCGGCCCCTCGTCGCCCAGTTCCTTTTCCCCCAGCCTCTCGCCGCAGCGGGGGCAGTATGTATAGCGCATGGTGTGTCCCCTCCCGGGATCAGTCGAACCGCGTCACCCAATGGTCCGCGTTCTTTGCCTCGAAGCACATCCTGATCTGTTCGACGGTGTTCTTGTTCTCCGCCAGGGGCGGCAGGTCGTCCAGAGCGAACCAGCCGCTGGCTGTGGTCTCGGTGTTGGGCTGGAACGCGCCGCCCAGGGCCCGGCACATCACGAATATCTTGCATATCTTATGGGCGTGCTTGGGCCGGTTGTGCCTGTCATAGTCCTGCACGGCGATGAGGAACAGGGCCTCGGCGTCCAGGCCGGCCTCCTCTTTCACTTCCTTCACCGCGTTCCGGCCCACGGACAGCCAGACGTCCACCCAGCCTCCGGGCAGAGACCATCTCCCGTCCATCTCCCGGACCAGCAGTATCTTCCCTTTTTCAAAGATGGCCGCCCGGGTATCCAGCTTGGGGGTCTGGTAGCCCGTCTCATTGCAGAACAGATCTCTGACCTTCTCCGGGGAGATGTCCGCCTTGTACGCCACCATCTCCGCCGCGATGGCCCGGATGCGCTCATACCGCTCCAGGTCGAACCGGTCATGGCCGTATTCCAGCCCCGCCTGGGCCAGGGCCTGCAGTTCCACCGCCCAGGAAAGCCAGGGCTCCCGATCGGCCCCGCTCATGCCAGTTCCCCGTAGAGCGCCCAGGTGGTGCTGTCGGTGATCTTTACGTCCATGAACTGTCCCACCAGGGACGGGTCGCCGGCCAGGTGCACCAGCCGGCCGCCCTTGGTGCGGCTGGAGAGGTTATAGGGCGCCTGGCCCGTCTCGCCGTCCACCAGGACCCGGAAGGTCTTTCCCACATAGGCCGCGTGTTTCTCCCCCGAGATACGGTTGGACAGGTCCAGCAGTTTATCAAACCAGACCTGCTTCTCCGCCCGGCTCACCGGGTCGGGCATGGCCGCCGCCGGGGTGCCGGTCCGGGGGGAGAAAATGAAGGTGAACATGGCGTCGTATTTTACTTCCTCCACGAGAGAGAGCGTATCCTCAAAGTTGATCTCGGTCTCCCCGGGGAAGCCCACGATGATGTCCGTGGTCAGCACCAGGTCCGGCATGTATTTCCGCGCCGCGGCCACCTTTTCCAGGTACTTTGCCCGGTCATAGTGCCGGTTCATCTCTTTGAGTATCCGGTCCGAGCCGGATTGAAGGGGCAGGTGGATGTGGTGGGCGCAGTGCTGGCTCTCGGCCATGACTTTGAACAGTTTTTCCGTGGCGTCCTTGGGGTGGCTGGTCATGAACCGGAGCACGTAATCCCCGGGTATCTTGTCGATCTCCGCCAGAAGGTCCGGGAAATCCACGTCCTCCTCCAGGCCCTTGCCGTAGCTGTTCACGTTCTGGCCCAGGAGGGTGATGTCCTTGTACCCCGCCGCCACAAGAGCTTTCGCCTCGGCCAGGATATCCGCCGGGCGGCGGCTCCGCTCCCGGCCCCGGACGTAAGGCACGATGCAGTACGAGCAGAAGTTGTCGCACCCGTTCATGATGGCCAGCCACGCCTTCACTTGGCTGTCCCGCTCCCGGGGCAGGCCCTCGGCCACCACGCCCTCGCTGGGCTCGGCGGCGATGAGGCGGCTCTTATTGCCCCGGCGGCCCCGGCGCTCCATGGTCTTTAAAAGAAGCTCCGGGAACTGCCACACCTCGTGGGGCCCGAAGACAAGGTCCACCACTTGATAGGAGTTTTTGATCTTCTCCCGCATGACGGGCTGCTGGGTCATGCACCCGCCCACGCACACGATGAGCTCCGGGTTCTTCGCCTTCTTGTGGTTCAGGGCCCCCACGTTGCCCAGCACCCGCTTTTCCGCGTGCTCCCGGACCGCGCAGGTGTTCACAGCGATGAGGTCCGCCTTGTCCTCATCATTGGTGAGCTCATAGCCGCATTGGACCAGCCACCCCCGCAGTATCTCGCTGTCGGACTCGTTCTGCTGGCATCCGTAGGTGTCCACCAGGGCATAGTGGGACCGGTGGGCGATGAGGGACTTTATCTTCTCGCAAAACTGCTCCTGCTGGAGCCGTTCCTGGGTGGTGATCTCCCGGCGTTGGTACATGAACTTAAATCTCTCCCTCCGTCACGGCTCACGCCGTGCCACCTCCCTCGTCCGAGGGAGGCTTATTCTTGACCGCACCCCAGGATCCGGCCCCCTCAGACGAGGGGGCTGTCAGCGAAGCTGACTGGGGGAGGGAAGACCAATCACTTGGCCCATCTCTTCTTGGCACTTTATATTACCATTTATTTGTGATATAATCAACGAAAAGTGTTTACGGATACGAAGGAGATCGCTATGGCAGTCATCAACATCCTCTCCCCCCATGTGGCGGACATGATCGCCGCCGGCGAGGTGGTGGAACGGCCCGGCAGCGTGGTGAAGGAGCTCATGGAGAACGCCCTGGACGCCGGGGCGAAAAACGTGACCGTAGAGCTCAGGGGCGGCGGCGCCACCTACATTCGGGTCACCGACGACGGCTGCGGCATGGCCCCCGACGACGCGGGCAACTGTTTCCTCCGCCACGCCACATCGAAGCTCCGTGACGAGCGGGGCCTGGAGGCCATCGAGACCATGGGCTTCCGGGGCGAGGCTCTGGCGGCCATCTCCGCCGTGAGCCGGGTGGACCTTCTCACCCGCCGGAAGGAGGACGCGGAGGGCACCTACGTGTCCGTCCAGGCCGGGGACATCCAGGATATGCACGCCGCGGGCTGCCCCCAGGGCACCGTGTTCACGGTCCGGGACATCTTCTACAACACCCCCGCCCGCCTCAAATTCATGAAGTCTGACCGGGCGGAGGGGTCCTACTGCGTCCAGCAGGCCGCCCGGGTGGCCCTGGGCCGGCCGGACGTGTCCGTCCGGTGCGTCAAAGACGGCAAGGAGGAATTTTTCACCCCCGGGGACGGCCGGCCCGAGTCGGCGCTGTACGCCATCCTGGGCCGGGACGCAGCCTTGGCCATGCTCCCCACCGAGGGGGAGAACGAGGGCGTGGCCGTCAACGGCTTCATCAGTTCCCCCGCCGCCGGGCGGGGCAGCAGGGCCATGCAGTTTTTCTTCGTGAACGGCCGGTCCATCCGGTCCCAGAGCCTGCAGGCCGCATTGGAGCAGGCCTATAAAAACACCCTCATGGTGGGCCGCTTCCCCGCCTGCGTGCTCTATATCACCCTGAGCCCCGGCGCGGTGGACGTGAACGTCCATCCCACGAAAAACGAGGTCAAGTTCTCCTCGGAAAAGCGGGTCTTCGACGCCGTCTACTACAGCGCCCTCAGCGCCCTTCAGGGGGAGAAGGACACCCTGCAGATGCGCCTTTCCAAGTCCACGGAAAAGAAGCTGGCCCCCCAGGCCCCGGTCCGGGAGAAGACCGCGCCCGCCTCGGTCCCGGAGCAGACCCGCATGGATCTGCACAGCCCCCGCCCCGCCTACGGCACCGGCGCCTCGGTGGTCTATACCCCCCGGCCCACGCCCAAGGGCAGCGGCGGATATACCCTGCCGAAGAAGAGCGCCCCGGCCCCTGCCGCCCCGGTCCGTCCGGCGGCTGTCAGAACGCCCGCCGCGGCCGCGCCGGAAAAGCCCGCGCCCGCCGTGGAAGCGCCCATGACGGGGGACGCTCCCGTCCGGGTGGCGGGAGAGGTGCTGCGCACCTACATCATCGCCGAGCAGGGGGACAAGGTCCTGCTCATCGACAAGCACGCCGCCCATGAGCGGATGAATTTCGATAGGCTGAAGGCCATGGGCCGGCAGATCATGAGCCAGGCCCTTCTCCAGCCCCAGACCTGGCGGCCCGCCCCGGAGGACCGGGAGGCCATCGCCGCCAACGGAGAGCTCCTGCAGGACATGGGCTTCGAGCTGGAGGCCTACGGCGAGGAGGATATGATCGTCCGGGCCGTGCCCGAGGGCATGGACCCCGGCCAGACCGGGGCCGCCCTGGAGGAGATATGCGAAAAGCTCCGGACCGGGGCCCACGACCTGGCCCGGGACGGGGTCCTGCAGACCATCGCCTGCAAGGCCGCCATCAAGGCCGGCTGGGACACGGACCCCGCCGAACTGCAGGTCCTGGCGGAAAAGGTGGCCTCCGGGGAGATCAAATACTGCCCCCACGGTCGTCCCGTGGCCGTGACGCTCACGAAAAAGGAGCTGGACCGCCAGTTCGGCAGGATCCAGCATTGACCATGGCCAGGCTCCTTATCATCACCGGCCCCACCGCCACGGGAAAGACCGCCCTGGGTGTGGCGCTGGCGAAGCTGCTGGACGGGGAGGTCGTCTCCGCCGACTCCATGCAGATATACCGCCGGCTGGACATAGGCACCGCCAAGCCCACCGCCTCTGAGATGGAGGGCGTGCCCCACCACATGCTGGATGTGGCCGACCCGGGGGAGAACTTTTCCACCGCCAAGTACGCCGCCATGGCGGACCTGTGCGTCCGGGACATCCTCCGCCGGGGAAAGCAGCCCGTCGTGGTGGGCGGCACGGGCCTTTATATCGACGGCCTTGTCCGGGGCACGGACTATGCCGCCGCCCCCTCGGACCCGGATACCCGCCGGGCCATCGAGGCGGAGTACGACGAGCTGGGCGGCGGGGCCTTCCGGGAAAAGCTCTCGGCCGTGGACCCGGACCGGGCGGCCCAGCTCCACCCCCGGGACAAAAAGCGGCTGGTCCGGGCCTGGGAGGTATACGCCCTCACGGGAAAGACCATTACGTGGCACGATGAGCAGTCAAAGCTGGTCCCGCCCCGGTATGAGGCGCACACCGTGGCCCTGGACTTCGCGGACCGGCAGGTGCTCTACGACCGCATAGACCGCCGGGCCCGGGCCATGTTCGACCAAGGGCTGGTCGAGGAGGTCCGCTGTCTGCTGGACGGAGGTCTGAGCCCCCAGTGTACCGCCATGCAGGCCATCGGCTACAAGGAGGTAGACCAGTACCTGGCGGGCCGTTGCACCTTAGACGACGCCATAGACGCGGTGTGCCGGGCCTCCCGCCAGTACGCCAAGCGCCAGCTCACCTGGCTCCGCAGCCGCCCGGACGTCCATTGGGTCCGCTGGGGAGCCGAGCCGGACCGGGCCGCCCTGGACCGGAACGCCCGCGCCATAGCGGCCGAATTTTCGGCCCTGCAGATTTAGCCTGTCCCTCGACGGGCTTCGTCCCCATTCGCCCCCCGAAAAGCCGTAATATAGGCGCTGTACAACGGAATTTGTACAAAATCACTATTTTACGGGGCGGCGTTATATGATACAATTATTTTTAATTGAGAACTCCCGCCCCGGAAGGGACGGAAAAGATGCAGAAAACACAGAATCTTCAGGACGCTTTTTTGAACCAGGCGCGCCGGGAACGGATCATGGTCACCGTGTTCCTCGTCAACGGCTTCCAACTGCGGGGCACGGTCCGGGGCTTCGACTCCTTCGTGGTGTTCGTGGACTCCGACGGCAAGCAGCAGATGATCTATAAGCACGCCATCTCCACCATCGCCCCGGCCCGCGCCATATCCATGACGGAGGACATGCAGGCTCTTTGAAAAAGACCGACGCTCTCATGAAGGTCACCTCCCTGCTGGTGTTCATCGCGCTGGCGGCCTACCTGACCGTGTATATCGTCCACCGGGCCTCCAACCCGGTGCGCACCGCCCTGACCGTGACGGCCTCCATGAGCGAGTCCGCCCCCATGAGCGGGCTGGTGATCCGCAATGAGCTGCTCATCAACAGCAAGGAACAGTACATAGAGGTCACCGCCGAGGACGGCTCAAAGGTGGCCGGCGGCCAGGAAGTGGCCGTGGCCTACAGCTCCGAGGAGGCGCTGGAGCGCGCCTCCCGGCTGCACCTTCTGAGCCAGGAGATCGAGGACGTGACCTCCGGTGGATCGGATACGGTCCAGGCCGCCGGCAACCGGGAGGAGACCGTCTTCAGCGCGCTGACGGGCCTTTCCTCCTGCCTGCGGGGCGGGGACCTGTCCGAGGTGGACTCCCGGGCAGGGGTGCTCTCGGGGCTCATCTTCCCCTCCGACGCCGGCGCCGACACCTCCGAGGAATACCTGGAGCAGCTTCAGGCGGAGTACGACGAGCTCAAGCGCACCAGCGCCGGCGACACCACCCCCATCACCGTGAGCCAGAGCGGCACCTTCTCCTCTGTGGTGGACGGCTATGAGGGCGTGGACCCCGCCTATGCCCAGGACCTGACCCCCAGCGCCCTGCGGGAGCTGATCGCCGCCGAGCGGGTGGTGGACAACAGCTCCCTTGGCAAGCTCATCACCTCCTATGACTGGTACTACGTGGGCATCATCCCCCAGGAATACGGCCGGACCATGCTCCCCGGACAGGACGTGGAGCTGTCCTTCGGCCGCTACTACAGCGGCACTTTGGACGCGGAAGTGGAATACGTGGGCCGGGCCGAGGGCAGCGAGCAGATCGTCATCTTCCGCGTGGAGAAGGGCATGGCGGACATGCTGGCCGTCCGGGCCGTGAACGCCGAGCTCATCTACGAGGAATACACCGGCCTGCGGGTGCCCCTGAAGGGCCTCTACCGCTACTACGCCGGGTATCTCGCCGACGCCGACGGCGCCGCCCTGGAGGAGGGTCAGACCGTCACCCTGGACTTGAACGGCGTGTCCCGGGAGGCCTTCGTGTCCGAGATAGGCTCCGCCAGCCGCTACGGGGACCTGCCCCTGGGGGTGGAGTCGGGAAGCGAGGAGGACGACCGGCCCAAGCGGCGGCTGGTGGTGTTCTGCTGGCCCTGGACCGCCGAAGACGAGGCCCCGGATACCTCCGCCGGCGGCGGCACCGTCACCGCAGGCAGCCATGAATACGCCGCGGCAAACTACTACGAATACGACCCGGAAGATCCGGACGCCCAGGACCGCCTGTGCGTGTTCACCATGACGGGCCTGCAGGCCGAGCGGAAGCTGGTCAGCATGGTCTACGCCGGGGAGGAATACTGCCTCCTCTCCAGCGAGGGCACCGACGCCCTCCGGGAGGGCAACGAGGTCATCCTCCGGGCCCGGGACCTCTACAACGGCAGGGTCTTTTCATGAGGAGCGCGAGATAGAAATGGAGCTCACACTGCAGCAGCGCCTGGACGTGATCCGGGAGAACATAGAAAAAGCCGCCGGCGGGCGGCAGGTGATATTGGTGGGCGCCGCCAAGACGAAACCGGCGGAGCTTATCAAAGAGGCGGTGAAGGCCGGGCTCACGGCCGTGGGCGAGAACTACGTCCAGGAGTACCGGGAAAAGAGCGCCCTGGGCGCCTATGAGGGCGCCCAGATCCACATCATCGGCGGTCTGCAGACAAACAAGGTGAAATACGTGGCCGGGAAGGTGGACCTGATCCAATCCGTGGACTCCGCCCCCCTGCTCATGGAGATCGGCCGGCGGGCAAAAACTCTCGGCGCGGTCCAGGATGTGCTTCTGGAGGTCAACATCGGCCGGGAGGCCGGCAAATCCGGCGCGCTGCCAGAGATGCTGGGTTCCCTTCTGGAGGCGGCCGCCCTCACCCCGGGGGTGCGGGTCCGTGGGCTCATGGCCATCCCCCCGGCAGAAAATTCCAGGGCCTATTTTGACCCGATGGTACACCTTTTTGTTGACAATACACCCAAAAAATACGATAATGTATCTATGGATTTTCTGTCCATGGGCATGTCCGACGACTATGAGGACGCCATCCGGGCCGGGGCCAACATGGTCCGGGTGGGCACCTGTCTGTTCGGGCCCCGAAACTATCAATGACCTACGCATAACAGAAGAAGAAAGAAATACGTGAAAGCAGGAGGCACCCACCATGGGTTTTTTGGACGAACTGAAAAAGCTGACGAAGCCCTATGATGACGAGGAGGAAGACTTCTTCGGCGGCGAAGGCGTTCAGGACGCGGACGACGACCCCACCATCGTCGTGCCCCGCACGGACCGGTCCGAGCGCGCCGAGCGGCAGGAGCACCGCAGTCCCTTCGACGATACGGAGGCCCCTGTCTTTGAGGAACGCGCCACAGCCAAAAAGGATAACAAAGTGGTGAACATCCACACCACCACCGCCGTCCAGGTGGTCCTGTCCAAGCCGGACCGTTTTGAGCAGGCCGCGGAGATCGCGGACCATCTGCGGGAGAAACGCACCGTGGTCATGAACCTGGAGACCACCAACAAGGACGTGGCCCGCAGGCTGGTGGACTTCCTCTCCGGCGTGGCCTACGCCAACGACGGCAAGATCAAGAAGGTCGCCATCAATACATACATCATCACCCCCTTCAATGTGGATATCATGGGCGATCTCATAGACGAGCTGGAGAACAACGGCGTCTATATCTGAATCTCACGTATATTCGCGCTTCGGCGCATCCGCATAAATAGAGAAAGGAATAGGTTTGGGATATGATCACATCGCAGGATATCCAGGAAAAAGCATTTGAACGGGCCGGAAAAGGCTATAATATGGAGCAGGTGGACGAATTTCTCGACGAACTGGCCGCGGACTTCGCCACTCTGAGCAAGGAGAACGCCGCCCTTAAGAGCAAGATGAAGGTGCTGGTCCAGAAGGTGGACGAATACCGTCAGACCGAGGACTCCATGCGTTTGGCGTTCCTCTCCGCCCAGAAGGTCAGCGCCCAGATGGAGGCCGACGCCAAGGAGAAGGCCGACGCCGTCATGGCCGAGGCCCAGGACTACGCCAACAAGCTGAAGAAGGAGACCGAGGACGGCATGGCCAACGAGGAGGCCAAGCTGGAGGAGGCCAAGAAGGCCACCAACCGCTTCTTCGACCACATGCGCACCGTCTGCCAGAAGCAGATCGAGTTCTACGACAAGCTCAGCCAGATGCAGCTCATCGGCGGCGAGGAGCCCAAGGCCGAGGAAAAGCCCGCGGAGGAGCCCGAGGCCCAGCCCGACGAGCCCGGTCCCGCCAAGCCCGTGGACGTGGAGGAGACCGTCCGGTCCATCGCCGCTTCCGCGGCGGAGGCCGCCCTGGACGAGCCGGGACCCGAGCAGGAGGCCCCCGAGGCCCAGGCCCAGGAGCCCGACGAGCCCACCCGTCTTTTCAGCGCCGGCGGCAAGGGCCGGGACAAAAAGAGAAAGCGCAGCTTTGACGACTTAGGCTTCGACGACGACATCTGATCTTACATCCTTCGGGGCGGAGCAAAAAGCTCCGCCCTTGCACACTATATTTCGCCTTGGAGAGTAGAGACATGCCCACCGATTATAACGCCACACTGAATCTTCCGAAGACCGAATTTCCCATGCGCGCGGGCCTTCCCAAGCGGGAGCCGGATATGCTCAAAGCCTGGGAGGAACTGGACCTTTACCACGAGATGCTCAAGAGGAACGAGGGCAAGCCCCTGTTCATCCTCCACGACGGTCCCCCGTTTTCCAACGGCAACCTGCACATGGGCACCGCCCTCAACAAGTGCCTGAAGGACTTCATTAACCGCTACAAGTCCATGGCAGGCTTCCAGGTGCCCTATACCCCCGGCTGGGACAACCACGGCATGCCCATCGAGTCGGCCATCATCAAGGAGCAGAAGCTCAACCACAAGGCCATGAGCGTGTCGGAGTTCCGCACCGCCTGCCACGCCTACGCCGAGCACTATCTGGACGTGCAGCGCCAGGGCTTCAAGCGCCTGGGCGTGCTGGGCGACTGGGAGCATCCCTACCGGACCATGGACCCCAAGTTCGAGGCCCAGGAGGTCAAGGTCTTCGGCCGGATGTATGAGAAGGGCTATATCTACAAGGGCAAGAAGCCCGTCTACTGGTGCCCCAAGGACGAGACGGCCCTGGCCGAGGCGGAGATCGAGTACGCCGACGACCCTGTCACCACCATCTTCGTGAAGTTCCGGGTGAAGGACGACCTGGGCAAGCTCAGCGCCATCGAGCCCCTGGACAACGTCTACTTCGTCATCTGGACCACCACCACCTGGACCATCCCGGGGAACCTGGCCATCTGCCTGAACCCCGCTTACGACTACACCATGACCCGCGCCTCCAACGGCGAGGTCTACATCATGGCCAAGGACCTGGCGGAGTCCGTCCTCCAAAAGGCCGGCCTGGAAGCGAAGGAGGTCCTGGCCACCTTCAAGGGCGCCGACCTGGAGCTCATGACCGCCCAGCATCCCCTCTTCGATCAGACCAGTCTGGTGATTTTGGGCGATCACGTCACCCTGGACGCCGGCACCGGCTGCGTCCACACCGCCCCGGCCTACGGCGCGGACGACTTCTTCGTCTGTCAGAAGTATCCCCAGATCCCCTCCGGGAAGGACCTGGTGGTGAACGTGGATGATTCCGGCCGCTTCACCGCCGACGCCGGGAAATACGAGGGTCTCAGCGTGCTGAAGGCCCATGAGCCCATTTTCGCGGACTTGACCGCCTGTGGTGCTATCCTGGCCTCCGAGGACATCACCCACTCCTATCCCCACTGCTGGCGGTGCAAGAACCCCATCATCTTCCGGGCCACGGACCAGTGGTTCTGCTCCGTGGACGCCTTCAAGGAGGACGCGGTCCGGGCCGCCCGCAAGGTCCAGTGGAACCCCGAGTGGGGCGCGGATCGGATGGAGAGCATGATCCGGGAGCGTGCCGACTGGTGCATCAGCCGCCAGCGCCGCTGGGGCCTGCCCATCCCCGTGTTCTACTGCGCCGACTGCGGAAAGCCCGTATGCACCCCGGAGACCATTGAGAACGTCTCCAAAATTTTCGGCGAGAAGGGTTCCAACGCCTGGTTCGACCTGTCCGTGGAGGAGCTGCTGCCCGCCGGATTCACCTGCCCCCACTGCGGCGGCAAGGTCACCGAGAAGGAGACCGACACCCTGGACGGCTGGTTCGACTCCGGCTCCACCCACGTGGCGTCTATGGAGCTGGACGCCCCCGGCGTCTGGCCCGCGGACCTCTACCTGGAGGGCGGCGACCAGTTCCGGGGCTGGTTCCAGTCCAGCCTCCTCACCGCCGTGGCCACCCGGGGCCAGGCCCCCTATAAGGCCGTACTGTGCCACGGCTGGACCGTGGACGGGGAGGGCCGGGCCATGCATAAGAGCCTTGGCAACGGCGTGGCCCCCGACGAGCTCACCGAGAAGTATGGCGCGGACCTGTGCCGGCTCTGGGCCGCCAGCGCAGATTTCCGGCTGGATATGCGCTGCTCCGACGCCATCTTCAAGCAGCTGTCCGACAAGTACCTGAAGATCAGAAATACCGCCCGGTTCCTGCTGGGCAATCTGGACGGCTTTGACCCGGATAAGGACCTGCTGCCTCTGGAGGAGCTGGAGGGCATCGACCGCTGGGCCCTGGACCGGACTGCCGCCCTCATCGGCAAGTGCCTGGCCGGGTATGATAAATACGAGTTCTGGTCCGTCACCTACGCCATCCACAACTTCTGCGTGGTGGACATGTCCAACGTCTATATGAACATCGCGAAGGACCGGCTCTACTGCGAGGCCCCCCATAGCAAAGCCCGTCTCGCCGCCCAGACCGCCATGTGGACTGTGCTGGACAGCATGGTGCGGCTGCTGGCCCCCATCCTGGCCTTCACCTCCAATGAGATCTGGCTGGCCATGCCCCACAAATCGACGGATGACGCCCGCCATGTGATGCTCAATGACATGCCCGCCGCCCACGAGGCCTGGAAGCTCCCCGAGGACGAGGCGGCCCTCTGGGCCGACAGCCTGCGCCTCCGGGACGACGTGAACAAGGCCCTGGAACTGGCCCGGGCCGACAAGATCATCGGCAAGCCCCTGGAGGCCAAGGTCACTATCCACGTGGGCCCGGAGGCCAAAAAGGCCATGGCGCCCATCGCGTCCCGGCCTCTGGAGAGCCTGTTCATCGTCTCCGAGGCGGAATTCACCGACGGGGAAGGCCCCGGCTGGGCCGGCACGGAGGTGCCCGGCGTGACCGTGGAGGTGGCCCCCTCCGCCCTGCCCAAATGCCCCCGCTGCTGGACCCACAGCGCCACTGTGGGCTCCGACAGCGCTTACCCCGAGCTGTGCGCCCGCTGCGCCCGCGCCATGCGCAATATAGAAGGAAAGTGAGTCATCACCTTCCCGGAAGATACAGGAGGAACGAACCGTGATCTATGCGATAGCCGCCGTAGTAGTCCTCATCCTGGACCAGGCGGTAAAGTTCTGGACCGTCAACCACATCCCCCTGGACGCCGTGGGGGACCAGTGTGTGGAGCTGATCCCCGGTATCCTGCACATGACCAATGTGCAGAACACCGGCGCGGCCTTCAGCATCCTGGCCAACGCCAAGTGGCTGCTCATCGGCGTGTCGGCCCTGTTCATCATCGGTATCATCGTGCTCATCAACATGGAGATCATCCGTACCCGCTTCGGCCGCTGGACCAGCGTGCTGGTGGCCGCCGGCGCCCTGGGCAACTGCATCGACCGGGTGCTGTTCGGCTATGTGGTGGACATGTTCGAGTTCGAGATATTCTCCTTCGCCGTGTTCAACGTGGCGGACATCTTCATCACCGTCTGCGGCATCCTGTTCTGCCTGCACGTGATCATCTACCGTGACCCCATGGAACTGCCCAAGGAGGAGAAGCGCCGGCCTGCCAAGGCCCGCCGGCGGCAGCCCCGCCGGTCCGAGCTGGACATGGAGGAAGAGGAGTATTACGGGGACGAGGAGTACGATCAGGAGTACGAGCACGAACCTGAGCCTGAGCCCGCCAAGACCAGCCGCCGGGCCGCCCGGCAGGCGGCCAAGCAGGCCCGGGAAGACATGTACGCCGCCATCCCCCATCGGGATAGAGGCGAGCACCGGAGCCTGGCCGACGAGCTGCGCCCCGCCGACCCGGACGACCCCTTCGCGGAGTGGAGCTTCGGCGGCGCGGACGAGGATGAGCCCGCGCCTGCGCCCGCCCCCGCTCCCAAGACGGAGGAAAAGCCTGCGCCCCAGCCGGTCAGGAAGACCGCGCCCGCGCCTGCGTTTGAGGACGACGGCCCGGACCTGGAGCTGCCTGTGAAAAAAGCGGCGGCCGCGCCCAAGGCGGCCCAGCCCAAGGCCCCGGCCAAAAAGCCGGAGGCGGACGCCGGGTTCGACGACTATTCCCTGGACGACATCCTGGCGGAGTTCCGGGACAGCTGAATGGAAACGAGAATAACGGTAACAGCGGAGGAGAGCGGGGAGAGGATCGACGCTCTCCTCGCCCGTCAGGAGGCCATCCGCAGCCGCTCCGCCGCGGCGAAGCTGCTGGAGGGGGGCCTTGTGACGTTCCGGGGCGCTCCGGTGCGGAAGAACTATCGCCCGGCGGCGGGGGATATATTCGACGTCATCCTGCCCGAGGCGGCCCCAGCCAGCGCCGTGGCCCAGGATATCCCCCTGGATGTGGTCTACGAGGACGGGGACGTGATCGTGGTGAACAAGCCCCGGGGCCTGGTTGTCCACCCCGCTCCCGGCCACCCGGACGGGACGCTGGTGAACGCCCTGCTGGCCCACTGCGGAGAGAGCCTTTCCGGCGTGGGCGGCGAGCTGCGGCCCGGCATCGTCCACCGCATCGACAAGGACACCAGCGGCCTCATCATCGCCGCCAAAAACGATAGGGCCCACGAGGCTCTGTCGGCCCAGCTCAAGGACCACACCCTCTCCCGCGTTTACGACGCGGTGTGCCACGGAAATTTCCATGACGACGCCGGCACCGTGGACGCCCCCATCGGCCGGGACCCCCGGAACCGCCAGCGCATGGCCGTGACGGAGAAGAATTCCCGCCCCGCCGTGACCCACTGGGAGGTGCTGGCCCGGTACCCCCGCCACACCTATGTCCGCTGCCGGCTGGAGACCGGCCGGACCCACCAGATACGAGTCCACATGGCCTATACGGGCCACCCTCTGCTGGGGGATACGGTCTATGGCGGCCGCCGGGACAAGGGGCTGGACAGCCAATGTCTCCACGCCCGGGGCCTCAAATTCATCCACCCCGCCACCGGCGAGCCCATCCAGCTCTGGACCAGCCTGCCCGACTGGTTCCAGGACGTTTTAAGCAAACTGGGGCCGGAGCAGTAAGAAAAAAGCCCCCCTTGTGAAGGGGGTAGCCCAGGCTTCTTCCAAAGCCCCCCTTGTGAAAGGGGGGTGGCCCGAAGGGCCGGGGGGATTGTTAGTCTAAGGACAATCCCCCAGCCTCGCTTTGCTCGGCAGCCCCCTTTGACAAGGGGGCCATATAAGGAGAAATCTAAATGCCCGCTCTCATCGTATATATGCTCTTTGGCCTGGCCCTGGCCTGGCGCGTGCTGCCCTCCTGTCGGGGGGCGGTGAAGTGCTGGCTGGGGCTGGTGTTCGGCTGTACGGCGCTGATGTGGCTGCCCTGCCTCATCGCCTTTTTCGCGGGCTTCACCATGACCGCGGAGCTGATCGCTCTGTGCCTCGCCACCGTGGGCACCGTGTGCCTCTGCATGTTGGGGCCCAAGCCGGACGCGCCCAAAGAGGCGGGCAAAAAGCTGCTGCCCGCCCCGCCGCCCCCGGCGGACGCGGTGGGGGCCCTGGCCAGCCTTCTCATCACTGTTTTCTGCGGGTACCTCCTCTATACCCACGTGCTGCTGCCCCACGCCGACGGCAGCCTCTGGGTGGGCCAGAGCACCTACGGGGATCTGGGGATGCACCTGGGCTTCGCCGAGAGCCTCTACCGGCAGAGCAAGTTCCCCCCGGACTACAGCATCTTCCCCGGCCAGCGGATCGACTACCCCTTCCTGGTGGACGCCGCCACGGCCAGTCTGCGGTTTTTCGGGCTGAGCCTGCGCATGGCGGTGATCCTGCCCAGCCTCTTTTTCCTGTTCGCGGTGTTTTACGGCTTCTGGCTGCTGGCGGATGAGCTCACCAAAAAGCTGGGCCCCACCCTCATGGCGTGGCTCCTGTTCGTCTTCAACGGCGGGTTCGGGTTCGTGCTCTTCCTGAACGGCAAATACAGCCTCACAGACCTGCTGGGCGGCTTTTACGTGACCCCCACCAACCTGGTGGACGAGGACCTGCGCTGGGTGAACGTGATATGCGACATGCTCATCCCCCAGCGGACCACTATGGCCGGCTGGTGCCTTGTCCTCGCGGCCATATACCTTCTCATCAAGGCCATCGGGAAGACGGTATCCGGCCAGGGCGGCCGGCGGGAGATCGTCGTCCTGGGCGTTCTCGCGGGGCTCATGCCCATGGTCCACACCCACAGCTTCCTGGCTCTTGGGGTGCTGTCGGCGGGCTGGTTTTTCGCTTTCCTGGGCAAGGCAAAAAAGGCCGGACGCCTGAAGGCCCTTGTTATAAATTACGTCTTTTATGGCGCGATCTGCCTCGCCCTCGCCCTGCCCCAGCTCATCGTCTGGACCTTCGACGCGGCCAGCACCGGGAACCTTCTCTGGCTCAACCCCGGCTGGGTCCACGGGGACATGCCCTGGCTGTGGTTCTGGATGGTGAACTGCGGCGTGGTGTTCTGCGCCATGCTGCCCATGATGTTCTTCCTGCGGGGGGACAAGGCCCGCCTCTTCTGGGGCGCGGCGGGGCTGTTCGTGCTGGCCAATCTGGTGGCCTTCCAGCCCAACCCCTATGACGACAACAAGCTGCTGTACATCTGGTACATGGTGACGGATATCCTGATCTGCGGCTGGCTGTGGGCGCTGCTGGAGCGGGTCCGGCCCCGGGCTCTCGCCGGAAGCGCGGCGGCCCTGCTGGTGGTCCTGGGCACCCTCTCCGGGGGCATGAGCCTTCTCCGGGAGGCGGCCGGCGAGTATCAGTTTTTGTCCGGCGAGCAGGCGGCCGCGGCGGATTTCATCATCGGGAACACCCCGGCGGACAGCCTGTTCCTCACCTCCTCGGACCACACCAACCCCGTCTCGGTCCTCACGGGCCGCAACATCCTGTGCGGGGCGGGGATGTACCTCTATTACCACGGCATCGACTACGGCGCCCGGGAGGCCCAGCTGCCGGTCATGTACGCCGGCGGCCAGGACTTTGAGCGCCTGGCGGCCGAGTACGGCGTGGACTACGTCTACATCGGCAATTCGGAATACGCCGACTACCACGTGAACTACGACTATTTCGCCGACAACTACCCCCTCGTCTACGACCAGGGCGGTATCAGCATCTTCCAAATCACTTAAAATTGTGCTATGATGTCCACGTTCGCATCCACCCACGCGTTTCCCCAATGGAGGTAATACCCTGATGAAAAAGACCCTCTCCCTTTTGCTTGCTTTCACGATGCTTCTTGCCCTGGCGGCCTGCCGCCGGGAAAAGGCTCCCGAGGAGCCGGAGGCCACGGCCACCCCGGCGCCCCAGGAGGTGCTGGCGGCCTCCGCCTCGGACACGGCCCAGGCCCAGCAGACCCATGTGCCCCCCGCCTCCAGCTCCGACGCCGTCCTGGACGACCAGAGCTACGGCAAGGCCCTGGGCTACATCGGCCAGCCCGCCAACGCCCTCATCAACGCCATCGGCCAGCCCGTGAGCACGGAGTACTCCGCCTCCTGCGAACAGGATGGCGCCGAGGACGGCATGCTCTACTACCGGGGCTTCTCCGTCTGGACCATGCGCACCGCCACCGGTGAGATCGTCCGGGCCGTGTATCTGGACGGGGAGACGGAATGAAAAAGCTCAGATCCCTCTATGAGGCCCACCGGGAGATCATAAACTATCTCCTCTTCGGCGGCGCCACCACCGTGGTGAGCTGGGCCACCTATGCCCTGTTCGTGGGCGTTTTCGGCATGGGCGTGACCCCCGGCAACATCCTGAGCTGGGTCTGCGCCGTGACTTTCGCCTTCGTCACCAACAAGCTGTGGGTGTTCCAGTCCAAGAGCTGGGCCTGGCCCCAATGGCTGAAGGAAGCCGGCGCTTTTTATGCCGGGCGTCTCTTTTCCGGTCTCGTAGAGCTGGGCGGTCTGCCCCTTCTCATGCGCCTGGGTCTTGATCAGACCCTCTTCGGCGTGGAAGGCCTGGCGGCCAAGGTGGTCATATCCATCGTGGTCATCATCCTCAACTACTTCCTCAGCAAGTTCATCGCCTTCCGGAAAAAGAACTGAACGAAACGTGTATAAAGAAGTATCCCCCGCCGGCGGCGGGGGATACTTCTTTATGTGTCCCGCTCAGTTCCAGGCGGGGGGATCTTCCCTGGTCCCCTCGGGGGTCTCGGGGGCGGCGGGCTCGGCCGGAGCGGCCGGTTCCGCGGGCTCCGCGGGGGCGGCAGGCTCCGCCGGGGCTTCCGGGGCCGCAGGCTCCTCCACCTGGATCTCCACCTCTACGCCTGCCTCGGTCTCGGTGGCGTCCACCACGTCCTCCAGGTCCGCGTCCTCCACTGTCTCCATCTCCGCCTTGATCTTGGCGATCTCCTCCTCCATGGAGGCGATGGCCGCCGCGGCCTCGTCGATCTGCTGGCACAGGGGGGCGCAGGTCTCGTCGGGGGCGTCGTGGTGGGCCTCATAGTAGATCTTGCCCAGCTCGGCGTAGGCCTTCTTCATGTCGTCCTTCTGGCCGGAGATATCCATATTGAGCTTGGCGATGCGGCTGTACTGCTTTGTCTTGACGGCGGCGGTACCGGCCAGGTCCTTGGCTTTGTCCGCGGCCTTGGACGCGATGGCGCCCGCTTTTGTGAGAAAATCATTGAATCCTGCCATGGTATTAGCCTCCTTACAGCTTGTTTTTCTCTATAGTTTACTTTGTTTCTTCCTCTTTATCGCCGGGAATTTCCGCCTCGTCCGGCTCGGCCGGAGGCAAAACTTCCGATGCGTCCTCATTCATTTCCGGCTCCTGGGCCGGAACAGCCTCCACCGCCAGTGCGGCAGCCACTTTGTCCGCCCAAAGGGACTTGGACGTCTTCTTCGCCCGGCTTGTCAGCGTCAGCAGCAGCACCGCCGAGATCCCCGCGGCCGCGATGGCCAAAAGCTGACTCACCCGCATGCCGGTACTGCCCAGGTACAGGGAGTCGGCCCGCAGGCCCTCGATCCAGGCCCTGCCCAGACCGTACCACAGCACGTAGGTAAGGAAATACTGGCCGTCAAATCTGCGTTTTGTCTTTTTGGAAAGAACATGCAGCGCGATGAAGCCCGTCAGGTTCCACAGGGACTCATACAAAAACGTGGGGTGGACATAGGTGGTGACCCCGTTCACGGTAAGGCCCATGCGGCAGAAGATGTCCGTCTCGTAGCCAAAGGCCTCCCGGTTCATGAAGTTGCCCCACCGGCCGATGCACTGGCCGATGAGAAAGCCGAAGCTCGTAAGGTCCAGCAGGGCCAGGGCGGAGATGCGCTTGACCCGGCAGACCACCAGCACGGTGAGCACCGCGGCGATCACCGCCCCGTAGATGGCCAGGCCCCCCTCCCATATCTTGCACATGTCCCAGAAGGAGGTGTAGTGGCCGAAGAAAATGACGTAGTAGGCCCGGGCGCCGATGATGCCCAGGGGCACCGCGAACAGCAGACAGTCGATCACGTCGTCCTGTTTGATGCCGAACTCATGGCTTCTGTGCAGGCAGTAGGCCACCGCCAGCAGGAAGCCGCAAGCGATGATGATGCCGTACCAGTAAAACTCGTGGCCGAACAGGGTGAAGCTGTTGGGCGGGTCGATGGACCAGCTCCCCAGCATGGGGAAGGAGATGGATGCGTTGCTCATTTATGCCTCCTTGGGGCGGATGACAGAGAGGGCGAACCGATCCGGAACGATATGTTCCCTGATCCAGCCGTTGACGTCCTCCACGGTCAGCGTCTCCAGCGCGGCGGGCATCCCCAGCGGGTCAAAGCCCCCGAAGGTCCCGTCCGCCAGGGATTCCGTCAGCTCCCAGAAGTCGTCCAGCAGCCGGATAAAGCCGCCCAGCACCGCCTTTTTCTGCCGGGCAAAGAAGGCGGGGTCTATGCCTTTTTCCGCCGCCAGCAGTCCGGTCAGGGCCGCCTCCGGGTCGGGGGACTCCCCCTCCAGGCAGATATATCCCACGCCGCCGGCATAGGTGGCTGAGAAGCGGAAAGTATCGTTCAAAAGTCCTTTTTCGTAAAGGCCGATGTACGCCGGGGCGTGCCCGCCCCAGAGGCAGCGCATGGCAAGCTCCGCCGTGAGCCGCTCTTTCAGCGTCTCCGGCCCCTGAGCCGCCGGGCCCAGCTTCAGCCCGGCGCAGAATTGGGGCGCGGACACGTCCATGGTCCGCTGGACCCGCGTTTCCAAGGGCTCCAGCCCCAGATCCGGGCCGTAGTCCCGCGACCGCAGGGGCGCTTTCTCCCCGGGCAGCGTCTCCCGGGCAATGCGCTCCACCGCCTCCGGGTCCACATCCCCCGCCACGCACAGGGCCATATTGGCCGGGGCGTAGAAGGCCTTGTGGCATGCGTACAGCGTCTGGTCCGTGATGTCCGCGATGGACGCGGCCGTTCCCACCACCATGTCCCCCAGGGGACCTTCGCCGAACAGCAGTTTTATACAGCCCATATAGGCCGCGGCGGCCGGGTCATCCTCTTCCTCTGCGATCTCCTGGCCGATGATGCCCCGCTCCTTCTCCACCGTTTCCGGGGTGAAATAAGGGGTGGACACGAATTCCAGCAGGTCCCGCAGATTTTCCTCGAATTTATCCGTGCAGAGGAAGTGGTAGCTGGTGACCGCCTCGGAGGTATAGGCGTTGGAGTCCGCGCCCCGGGCAGCGAACCGGTCGTCCACGCTGCCGCAGGGCATGTCGAACATCTTGTGCTCCAGGTAGTGGGCCACTCCCGCCGGGGTGTCGTAGGCCTCGCCGTCCAGGACGAAGCGCCGGTCCGCGCCGCCGTAATCGGTCACGAAGCAGGCCCTTGCCCTGCGCCAGCCGGGCCGGGGTATCACGCATAGTGTGAGGCCGTTTTCCAGCTTCGTCTCGAAAAGACTCAGCCCCAGGGCCGGATAGTCAGTTCTCTTCATCGTCGTCCCCCTCGGCCCCCCGCAGGAAATACACCCCGTCGCACTCTATGCCCGCCGCGGCCTTGATGACATCTTCTCTGGTCACGTCCAGGGCCAGGGCGGCCAGCTCCTCGGGCCCATAGTCCAGGCCCAGCACGTTCTGCTCCAGCCAGAACTTCTCCAGCCTGGCCGGGTCGTCTGTGAGCGACAGCATGCGGGCACTCAGACCCGCCCGCGCCGTGCGCAGCTCGTCGTCGGTAAAGTCTCCGTCCTTCACGGCCTGCACCTGGCGGCCGATCTCCGCCAGGGCCTTTTCGTGATCCGCCGGATCGATGCCGCTGGCCACGATCATGAGGCCCTTCATCAGGTCCAGCTCCGAATCCACGTAATAGCACAGGCTCTGCCTCTCCCGCACTTGCAGGAAGAGCTTGGAGGACACATAGCTGGCGCCCGCCGGATCGCCCAGGATATAGTTCATCACCCGCAATGCCGCCATATCCGGGTCCTCCATGGCGTCCCCCAGCCGGTAGCCCAGCACCAGCTTTCCCTGGCCCACGTCCATCTCCTCAGTGAAGGCCCGGGCGGTCTCCTCTACGGTGTTCATGCGGATGTCCGTGCCGATGTCGAAATCCAGCTCCCCCCGGGGCAGCATGGCCAGGGCGTCCTTCATGGCGGCGGCCACCCGTGTCTCGTCGGCGGCGCCGCAGTAGAATATCTCTATGGGGCCGGCGGCGAGCAGGGCCTTATAGTGCCGGGTCAGGGCCACGTAGCCGATATCCCCGGCGGTGTCCTCGTCCCCCAGGCCGTCCACGGCATAGGCCTCCCCGGGGCACATGAGCTCGATGAGCCGCTGCCGGGCGTATTCGGCCCGGTCGTTCACCCGGGCCCGGATGTCCTGCAGGAGTTTTTCCCTCTCGCTCTCCACGTACTTGGGCAGCAGCAGCCCGCCCCGGGTGTTGGGGGAAAGCAGCACCTCGCCCAGGAGGGCGGCCATGTCCTCCAGTACATCCTGGCCGGGCGTCTCCACAAAATCGGCCACGAAGCCCACGCACTGGATCTCCCCCAGCTTCCGCACGGAGGGTTCCAGGCGGGCGCCGTACAGCTCATCCAGCCGCGCGCCCAGGGCCCCCATGTCCGGGTACCGGACGGTGCCCCGGCGCAGGACGCTGGGGATGAGGGCGTTTTGCGCCGCCGTCTCCCGGTCCAGGGGGGTCAGCAGATGCGCTCTGAGGATCCCCGTCTTGAATTTTTCGGTCTGCAGGCATGTGAGAAACACGCCCGGCAGCAGCTCCCGCCGCGATCTGGTCAAAGCGCTCACCCCATCCGTAAATCGATATGGATATTATAGCACAGGGCAGGGGCTTTGAAAATGACTAAATCGTGAATTCGTAGACCGGCCCGGGCACTTTTTGCCGAAAAACTCGGTCAAAAGACATAAAACTTTTCTGTGATACTTGCATTTTCTTGTGAGATATGCAAAAATAGATAAGATATCGGCCGCTTCGCGGCCTTGACGCGTGAGGTGTGACCATGGAACATCATAATCCCCTCCTGACAGGCGTGGATACGCCCCGGTTCATCACCTTCGGCGAGGTGATGCTCCGGCTGACCCCGCCCAACTATGAGAAGATCCGCATGGCCTCCAGCTTCGAGGCCAGCTACGGCGGCAGCGAGGCCAACATCGCCCTGGCCCTGGCCAACCTGGGCATCGACAGCACCTTCTTCAGCGTGGTGCCCAACAACTCCCTGGGCAAGAGCGCCGTGCGCATGCTCCGGTCCAACGACGTGCACTGCACCCCCGTCATCCTCTCCACCCCGGAGGAGACCCCCTCTCACCGGCTGGGCACCTACTACCTGGAGACGGGCTACGGCATCCGGCCCAGCAAGGTCACCTATGACCGGAAGCACTCCGCCATCACCGAGTACGACTTCAGCAAGGTGGACCTGGACGCCCTGCTGGAGGGTTTCGACTGGCTGCACCTGAGCGGCATCACCCCCGCCCTCAGCCCCAGCTGCGCCGACTTCACCCTCCAGTGCATCAAAAAGGCCCGGGAGAAGGGACTCACCATCAGCTTCGACGGCAACTTCCGCAGTACCCTCTGGACCTGGGAGGAGGCAAGGGATTTCTGCACCCAGTGCCTTCCCTATGTGGACGTTCTGCTGGGCATCGAGCCCTATCACCTGTGGAAGGACGAAAACGACCACGCCAAGGGGGACTGGAAGGACGGGGTGCCCCTGCAGCCCAGCTACGAGCAGCAGGACGAAGTCTTTCAGCGGTTCGTGGAGAAATATCCCAACCTCAAGTGCCTGGCCCGCCACGTCCGCTATGCCCACACCGGCAGCGAGAACAGCCTCATGGCCTACATGTGGTACCAGGGCCACACCTTCGAGAGCCGGCTGTTCACCTTCAACATCCTGGACCGGGTAGGCGGCGGCGACGCCTTCGCCAGCGGCCTTATCTACGCCATGATGAACGGCTACCGGCCCATGGACATGGTGAACTTCGCCGTGGCCAGCAGCGTCATCAAACACACCATCCACGGCGACGCCAACATCACCGACGACGCCGACTCCATCCGCTCCATCATGAACATGAATTACGATATCAAGCGGTGACGGTCCTCTAAAACATATAATGTCCTCCGCGGCAGTTTTGCCGCGGAGGCTTTCTATTGCGGTGAATTATAGTATCAAGTGCAACAGTAGAAGAAAATAAAGAAGTTCATACAAATCTCGTGTAGAATGGAAGTGACCAAACCAACAAGCTACAGAGGAGAAATGTATGAACTACAGACATCTTAGCATAGAAGAGCGCAGTTGTATACGAAAATAT
>CANRNF010000010.1 GCA_947631865.1 uncultured Oscillospiraceae bacterium | reverse complement strand
AAATAAACTGGTATTTACTATCTCCATTTTCAATTATAAGTTTTTTTTGTCCGATTTTTTGCAGTATTTTTATTGGAACAGAGTATAGCGACGGAACAATGAGAAACCGACTAATTGTAGGACATACAAGGAAAAATATTTACTTAGCAAATTTTATAACTGTATGTTTTGCGAATATCATCATTACGCTTGCTTCAAGTATCGTTATAATTCTTCTTGGAACAGGATTGCTGGGGTGGCACATGACAAATCCCTCATTATTTCTACTATCTTATTTTAGTGGAGTTATGATGCTCATTGCTTTTGCAGGATTTTTTACACTATTAGCAATGATAATCCACAACAAAACAACTGCAACCGTAGCTTGCATCATTATTTTTCTTTTAAGCTATATTGCAGCAGGTGTCATTCGCAGGTTAGTATTTAGTTTTTACAGCGGGGAGTCAATATCTGATGTGTTTTCTGTTTTATCCAATGATATGATTTCACAACCAGTATTAGAATTTTTTTATGACTTTATTCCTATGGGACAATGTTTACAGATTACGAGCAACAGCGTGTTTCACCCATTTAGATTACCTTTATATTCATTGCTTTTTGCTGCAATTACAGTAATATGTGGCATTTTGCCTTTTGGCAAAAGGGATGTGAAGTAAAAAGTAGTAATAAATCTTCTTTTTTTGTATCGGCGCGGATGTCTCTGCACTGTATCTTTTATGTGTGACATGGTGTAGTTCATGACTATTTTAGATCTCAAAATAATAGCACTGCTTTCTTTGATCCTCGATCACATCGGAAAATTCATTTCAAGTACACCTGTGGTCCTTCGTTGGTTAGGAAGATTAGCCGCGCCGATTTTCCTTTTCGTTGCTTCTGAAAGCTGGACATATACAAGTAGTAAAGGGAAATACTTGTTGAGGTTATACCTGTCTAGTGTTCTTATGGGGGCGCGTCAGTATATCCTGGATATTGATAACAACTTTTTTCGTCAATTATTCTGCGTCTGTTGCTGGTTTACATTAACTGATTTAGCCCACCAAAATAAGCGCAATTCTGGAGCTACTTTACTTTATATGTGCTATGGCAGTTAACTTCTTATATCTTGGGTAGCTGGGTTACTGAATTATATGGCGATGCTGTGTGCGAGCACCTCCTACTTCCTGCTTTGGGTAGTGTCATCTTGGTCGAGGGAGGTCTTGTTTATACCATTTTGGGACTTGTGATTTATCTCACGCACCGAAACCTTTAGAAATTTATACTTACTTATATCAGTTTTGTGGTAGTTTTCTTCCTTCTAAATTCCAGTTCTCTTATCGCCTCTGGGATGTCTATCATTTCAAAGCTTGAGCGGGTCTTGTTTCAAGAAACTACGCCTATAGTAAACATTGCAGAAACTCTCCTAACCCTTCTTGGCCTGCACCCTGCCGAAACAGGCGGAAACATATTATTGGAAAGCTATCAATAGATGATAGTTTTTGCACTTCCAATCATCCTAAAATACAATGGAAAACGCGGCTTGAAAATCAAGTGGTATTTCTATTTTTTCTACCCAATACATATTATTATTCTCTACTTCTATCATTGATATATGCTGATATATGCGAACATATAAATGATTCAAGCATGTTCAATAAAGAAAAACAATGCCGTATAACGTAGTGGCATAGGGAGGTAATCATTTGGACTATGTTCTTCCCACTATCCGTTCTTGCGACATTGGGGGTCGGTATGTTAAGTAGTGTGATCCCGCTGTTGATTTGTGTTGTCTTTTATAACCACAGCGGCTTGGTAATGTTTGTAACTTCCGCTTTGCTGCTGATAGTTTCTTTTGTATTATATAGGCGGCTCCGACAGTATCAACTCTATGAAATATAAGAACGTAGTCTTTTGGATAAAGAGTTTAAGGCGATAGCTACCAATATAGATATAAACCACCAATAGCGATTTACATTTTAACAGCCGGACGCATGACGCAGAGCATTTTGTATGAGGTGTATTATTATGAACGATGAAACTTCCCAATGGGTGCATTGTCCTGTTTGCAGGAGCAAAACGAGGATCAAAGTTTATAAGGATACCGTGCTATTGAACTTCCCCCTCTTTTGCCCCAAGTGCAAACGGGAACACGACGTCAGCATCATACAACTGAAAATGGTAGTGAACGACGAGCCGGATGCTTAACGCACAGAGCCTGCGCCTCCAATTCTGACGGAGGGGCAGGCTCTTTTTTGCCTATATGTTCACTTTTCTGTTTGATCTGACGGCTTTTAGGAATGTCTGTAAAACCGGTAGGACGGCTTCTGCTTCATCTTCGCTGCAATCCTCCACCAAGGTGCGGAGATTCCAGAGAGCGGGGGCGTCACGCTGCAACTCTGGATTGAATATCTCCCGCGCGTCAATATGGAGTGTTCGTATTAAGGGATATAAGACCTCCATCTTGGGGTTTCCCTTGTAGTTCTCAATATTGAGAATCGTCCGCGTGTCCTTTTCTATGGCCTCAGCGACCTCGCCTTGCGTAAGGCCCTGCCGGTCACGGGCGCGTTTCACGGCATCTCCCAGCGGATGTGCAAATTCAGACATTCCGTTTCACCCCTGGATTATTTTACAATACACTCTCTTTTTCGGGAATCTCATCACAATACATCTCTTTATTGCCTCCCGGTTCACTAATAATTGAAAGGGATGATCTGATGAAACGAGTAATCATCAGGATAAGAGATTGTTGCGGGTGCATTTCAATGTAGTGTATGGGAATACTCTGCCCATAAATGTGCGTTAAAATTCCATTTACATAATCATCACAATACACCCATGCCCTCTGTGGGCATAGGTGTATTGCTTTTCCGGCCTCGCGGTCCGCCGCCTCCCGTCAGGTTTCCCCAAAAAATCTGACAGGAGGTAACTTCAAGATGCTGAACAGAAATAGCATCTATTTTATGAATCAGCGTGATCCACAAGCAATCGTCTATGTTGACGCCAAAGGAACCGTGATTCGTCTGACCCGCGAGGACTTTGCGAGTGAGGACGAATTTCTGGCGTGGAAAGCCCTCTCTGATGAAGATTACCGGCTCTCTGAAAAAGCCGGGCGCGGCTATTACGATAAGTGCATCCCTGTGATTGAGGCCATCGACACTCCTTTGCCCTCCGCTGAAGATGTACTGCTTGCCCCGATGCTGGAAGCAGAGTGGGCCGAGTATCAAACCGCTTTGCTGGAAGAAGTGCGCTCAAAGCTCACACAGACGCAGTATCGGCGTCTGTGGATGTTCATCGTAGAGCGTCTGAACGAGAAGCAGATTGCCTGGAAGGAGAATACCACGCAACAGGCCGTGTCGCAAAGCCTTGTGGCAATACGAAAAAAGTTGGGAGGTTTTATGAAAAAATAAATCTGGAGCATTGTATTTTGACAGGTTTTTTTGTTCTTTGTGAAGAATACATATTTCTTCGTTCTCTTTAACAACTGAATACACGGTGTCACAGGCACAAAAGCCGCGTGATAGCGACGCAGGGTGCGACGCCATGATGGTGCTGTCCATACTGGACAAGCCTCGGAGCGACCAACGCATACCCTGGACCCGACCCGGCAGATCGGGCGCAACGACAGCGCGGCGGATAATGAAACTTGCTCACGCTCTCCCACGGACTTGAGGGGAAGCCCTGCGATATGCGCAGCCTTACAAGCAGCGGTATCGCAGAGTTATGACAGCCTTGCCAAAGGCGGCCTGCGGCATCCCCCATCGCCGGGGCGCGTGGCAAATACGGCGAAATCACGCAAAAGGAAGAAAGCCGGTGTATCATCAACAGGTCATCTTATGGTGATACATCCGGCTTTCTCTGGAAGAAGGCTTCATTATGGAAAAGACACATGAACGGGCGGAGCGCAAACTGGACACCCCCGCCGATGATTCTTTGAGCAGGAAAACCACCTACACGGTGGATGGCAGAAGGTTTGTTGTCACCCCCGTTTTTCGTGACGGGGGTGAATCCTTCAACAGTATTCTCATGCGGATGATGAAAGCTGACGTTACCATGCGGTCCTGATTGCAAGGCGGCATCCGTGACAACGGCAGCAAGACGTGGTATTCTCATATTGTAATATCGCTGTGTTGGCTGCCGGAAAGGAGGAAGTATGAAACAGTCAACCAGCAAGAAATCCCGTGAGAATACCGCGTTTTTGTACCCCAGGCTCTCCCGCGACGATAATCTTGAAGGTGAGAGTTACAGCATCCAGAATCAAAAGAAGCTGCTCGCCAAGGCCGCCAAGGATATGGGCTACACCAATCTTGTCACATTCGTGGACGATGGCGTGTCCGGCGTCACCATGGACCGCCCCGGCTTCAACGCTATGATGGCCGAGCTGGAAAAAGGCCATGCAGCCGCCGTGTTCGTAAAGGATATGTCCCGCTTGGGCCGGAACTACATTGAGGTCGGCAGGCTGATGGAGGAGTTTTTCCCGGAGCATGACATACGGCTTGTGGCCGTCTCCGACGGTATCGACACGTCCGACGGTGACAACGAGCTGGCCCCGATCAGAAATCTGTTCAACGAATGGTACGCCCGCGACATCAGCAAGAAGCGGCGCATCAGCAACAAGATCAAGGGCAATTCCGGAGAACCGATGGGGCCTCCACCGTATGGCTACAAGAAGGACCCGGACAATCCGAAACGCTGGGTCGTGGACGAGGAAGCAGCCGCTGTTGTGCGCCGTATCTTCGATATGACGCTTTCGGGCCTGGGTACGATGCAGATCGCGGAGAGGCTGGAAACCGAGGGCATCCTCACGCCAAGGGCATACTGGATCGCCAAGGGCATCTCCCGCGCAGGCAGCGGTAAGACCCTGCCGCCTGCTCATTGGAACCATTCGACGGTTATCCGCGTTCTCAACACGCAAGAGTATTGCGGGGATATTCTCAACTTCAAGACCTACTCCAAGTCCTACAAGTTGAAAAGGCGTATAGGGAATGACCGAGAGGATTGGGTCGTATTCAAAGATGTGCATACACCCATTGTTGAGCGTTCCGTGTGGGAACAGGTCCAAGAGAAACGCGGACAGTCCCGTAAGCGAAAGACCAATACCGGCGAGATCAATATGTTCTCCGGCCTCCTGGTATGTTCGGAGTGCGGGAAAAAGTTGCATCTTCATTGCAATCAGGCCAGCCCTGACATCAAGTTCTTCAGTTGCTACAACTACAAGGGCAATCGGGGGACCTGCAACTCGACCCATCGTATCCGTGTTGACTTTCTGGAGAAGGTCGTCTTGGCTGAAATCAGGCGGCTGACGAAGTTTGCCAGCAAGTATGAAGCGCAGTTCGCCCAAGCGGTCATGGGGTGTTCACAGCAGAATGCCTCGACAGAACGCGAGGCGATGCAGAAAGAGGTCTATGCCCTCCAAGCCAGGGACCGCGAGTTGGACACACTGTTTGAGCGCATCTATGAGGACAATGTGGCCGGAAAGATCAGCGATGAGCGGTTTGCACGCATGAGCAAGAAGTACGAGGCGGAGCAGGCAGAGTTGACCGTCAGGATCAAGGAACTAAAAGACGCGATCAGCAAGTTCGGCAGCCAGGCCGTAACAGCTGATATGTTCATCTCCACTGTGCGGAAATATACCCGCGCAAAGAAGCTGACGGCATCTATGCTCAACGAGCTGATCCAGTACATAGTGGTCTACCCTGCGGAGAAGATTGATGGCGTGTGGGAGCAGCGCCTGACGATCCATTATAACTGCGTCGGCGTCATTGACATTCCCGATGATCTGCCGCTGCCTTATCCTGAAGTCTCCGTGAACACGAGGAAGGGTGTCACCGTCAGCTATGCGCCCAACGCTTTTGTAGCAACGGGGGTTGGAGCATGAGAGCATATCTATACTGCCGGATTGCCTCGCCACAGGCAGACCCCGTTTTTATGGAAGCGCAGATACAACAGTTGACGCACTTCGCAGAAACAAAAGGCTACCAAATCGTGGGCAAGACCTCGGAATACGCCACTGGAACGGACATCGCCCGTCCTGGCTTACAGGAAGTGGCAAACGCCGTTCGCGCCGGTCAAGTGGATATTGTGATCGTTTACAGCCCATCCCGTATCTCCCGGCAAATGACCATGACAAACAAGTATATCCGTTTCCTACATCGGCACAATGTCGCGCTGCTCTCTGTCAACGACGGTCTGGAGTTTACACCGCATGAAGCAAAGAACACGCCTTACCTCGCTTGGGTATGAAAAAGCGAGTGACCTTACAGTATCATTCAGATACCATAAGGTCACTCGTCATGGTCCGAGTGACTGGACTTGAACCAGCGGCCTCCTGAACCCCATTCAGGCGCGATACCAAACTTCGCCACACCCGGTCGTTTCGCTCAAATATAGTAGCACAACGCCCCCGAAAAAGCAAGAGGCAATTTCACCTTCAGGCCGGAAAAACCAAACCTTCCCGGCCCCTTGGAGAAAACGCCGGAAACAGCCGGGGGCCCCGCCGCATAATCTTATGGAGGTTAACCTATTGCACACTGATTTAAAGTGGTGTATAATCGCTAAGACAATCTCATTTATAATATTAGAATAAGTTTACATATACCCTTGCCGCATGAGAGCGGCGGGAGGGAGGAAGCCTATGGAAAAGACGGACGGCCTCTGGTGGCCGGAATTCGAGCACGACGCCTGCGGCATCGGCGCGGTGGTGGACATCAAGGGACGACAGTCCCGGGCCATCGTGGACGACGCTTTGAAGATCGTGGAAAAGCTGGAGCACCGGGCGGGCAAAGACGCGGCCGGCGAGACCGGCGACGGCGTGGGCATCCTGGTACAGGTGTCCCACAACTTCTTCAGGAAGGCCGCCGCAGAGTGCGATATCGAGCTGGGCGCTGCCGGGGACTACGGCGTGGGTATGTTTTTCTTCCCCCAGGACGTGGTGCGCCGGCGCCAGGCCATGAAGATGTTCGAGGTCATCCTGGGCAAAGAGGGGATGCGCCTTCTGGGCTGGCGGGAGGTGCCCACCTGCCCGGAGATCCTGGGCAGGAAGGCCCGGGACTGCATGCCCTATATCATCCAGTGCTTCGTGGAGCGGCCCAAGGACGTGCGCACGGGCCTGCCCTTCGACCAGCGGCTCTACGTGGCCCGGCGGGTGTTCGAGCAGAGCAACGACAACACCTATGTGGCCAGCCTCTCCAGCCGGACGGTGGTCTACAAGGGCATGTTCCTGGTCCATCAGCTCCGGGGATTCTACAAGGACCTGCAGAGCGAGGACTACACCTCCGCCATCGCCATGGTCCACTCCCGCTTCTCCACCAACACTACCCCCAGCTGGGAGCGGGCCCACCCCAACCGGTTCATCCTCCACAACGGCGAGATCAACACCATCCGGGGCAACGTGGACCGCATGCTGGCCCGGGAGGAGACCATGAGCTCCGCGGTCATGCGGGAGAACATGGACAAGATATTCCCGGTCATCGACCCCAACGGCTCCGACTCGGCCATGCTGGACAACACCCTGGAATTTCTGGTGATGAACGGCATGCCCCTGCCCCTGGCCATGATGATCATCATCCCCGAGCCCTGGAAGAACGACAAGATGATCGACCGGAAGAAGCGGGATCTGTACCGCTATTACGCCACCATGATGGAACCCTGGGACGGCCCGGCCTCGGTGCTGTTCTCCGACGGCGAGCTGGTGGGGGCTATCCTGGACCGGAACGGCCTGCGCCCCAGCCGGTACTATCTCACCGACGACGACAGGCTCATCCTGGCCTCCGAGGTGGGCGTGCTGGACATACCCGAGGAGCACATCACCCTCAAGAGCCGCCTCCAGCCGGGCAAGATGCTGCTCATCGACACCCGCCGGGGCAAGGTGATGCAGGACAGCGACCTGAAGAGCCTCTACGCTTCCCGCCAGCCCTATGGCGAGTGGCTGGACCAGAACCTGGTGCGGCTGCAGGACCTGCCCATCCCCAACAAGAAGGTGGACGTGCACACCCAGGCGGTCCGGGATAGACTGTACCGGGCCTTCGGCTATACCTACGAGGAGGTCAAGGACGCCATCCTCCCCATGGCCCGCACCGGGGCAGAGCCCACCGCCGCCATGGGCAGCGACACGCCCCTGGCCGTGCTCTCGGAGCAGTACCCGCCTCTTTTTCACTACTTCAAGCAGCAGTTCGCCCAGGTGACGAACCCGCCCATCGACTCCATCCGGGAGGAGTGCGTCACGGACACCACCGTGTACGTGGGCTCCGACGGCAACCTTTTGGAGGAGCGGGCGGAGAACTGCAACGTCCTGCAGATCGAGAACCCCATCCTCACGGGCATCGACCTTCTGAAGATCAAGGCCATGCACCGGGACGGGTTCCACGTGGAGACCGTGAGCCTCCTCTACTATAAGAACACCCCCCTGGAGCGGGCCATGGATAGGCTCTTCATCGAGTGCGACAAGGCCTACCGCCATGGGGCCAATATCCTCATCCTGTCCGACAGGGGCGTGGATGAGAACCACGTCGCCATCCCGTCGCTCCTCGCCGTGTCCGCCATGGAGCAGCACCTGGTCCGCACGAAAAAGCGCACCAGCGTGTCCATCATCCTGGAAAGCGCGGAGCCCAGGGATGTGCACCACTTCGCCCTGCTTCTGGGCTACGGCGCCCGGGCCATCCAGCCCTACCTGGCCCACGAGTGCATCGCCGAGTGCATCGCCCTGGGACTGCTGGACAAAGACGAGCATACCGCCATCGACGACTACAACAAGGCCATATTGAGCGGCATCGTGAAGATCGCCTCCAAGATGGGCATCTCCACCATCCAGTCCTACCAGTCCTCCCAGATCTTCGAGGCGGTGGGCATCGGCAAGGAAGTCATCGACAAGTACTTCACCAACACTGTGAGCCGCGTGGGCGGCATCGGCCTGGAGGACATCGGCCGGGCGGTGGAGTTCCACCACAGCCAGGCCTTCGACCCGCTGGACCTGGGGGTGGACACCACCCTCAACAGCGTGGGCATGTATAAGCTCCGCTCCGGTGCCAACAGCGAGGGCCACCTCATCGACCCGGCCACCGTGGTGGCCCTGCGGGAGGCCACCCATGAGGGCAGCTACGAGCGGTTCAAGGAGTATTCCGCCCTGGCGGCCCGGGCGGGCGCGCCCCACAACCTGCGGGGCGTCATGGAGTTCGCCTGGGATCCCAAGGGCGGCGTGCCCCTGGACGAGGTGGAGAGCGTGGACAGTATCGTCAAGCGCTTCAAGACCGGCGCCATGAGCTACGGCGCCATCTCCCAGGAGGCCCATGAATGCCTGGCCGTGGCCATGAACCGGCTGGGCGGCAAGTCCAACTCCGGCGAGGGCGGCGAGCAGCCCGAGCGGTTCGGCACCGAGAAGAACAGCGCCATCAAGCAGGTGGCCTCCGGCCGCTTCGGCGTCACCAGTCAGTATCTTTGCTCCGCCCAGGAGATACAAATCAAAATGGCCCAGGGCGCCAAGCCCGGCGAGGGCGGCCATCTGCCCGGGAAGAAAGTATATCCCTGGATCGCCGCGACCCGGTACTCCACCCCCGGCGTGAGCCTCATCTCGCCCCCGCCCCACCACGACATCTACTCCATCGAGGACCTGGCCCAGCTCATCTTCGACCTGAAGAACTCCAACCGGGCCGCCCGCATCAGCGTGAAGCTGGTGAGCGAGGCGGGCGTGGGCACCATCGCCTCCGGCGTGGCCAAGGCCGGCGCCCAGGTGGTGCTCATCTCCGGCTATGACGGCGGCACCGGCGCGGCCCCCCGCAACTCCATCCAGAACGCGGGCCTGCCCTGGGAGCTGGGACTGGCGGAGGCCCACCAGACCCTGATCGCCAACGGCCTGCGGGAGCGGGTCATCCTGGAGGTGGACGGCAAGCTCATGAACGGCCGGGACGTGGCCGTGGCGGCCATGCTGGGCGCGGAGGAGTTCGGTTTCGCCACTGCGCCCCTCATCACCCTGGGCTGCGTCATGATGCGGGTGTGCAACCTGGACACCTGCCCCGCGGGCATCGCCACCCAGAACCCGGACCTGCGCTGCCGGTTCTGCGGCAAGCCGGAGTACGTGATGAACTTCATGCGCTTCACGGCCCAGGAGCTGCGGGAGATCATGGCAAAACTGGGCGTGCGCACCGTGGACGAACTGGTGGGCCGGACGGACCTTCTCCGGGTCCGGGAGGACCTGACCGGCGACCGGGCACGGTCCATCGATCTCTCCGGCATCCTGAACGCCGGACACATGCATGAGAACGCCGTGCACCACCACGCCGAGGCGGATTACGACTTCCGTCTGGAGACCACTTTGGACGAGAGCGTGCTGCTGCCGGCCTTCAAGAAGACCCTCAAGGACGGCAGTCCCAAGAAGGTGAGCGTGAACGTGTCCAGCACCAACCGGACCTTCGGCACCATCCTGGGCTCTGAAATAACAAAGAAATTCGGCAACGCCCTGCCCGACGACACGGTGTTCATCGACGCCCGGGGCGGCGGCGGCCAGTCCTTCGGCTCCTTCCTGCCCAAGGGCATGACCATCCGCCTCACCGGCGACAGCAACGACTACATGGGCAAGGGCCTCAGCGGCGGCAAGATCATCGTCCGGCCGCCGGAAAACAGCCGCATCAACGCCGGGGAAAACATCATCATCGGCAACGTGGCCCTGTACGGCGCTACCTCCGGCGAGGCCTACATCAACGGCATGGCCGGCGAGCGGTTCTGCGTGCGCAACTCCGGTGCCAAGGCGGTGGTGGAGGGCGTGGGAGACCACGGCTGCGAGTACATGACCGGCGGCTGCGCCGTCATCCTGGGCCCCACGGGAAAGAACTTCGCCGCGGGCATGTCCGGCGGCATCGCCTATGTGCTGGACGAGCGGTTCGAGCTGTATCTGCAGCTGAACAAGGACATGGTCACCATGAGCTCCGTCACGGCCAAGCACGACGTGGCCCAGCTGCGGGAGATGATCGAACACCACGTGGCCGCCACCGGCTCCGCCCGGGGCAGGACCGTCCTGGAGAACTGGGACGACATGCTGCCGCTCTTTAAAAAGATCACCCCCAACGACTACAGCAAGATGCTCACCGCCATCAGCAAGTTCGAGGAAAAGGGCATGCCCCGGCAGCAGGCGGAGCTGGAGGCGTTCTACACCGTGCAGAAGGGAGGCGTGTAAGTCATGGGAAAAGCTACAGGCTTTATGGAATACAGGCGGGCGGAGCGGCCCGTCTATGACCCGGCGGCCCGGACGGCGGACTTCGCCGAGTTCCACGGGGACCTGACCGAGGCGGAGCGCCAGGTCCAGGGGGCCCGGTGCATGAACTGCGGCGTGCCCTTCTGCCAGTCCGACTACGGCTGCCCGCTGCACAACCTCATCCCCGAGTGGAACGACGAGATCTTCCATGGCAACTGGCAGCACGCCCTGGATAGGCTCTTGAAGACCAACGGCTTCCCCGAGTTCACCGGCCGGGTGTGCCCGGCCCTGTGCGAGTCCGCCTGCGTGTGCGGCCTCTATGGGGACGCGCCCATCTCCGTTAAGGACAACGAGCTGGCCATCATCGAATACGGCTACGCCCACGGCCTTGTGAAGCCCAAGATACCCGAGGTGCGCACCGGCAAGAAGGTGGCCGTGGTGGGCTCCGGCCCGGCGGGCCTCGCCGCGGCGGACCTCTTGAATCAGCGGGGCCACTCCGTCACCGTCCTGGAGCGGGACGATCGGGTGGGGGGCCTTCTCATGTACGGCATCCCCAATATGAAGCTGGAAAAGTCCGTAGTAGACCGGCGTATCCTGCGCATGGAGACCGAGGGCATCACCTTCCTCACCGGCACGGACGCCGCCTCTTTGGCGGACCGGCTCATGGCGGAATACGACGCGGTGGTCCTGTGCTGCGGCGCCCGGAACGCCCGGGACGTGGAGGTGGAGGGCCGCGAGGCCAAGGGCATCTACCAGGCCCTGGACTACCTCACCGAGAGCACCCGGGCCCTGCTGGACGGCCGGGACAGCGACATCACCGCCAAGGGCAAAGACGTGGTGGTCATCGGCAACGGCGACACCGCCACCGACTGCGTGGCCACCGCCATCCGCCAGGGAGCGGTTTCCGTCACCCAGCTGGTGCGGAAGGCGGCCGCCTCCCCGGCGAAGGTGTGGCCCTACCACGTCCGCTCGGGCAAGCCAGACTACGGCCAGGAGGAGGCACTGGCCAGGTTCGGGAAGGACCCCCGGGTCTACAAGACCGTGGCGAAAAAGCTGGTGACCGGCGAGGACGGCGGGCTCACCGCTGTCGTTGTGGACACGGACGGGAAGGAACAGACCCTGCCCGCGGGGCTCATCCTCATCGCGGCGGGCTTCACCGGGGCGGAGGCGCCTCTGGCGGAGGCCTTCGGCCTGGAGCTGGACGGGAAGGGCCGTCTGGGCGGCGCCGACCACCGCACCTCCAACGAAAAGATATTCGCCGCCGGCGATATGCGCAGGGGGGCGTCCCTGGTGGCCACGGCCATCGCCGACGGCCGGGCCTGCGCCAAGGCGGTGGACCAGTTCCTGGAGGGCTATACGAACCTGTGAGCGGCCATACTGCAAGCCCCGGAGGCAAGACCTCCGGGGCTTTCCTACTTTTTTAGGGGGAAAACCATAAATTGATTGCAATCCGATACAAGAGATACTATAATAGTAAAGCGTCCGCGGCGCGGACGAGACCAGAAAACGGAGACTTATCTTGAGCGAACGGGTATTGAACATCCTCATAACGTCCTTCCCCCGCATCCTGGGCCAGGGGCTGCTGGTGACCATCCCCCTGACGGTCATATCCTTTGCCCTGGCGCTTATCATCGCGGTGATCTGCGCCATGGTCCAGATCGCGGACGTGAAGGGCCTGAAACAGATCGTCCGGTTTTACATATGGATCATACGGGGCACGCCGCTGCTGGTGCAGCTGTATCTTGTCTACTTTGGTTTGCCCGACCTTGGCGTCGCCCTGCCGGCGTTTCCCTGCGCGGTGGCGGTGTTTGCCCTGAACGAGGGGGCCTACTGCGCCGAGACGGTCCGGGCGGCCATCGAGGCGGTGCCCAGGGGCCAGATGGAGGCGGGCTACTGCGTGGGTATGAGCTACATACAGATCATGCGCCGCATCGTCCTGCCCCAGGCGTTCCGCACCGCCTTCCCGCCCCTTTCCAACTCCCTCATCTCCATGGTGAAGGACACCTCCCTGGCCGCCAACATCACCGTCACGGAGATGTTCATGACCACCCAGCGGGTGGCGGGCCGGACATACGAGCACCTGGCGCTGTATGCCGAGGTGGCCCTCATCTACCTCATCTTCTGCACGGTCATCACCTGGCTGCAGCGGCTGGGGGAGAAGAAGCTGAACGCCATGAACGGGGGGAATGTGATCCGTGCTTGAGGTAAAGGGACTGCGCAAGAGCTTCGGCGGCAGCGAGATACTGAAGGGCGTGGACCTTTCCATCGGCAAGGGCGACGTGCTGGCGGTGCTTGGCCCCTCCGGCGGCGGCAAGACCACTCTCCTGCGGTGCTTAAACTTCCTGGAGCGGGCCGACGCCGGGACCATGACCTTCCTGGACCGGACCATGGATATGCCCGGATCGGGGAAGAAGGACATCGCCGCCTACCGGCGGCACACCGCCTTTGTGTTCCAGAGCTTCAACCTCTTTGCCAACAAGACCGCGCTGCAAAACGTGACCGAGGGGCTCATCGTGGCCCGGAAAATGGCCAGAGCTGAGGCGGAGGCGCGGGCCATGGCAGCCTTGGAGCGGGTGGGGCTGGCGGATAAGAGAGACGCCTATCCCAGCCAGCTCTCCGGCGGCCAGCAGCAGCGGGTGGCCATCGCCCGGGCCGTGGCGGGGGAGCCGGACATCATCTTCTTCGACGAGCCCACCAGCGCCCTGGACCCGGAACTCATCGGCGGGGTGCTGGATGTGATACGCGCCCTGGCGGAGGACGGCATGACCATGATCGTGGTGACCCACGAGGTGAACTTTGCCCGGAACGTATCCACCCGCGTCCTCTTTATGGACGGGGGCAAGGCCCTGGCGGAGGAGCCCACGGCGGCGTTTTTCCAAGAGCAGAAATTGGAGCGGATACAGAGCTTTCTCCGCTCCCTGGACAGAAAGGAAGGAGAACTATGAAGAAACTTATGGCTATGCTTTGCCTCGCGGCCCTGTGCCTGGGGCTGCTGGGCGGGAGCGCTCTCGCGGCAGAGGACGACCTGCTGGCCGCCATCCAGGACAAGGGCGAGCTGGTCATCGCCATGGAGGGCACCTGGTCCCCCTGGACCTACCATGACGAGGATGACGTGCTTGTTGGCTACGACGTGGAGGTGGGCCGGTGCATCGCCGAGCACCTGGGCGTGGAGGCCAAATTCGTGGAGAGCGAGTGGAGCGGCCTGTTCGCCGGGCTGGATTCCGGCCGGTACGACCTGGTCATCAACGGCGTGGATATCACCGACGAGCGCAGCGAGAAGTATGACTTCACCGACCCCTACGCCTACGACCGCACGGCGCTGGTGGTCCGCGAGGACAACATCGATATTACTTCTTTTGAGGACTTGAAGGGTAAAACAACGTCCAACAGCATCGGCAGCACCTATATGGAGCTGGCCGAGGACTACGGCGCCACCTGCGAGGGGGTGGAGTCCTTGGGCGAGACAATGCAGATGGTCCAGGCCGGCCGTGTGGACGCCACGCTGAACGCGGAGTCCTCCGTGGCCGACTACTTCAACGCCCAGCCCGACGCGCCGCTGAAGATCGTCGCCTATACGGCCGAGGCCAACCGCATCGCCATCCCCATGCGCAAGGGTGCCGAGACCGCCAGTCTGATGGACGCGGTCAACGAGGCCCTCGCCGCCATGCGGGGGGACGGGACGCTGGCGGAGCTGAGCGAAAAGTACTTCGGCTCCGACATCACCGCCGACCCGGCGGCCAGCCCCGCCCCGGCGGAGAAGTAAAGGAGACCTGCCATGAAAAAGATAGCGGTACTGTTTCTGTGCATGACGCTGCTGCTCTCGGGCTGCGCCGTCAGTTCCATCGCGCCGGGTCAGGCGGGCGTGCGCTACGGTCTGGGCGGCCTGATGGCGGCCCTGGACGGCGAGACTGCCCTGGACCTCGCCGGCCTGAACGCGGTGGTGGAGGTGGCGGAGAACGACACGACCACCGGCATGCGGCTGTATCTGGAAAATGAGGGCCAGGTGTACGCCGAGTTCATCGTCACTGTCGACGCCGAGCGGGTGGCCATCGTGGCCAACGGCCAGTCCAGCGGCTCCAAGGTCTACACCATCACGGACCCGGGCACGGTCAAGGTGGTGGCGGAGACCATCGACGGCCTGACGGGGGAGCCCCTGCCCGACTTCGAGAACATGACCGATGAGGAGTGGGAGGCATACATGGCCCAGATCGAGGAGCAGATGGGCGGCGAGCTGTCCGGGCAGTTCGAGATGAGCGAGGAGGAGATGCAGGCCGCCAT
Source organism: uncultured Oscillospiraceae bacterium (assembly GCA_947631865.1). Lineage (GTDB taxonomy): Bacteria > Bacillota > Clostridia > Oscillospirales > Oscillospiraceae > CAJOIG01. The sequence continues at coordinate 35,875 of CANRNF010000010.1, read as the reverse complement.
GGAACAGGCGGAGCAGATGTCCGCGCTCATGGAAAAGTGCCTCACTGAGGCCGAGCCCAGGGAGATCAACGGCGAGACCTACGAGGGTATGGACCTGCGCTTCACCGAGGAGGACGTGGCCGAGCTGCTGCGCATCCGGGATCTGGAGGGCGCGGCCCAGTCCCTGGAGGAGGGCGGCCTGGACATCAACGTCATCGGCGGCCTTTACAGCGGCCCGACAGGCGGCACCTACGTGGAGCTGACCATGGGGCTGGATATCCCCGGGACCGGTCTCGTGGGCGTGCACCTGACGTCGGATGGGACCGTGGACGGCGTCTCCACCATCGACGTGGACGTGTCCGGGAACGGCGAGGAGCTGGCCAGCGTCAGTCTGGACCTTCTGAACGGCGGCGTCGACGAGGCGCCCTGGCTGGATGTGGACACATCCGAGGCCGTAGACCTGACCGGCATGACCGACGAGGAACAGGAGAACGAACTGATGATGGTCCTGGGCAGCCTGTTCGGGCAGGCGCTGGCGGGCTTTGCCATCGCCGCCGCCAACGGGTGAGATCGATTTGAAACAAACAGCCGGGAGAGGACTTGTCCTCTCCCGGCCTTATATTTGTTTGGGTCAGCCGTTCAGGCACCGGCCCTGGGCGTCGAAGGTGTAGCTCCTGCTCCCTATCTTGTAGGTGCCGCCCGCGTAGGCCCGGCCATAGAAGCCGTTGTGGTTCGGGTCGAAGTAGTACCTGCTCCCGTTGATGGTCCGCCAGCCAGTCATCACGTGGCCGTAGGTGCCATCGTGGGCCTCGCTGAAGTAGTAAAGCCCGTCGTCCGACCGGCCCAGGTCGATCCGGGTCAGGCCCTCGTACATCTTCCCGTCCGGGCCCATGAAGTACCACACCTTGGAATCGTACAGCCAGGCGTTGGCCACCATCTTGCCCTGGGGCCATTTCCCCGCCTTGTTGAAGTAATACCAGGTGCCGTTGATGTGCTGCCAGCCGGTCATCATACGGCCGTAGGAACCATCGTGGTCGGGGTTGAAGTAGTACCAGCCGTCGTCGGACCGGCCCAGGGCTATCTGGTCGAAGCCCTCCTTCATCCGCCCGTCCGGGTCCAGGAAGTACCACGCGCCGTCGTACAGCCATTTATTGCTGGCCATCGCGCCGCTCTTCTTGTCGAAATAGTACCAGCCCCCGTCGATGACCTTCCAACCGGTGACCATGGCGCCATTGTCGTTCAGATAGTAGCGCTGTCCCTTATCCGTGACCCAGTCGGATGCGACCATGACGCCGTCTTTATAGTAGCGCCAGGCGCCGGACTCCCACTGCCAGCCGTTTTTCTGGTCCGGCCTCTGTGCGGCAGGGTCCGGAAGCGCAGGAGGCGTGGGCCTGGTGGGTGCGTTTTCGCTGTACTTTACGCCCATATCGGCGGCATACTGCCGGGCCGTGCCTTTTCCGGTCCCATAGACGGTGACCGTGGCAAACAGTTCGTCCTCCCCGTAGGTGAAGACGGCCCCGTCGATGATCAGGTCCTTCAGGCTCCGGCACTCGGCAAAGGCGTACTCGCCTATGGAGTTGACGGTGGACGGAACAACGGCCGCCGTCAGGCCCACACACGCCCGGAAGCAGCCGGCGCCGATGGTCTTGACGCCCTCGGGGATGGTCACGCTGGAGAGGGAACTGCAGCCGAAGAACGTCCGGTCCGGCAGAGCCGTGACGGTGGAGGGGATGGACACGCTTTCAAGACCGGCGCAGCTGAGAAACGCCTCGTCGCCTATGGTCGTGACACCCTCAGGGATGGCCACGCTCCGCAGTCCGGAGGAGGCAAAGGCGCGCTCGCCGATGGAGCGGACACGGTCGGGGATGGTCACGGCGGTGACGTCCCCGCGGTCAAAAAAGGCCCGGTCGCCGATGGATGTGACGCCGCTGGGGATGGTCACGCTGCCGCCGGGGCCCTGGTACTCCAGCAGCACGCCGTTTTCGATCACGAAGCTGCCCTTGGCCGCCAGCCAGGGGGTGTTGGAGAAAGCGTGGTCATACTGCTTTTGTACGGTGCCCAGGAAAGTCACGGTGGAGAGGTTGGTGCAGTCAGCGAAGGCATATTCCCCGATGGTCTTCACCGAGGCGGGGATGGTAACGCTCGTCGGGGTCGCGCAGCCCTCAAAGGCGCTGTGGTTGATCGTGACCACGGTGCTGGGGATGGGAAAGCTCCGAAGGCTGACACAGCCCGCAAACGCGCGGCTACCGATAAGGGTGATTTTTGACTGACTGGGGCAGGAGACCGTCTGAAGGGCCGCGCACTTGGCGAACAGGCCCGGCTGGATCGAGGTCATCCCGGCGGAGAGACCGGCTTTTGTCAATCTGCCGCAGTAGGCGAAGGCGTCATGCTCCACGCTGGTCACGGTGTGGGGGATGGTGATGGACGTCAGGGCGCCGCACTCGGAAAACGCCTGGGCGCCGATGGTCTTTAGCCCCGTGGGCAGACTGATGGACGTGAGGCTCCGGCACTGCTCAAAGGCGCCGCCGCCGATGCTCGTCACAGTGGACGGGATGGAGACGCTGGTGAGCTCGGCACACCGGGAGAAGGCGTAGCCGCCGATCTTCGTGACGCCGCTGTTGATCACCACAGTCGTTATGGGCTGCCCATTCCACGGAGCGCATGTTATGCTGTCGCCGGAACTGTAATCGCGCATCTCGCCGCTGCCGCTGATGGTGAGCACGCTGCCGGTCAGGTCCCAGGTCACCCCGCTGCCGCAGGTGCCGGAGGAGATGGTCTGCGGCTCGTCCGCCGGCTCCTCCCCGGGCGCGGCGTCTGTTTTGTCCACGGGGACGGCGGGCAAAAGCGCCGGCGCCGCATCCGCTCCTTCTGTCTCAGGATATCCCTCCACCGGGCTGACGGGGGCCTCCACTTCGATGGGACTGACAGGCGCTTCGCCCTCAAAGCCGTCCTCTGCCGCCAGTGCGGGGGCTGTCAGGCTGAGGATCATGACCAAGATGAGCAGCGCGCAAGTGATCCGCTTTTTCATATTTTCCCTCCCTGGATGGGCTCCGCTGCGCTATGGCAGGCAATAAGACACATGTCACTCTGCTTTCTGTGTGATGCGATATCTTGAAATATGTTTGATATGATACTATAGATTTCGACTTTTTTCAAGGCGCCGACTCTGGTAAAGCGCCCCATAAGCGGCTTGGCCCGGGCCATTTTTGCCGGGAAAATTTTCTGTCACAGGTGCAAAATACGCATTATTATGTTATAATACCTCTTTGCTATTAAAGAACACGAGATACCGGGAGGACGATTTGGAGCGGCTCAAGGAGACAATGAAGCGGGTGGCCTATGGGCTGGGCTCGTTTATCAAATGGGGCCTGCTGGCCACGCTGAGCGGCGTGGTGGTGGGCGCGGCGGCCGTGGCCTTCCACTGGTGCATCGGCACGGCGTCGGCCCTGCGGACCATGTATCCCTGGCTCATTTGGCTGCTGCCGGTGTGCGGTGTGGCAGTGGTGTGGCTCTACAATGTCTGCGGCATGGCGGACTACCGGGGCACCAACGCCATCATCACGGCGGTGCGGGACGGGGAATCCGTGCCCCTACGCATGGCGCCGCTCATCTTTGTCTCCACGGTGATGACCCACCTGGTGGGCGGCTCCGCGGGCCGGGAGGGCGCGGCGCTGCAGCTGGGCGGCTCCATGGCCGGCTGGGCCGGAAGAGTGCTCCATCTGGATGAGAAGGACGAGCGCGTCATGGTCATGTGCGGCATGGCCGCGGCTTTTTCTGCCCTGTTCGGCACCCCCATCACGGCGGCCATCTTCGCCTTGGAGGTGGTGAGCGTAGGGGTCATGTACTACGCCGCCATCGTGCCCTGTCTCATCGCCTCCGTCAGCGGGCTCATCCTGGCCCAGGCGTTGGGGCTTCACGGTCTCGTGGGCTACGCCGCCGGGGAGATACCGGTCCTCACAGGGGTGAGCATGGCCCAGAGCGTGGGCCTGGGCGTGCTGTGCGCGGCGGTGTCCGTCCTCTTCTGCGAGGTCATGCACGTGGGCGGCGCCCTCTATAAAAAATACATACCCAACACCCTGGTCCGGGGCGCCGTGGGCGGCGCGCTGGTGCTGGGACTGCTGCTGATCATCCCCGACAGCTGGCTCTATATGGGCGCGGGGGACGAGCTCATCCGAAAGCTCCTGGGGGGCCAGACCATATGGTACGCCTTCCTGGTGAAGTTGATGCTGACGGCCCTGACCATGGGGGCGGGCTTCCGGGGCGGCGAGATCGTGCCTGCCATGTGTGTAGGCGCGGCCTTCGGCACCTGGATGGGGCCCCTGCTGGGCATGCCCCACGGCTTCGCCGGGGCGCTGGGCATGGCGGCGGTGTTCTGCGGCGTCACCAACTGCCCGGTCACGTCCATGCTCCTCAGCTACGAGCTGTTCGGCGGCCAGGGCGTGGTGCTGTTCGCATTGGGCTGCGCCGTGAGCTATATGCTCTCCGGCTACTACGGCCTCTACAGCGAGCAGAAGATCGTCTACTCCAAGCTCCGGGCGGAGTGGATCAACAAGAAAGCGATTTAAATTCATCATACATAAGAGGAGAAAGCACATGAATTTCGTATTTATTTCCCCCAATTTCCCCCAGGCCTACTGGAACTTCTGCGACAGGCTGAAGCGGGACGGTGTGAACGTGCTGGGCGTGGGCGATTGCCCCTATGAGGCGCTGGAACCGGGCCTGCAGGGCGCTCTCACCGAGTACTACAAGGTGGACACCCTGGAGAATTACGACCAGGTTTTCCGGGCGGTGGCCTACTTCGCCTACCGGTACGGAAAGATCGACTGGCTGGAGTCCAACAACGAGTACTGGCTGGAGCAGGACGCCCAGCTGCGCACGGACTTCCATATCACCACCGGCGTGGACGCCAAGGGCGTGCAGGCCTTCAAGAGCAAGTCCGGCATGAAGGCCTATTACGCCAAGGCCGGCGTGCCCACCGCCCGCTGCCACAAGGTGAAGACCAAGGCGGCGGCCAAAAAGTTCATCCAGGAGGTGGGCTGGCCCGTCATCGTGAAGCCCGACAACGGCGTGGGCGCCAGCCACACCTGGAAGCTGGAAAAAGAGGAGGACCTGGACTGGTTTTTCAAGGAAAAGCCCGATGTGCCCTACGTGATGGAGGAGTTCGTCACCGGCGCCATCCGCTCCTACGACGCTATCCTGGACAGCAACTGCGAGCCCCTTATAGAGTCCTCGGCCCTGTTCCCGCCCTCCATCGCGGACATCGTGAACGACCAGGGGGACCTGAGCTACTACGTGGTGGACAAGGTGCCGGAGGCGCTTGCCGACATGGGCCGACGGACGGCCAAGGCCTTCGGGGCCCGGAACCGGTTCGTCCACTTCGAGTTCTTCGAGCTTTCCAAGGCCAAGCCCGGCCTGGGGAAGAAGGGCGGCTTCGTGGGCCTGGAGGTCAATATGCGCCCCGCCGGCGGCTACACCCCGGACATGATCAACTTCGCCCACAGCACGGACGTGTACCAGATCTGGGCGGACATGGTGGCCTTCGACGAGAGCCACGTGACCCCGGGCGGACCAGACCACTTCTGCGCCTACTCCAGCCGCAGGGACGCCACAAAATATGTCCACTCCCACGAGGAGATCATGGAGCGCTACGGCGAAAAGATGGCCCTGTGCCAGCGGATGCCGGCGGCGCTGGCGGACGCCATGGGCGACCAGACCTATACCATCCACGCGGATACGGAGGCCGAGGCCAAGGAATTCATCCGCTTCGTCTCGAAGCGGGCCTGATATAAGGAGGAACCATATGACCACACGCTATTTCAAGGAGTACAGCCACATCCTGGGCCGGGACATGGAGTTCAAGATCTACGGCGAGGGCGGCAAGCTGTGCCTGGCCTTCCCGCCCCAGGACGGCCGGTTCTACGACTTTGAGAACTACGGCATGGTGGACACCATCGCCCCCTGGGTCGAGCAGGGCCGGGTCATGGTGGCGGGCGTGGACGCCATCGACGGCGAGACCTGGTCCAACCCCGGCGACCCCCGGTACCGGCTGGAGCTGCAGGAGCGCTGGTTCGCCTACGTGACGAACGAGCTGCTGCCCCGGCTCCACGAGCTGGGCTGCGACGACCGGAAGGCCATGACCACCGGGTGCAGCATGGGCGCGCTCCACGCGGCCAACTTCTTCTTCCGCCGGCCGGACCTGTTCGACACGGTCATCTCCCTGAGCGGACTTTTTGACGCCAACTTCTTCTTCGGCGACTACCACGACGATCTGACCTACGCAAACTCCCCGCTGCAATTTTTGCCCAACATGCCCGAGGACCATCCCTATATCCAGCTCTACCGGGAGAGCAACATCATCCTCTGCTCCGGCCAGGGCGCCTGGGACGAGGAGATGATGGCCCACGAGCGGCGGCTGGAGTCCATCCTGCACGTGAAGGGCATCCCCGTCTGGGCCGACTACTGGGGCTACGACGTGTGCCACGACTGGCCCTGGTGGCGCAAGCAGCTGCCCTATTTCTTCTCCCACCTGCCCATCTGACAATGAAAGACCGGTCCGTCCCCGGGCCGGTCTTACTATGACCATAAGGAGCGATATGCCATGAGCGCCACAGAGCGTTTTTTGCAATACGTGAAAATACACACCACCTCCGACGAGACGTCGGGGACCACGCCCTCCTCGGCCTGCCAGTGGGACCTGGCGAGGGTGCTTCAAAAGGAACTGACGGACCTGGGGCTGGAAGATCCTGCCTTGGACGAAAACTGCATCGTCACGGCTTTTATCCCGGCCACGTCCGGCCATGAGGCCGCCCCGGCCATCGGCTTTCTGGCCCATATGGACACCTCGCCCGCCTTTTCCGGGGAGAACGTGCGCCCGGTGCTGCACGAGCATTACGACGGGAAGGACGTGGTCCTGCCCAAAGAGGGCCGGGTCATCCGGGTAAGCGACTTCCCGTTTTTGAAGAGCCTCGCCGGGAAGACCCTCATCACCGCCGACGGCTCCACCCTTCTGGGGGCGGACGACAAGGCCGGCGCGGCGGAGATCGTGGAGCTGTGCGCCCGGCTCATGGCGGGGGATATCCCCCACGGGCGCATCTGCGTGGCGTTCACCCCCGACGAGGAGATCGGCCAGGGGCCGGATCACTTCGACGTGGCCGCCTTCGGGGCGAAGTATGCCTACACCGTGGACGGCGGCGCGGTGGGCAGCATCGAGTATGAGAACTTCAACGCCGCCAGCGCGGTCATCTCCATCCAGGGCGTGTCGGTCCACCCCGGCTCCGCCAAAGGCGTCATGGAGAACGCCCTGCTCATCGCCCAGGAGCTCAACGCCCGGCTCCCCGCGGAGGACGTCCCAGCAAAGACTTCTGGCTACCAGGGCTTTTTCCACCTGGATGGGCTCAAGGGCACCGCCGCGGCCGCCCAGATGGGCTACATCATCCGTGACCATGACCGGGAGAAGTTTGAAGAGCGCAAGGAAATGATGCGGCGTGCCTGCGACGCCGTGGCGGCGGCCCATCCCACGGCGAAGGTGATCCTGGACATGAGGGACAGCTATTACAACATGCGCCAGAAGATAGAGCCCTGCATGCACCTTATCGACAACGCCAAAAAGGCGGCGGAGATGGCCGGGGTGGTCCCCACGGTGGAGCCCATCCGGGGCGGCACCGACGGGGCGCGCCTCAGCTTCATGGGCCTTCCGTGCCCCAATCTGGGCACCGGGGGCTACAGCTGCCACGGCCCGGCGGAGTGCGTCTGCGCCGAGGACATGGAGACCGTGGTGGAGATACTTTTGAATATCGTCAGGCTCTATAGCGAGTGAATAGTGAATAAAATGAAGCAAGCCCCCGGACCGTCGGTCCGGGGGCTTGAACTATATTCGGGTCAGCACTTTTCGATCCAGTGCTGGTCGTCGGGCTCGAAGACCACCTTTTCGTAGGCGGGCACGTCCATCAGCACGCCCGTCCAGTCGGAGTGGATATCGCCGTTCTGCTTGATGATCACGTCATAGAGGATGTCGTAGGTGACCCCGTCGGGGCCGGTCTCCTCGATGGTGGAGTAGGGGAGGGTCTTGTGGTAGGTGATGTCCACGCCGTCGTGCTCGAAGTGGTAGCCGTTGCGCATGCGGCAGCCCTCCAGGCCCTTGTAGGTAAAGTACTTCTTCAGGTCGCGGAGGATGTGGTCGTCCTCCTCCCGGTACAGGTTCTCCGGGGTGGTGTCAGTGTAGTCGTAGCGGAATTGGATGGACACATGCCGGCCCTTCCACCGCTCCACGAAGGCGGGCAAGTTTTGAGCGGGGTAGTTCTTCCACAGTACGCAGTTGACCCGGGCGGGGACGGGGAGCTGGCCGATGAGCTCGTCGGGGGACTCCTCCACGTATTTCTGCATGTGGCGGGAGATGTTGACGCATGTCACCTTGCCCTTGTTGCGCCGGAAGAAGGCCAGGATATCGTCGGGGGACTGGTCCTCGAACACCGGCAGGGTGGTGTTGATGAACACCCGGTGGGTGGTGGGGATGCAGTCCAGCATGATCTGCAGGCTTTCCAGATTGGCCATGGGCTCGCCGCCGGTGAATACGAAGTCGCACCGGGGGGTGATGGCGTCCATGCGCTTGATGCTCTGGCATATCTTTTCCAGGCTGAAGCCCGTCATGTCGGCGTATTCCTGCTTGTTGATGCAGAAGGGGCAGTGGTTGCGGCAGTCGTAGGGCACGAATACGGTGACGGTGGCGCCGCCTTCTCTCGTCTTATAGGGGTGATGGGCCATGGGTGTGATACCTCTTGGTTTCCGCAAGATTTTTCGTCGCGATGCCGAAACTCAGCAGGATATTTTACCATATTATATGGAAAAAGAAAAGGGGATGGCGCGTTTTTTTCTAAGGCCCGGCCGGTGAATCAAATCTGCCTCCGCTGGCAACACTATCTTCGCCTCACAAGGCAAACGAGAGGGGATAGTCCGTTGCAATGCAAGGTGGAGATCTGCGGCGTGAACACCGCCCGGCTGAAGGTGCTGAAAAACGAGGAGACGAGAGCCCTGCTGGTCCGGGCCAAGGCAGGGGACATGCAGGCGAGGGAGGAGCTCATCTCCGGGAACCTGCGCCTGGTGCTCAGCGTGATCCAGAAGTTCGCCGGGCGGGGAGAGAACGTGGACGACCTGTTCCAGGTGGGCTGCATCGGCCTTATCAAGGCCATCGACAACTTCGACATCGCCCAGGACGTGAAGTTTTCCACCTACGGGGTGCCCATGATTTCCGGGGAGATACGCCGGTATCTCCGGGACTCCGGGGCGGTGCGGGTGAGCAGGTCTTTAAGGGACACGGCCTACCGGGCCATGCAGGCCAAGGAGGCGTTTTTGGCGGAACACCAGCGGGAGCCCTCCGTGGAGGACATCGCGAAGATGCTGGGGCTGGAGCCGGGGGACGTGGTCATGGCCCTGGACGCCATCTCCGACCCGGTAAGCCTTTTCGAGCCCGTCTACAACGACGGGGGCGAGAGCGTGGCGGTCATGGACCAGATCGGCGACAACAAGAACACCGACGCGGCCTGGCTGGAGCGCATCGCCCTCACCGAGGCGGTGGACAAGCTGGCGGACCGGGAAAAGCGCATTCTGTCCATGCGCTTTTTCGACGGCCGGACCCAGATGGAGGTGGCCGCCGCCATCGGCATCAGCCAGGCCCAGGTGTCCCGCCTGGAGAAAAACGCCGTGGGCCAGATCAAAAAGGCATTGTTCCCGGCGTAGGGGAACATGGGAAGGGTGTTTTGTAAAAGCCGCCGGATCATTCCGGCGGCTGACTGACAGAGGAGCCGGGTGGACTGGTAAAGCAGCCGCACCCGGCAAAAACTTTCTCAAATGTGCAATTCGAGTCGTGATTTTGTCGATTCGGGACAAAACGGTTGACGGCCGCCCGGCGTTCCGCTAGTATGATATTGCGCGATGGCGCGATATAAATTAAGGAGGAACATACCATGAGCGAAGAGAAGAAGATCCAGCGGGGGGGGGGGTAACCCCTGAACAGAAGGAGACCCTGAACGACGAGACCTTGGAAGGAGTCAGCGGCGGCGGGGTCAGTGATTACCGGTACAATCACGACCCCGGTATAAGGGCAGTCCAAAAGTCCGAAGAGTGCCGTATGTACTGCCACCACCGGGACACCGACGTCTGCCCCCATCGTGACGACCTGTCTGATTTTATAAACAACAGCGCTGAGCATTGCCCCGCCTATAAACCGTATTAAGGAGCAGCAGCCATAAGCGAGGAAAAGAAACTGGACAGCCAGACCGGAAAAGACGTGTCGGGCGGCGCCGGAAGGCATTCAGATACATAACAGATCAGCCGAAAATAAGCGGATGGTATAGAAGAAGCGCCCCCGGACGAAGGTCCGGGGGCGCTGTTCGCTTACTGTTGTATCGGCTCCACGCTGTCCAAGCCCTGGCAGGCGTCCAGGACGGCCTTGCCGCCGATGACACAGACCCGCTCCTGGGCGCAGACGTCATCCAGGGCGCCGGCGAAGGCGGCCATCTGCTCCCGGGTGGCGTGGAGGATCTGGCTGCGCTCCCGCTGCAGGTCCTGACCGGTCTGGCCGGTGAGGAACATGGCCGCGGCGCGGACGCCCTCCGTCCGGGGGGTCATGAGAGGCTCCGTGTCGGAGACGGTGCTGATGATATACTTGTCCACGCTCTCGCCCTTGGCCAGGGTGTCCCGCAGGGTCTGGCCGCACGCATCGAAGCAGTCCAGGGTCCGGGCGGGGCTGGGGTCCCGGTAGCTGGTGAAGAGCACGTCGCCCTCCCGGCGCAGGGACAGGTTCACCCCGTAGGCGCCGCCCTGGACACGCACCGCGTTCCAGAGGTAGTCAAAGGTGAGCAGCTTTGCGCTCACACGGGCCGCGCCGGTAATGGCCCCGCCCAAGTTATACAGATTCGCGCCCTTGCAGGCAAAGCCGATGGCGGCGGGGATGAGGAAGCCCTCCTTCCGGGCGGGGAAGGGCGTGCGGGCCGCCGCGGGGCCCATGGGCTCCGTGCCCAAGGCGGAAAGGACCTTTTCCGGGAAGGCCTCGTCCCGCTCGCCGGTGAGGCAGCACAGGACCCGCTCACGGGAGAACAGTCTTTTGGCGAGAGCCGAAAGCTTTTCGCACAGAACGGGGCCCTCCGTGTCAAAGGACTTCTCCACGGCCTGGAGCCAGCGCAGATAGGTGACGCCCTGCAGGGCCTCCACCGCCGCGCCCCGGGCGGAGCCGGAGGCCGCCGTGCGCAGGGAGGCATAGGCGTTGCCGCTCATGATGATGGACTGCTCCAGGCCGATGCGCTCCTGGCGCAGGAGGTTGAAGATATAGGCGGTGTCATCGAACCGGGACCGGAGCAAGATCTCCTCCAAGAGGTCCGCCGCCTCGTCCTTCTTGGCAGAGAGCATGGCGCTGGTCACTTGGAAGAGGGTCCGGGCCTCCGCCGTCTGGGCCTCCCGGGCGGCCACGGAGCCGTTGGCGGCGAAGTGGCCCAGCACGGCCTCGATGCGGCTGTGCAGCTCCAGAGCTGTATAGTGCTCCGTGGCGGTCTGGCCCAGGAGCTTTGTGAGGAAGCTGGCCAGAGGCAGCTCCTCCGTGGGGACGTCGTCCAGGGAGAAGTACATGTCGAAATAGGTGATGCCGTCGGTCTTCTGGGGCACGTAGAGGACGGTGGCGTCCCCTGCTTTCGCCTCCTCCCAGACGGGCATGGGCCGCTCCTCGGGGATGTCCGCGAGGGCCAGCACAGGCAGGCTCTCCAGCTCCTCCGGCGTATCCTTCCGGGCCTGGCGCTCCCGGAGGACGCGGAAATCCTCCATGACCCGGGCGACCGTCTCCTTGTCCCAACCGGCCTTGATCCTGGCGCAGCGGTCCGCCTCCGCCTTGGCCTTCTCCTCGCCCAGGGTCTTGGAGGGCAGCATGAGGACGCGGGCGGTGTGGCCGTTGTCCAGCAGGGAGCGGCGCAGGAAGAGCTCAAACCAGCCCGCGCCGATCTTCTCCCGCAGGGAGGCGAACAGGGCGTCGTAGCTGAAGTTCTGGGCCGGGTCGCCGCCGTAGAGCCATGTCTCCATAGCGTTGATGGCGTACACCAGGCCCTTGGGCATGGAGCCGAAGTCCTTTTCCCGGGTCACGAACTCCAGCCGGTCCAGGATGCTGGCCAGATGCCCATGGTCCAGGCCGTGATCGGCGAGGCCGGCCAGGGTCTTCTCCGCCAGGGCCCATATCTCATCCTTTTTCGCCGGGTCGGCGTTTCGGAGCACCAGCAGGGCGTAAAGCTGCTGCACCCCGTCCACGACTTCCAAAGACACGTCCTCGCAGAGGCCCGCGTCCAGCAGGGCCTTGGTGAGGGGGCTGTCGTTGGTGCCGGTGAGGGCGGTGGTGAGCACGGACAGGGCCATGTTCTTCTCCAGCTCATCGAACCGGGCCACCACCCAGCCCTGGGCCAGGATGGCCTTGTTGGCCTCGTCCTCCTCCGGGCCTATCTCATACCAGGCGGCCTTCTCCCCGGCGGCCACGGGCGCCTGCATGGGGATGTCAGCGTCCGGGTCTATGCGCTCGTAGGAGGCGAGGAAGCCGTCCAGCTTGGCCAGCACGGTGTCCAGGTCCATCCGCCCGTCCAGGAAGATATAGCTGTTGGAGGGGTGGTAGAACCGGGCGTGGCTGGCCAGGTAATCATCATAGGTCAGCTCCGGGATGTGCACCGGGTCGCCGCCGGAGGAGCGGCCGTAGCAGTTGTCGGGGAAGAGCATCCGCTCCAGCTCGCTGGCCATCACCCGGTCGGAGGAGGCGTAGGCGCCCTTCATCTCGTTGTAGACAACACCGTTGACACGAAGCTCGCCGTCCTCGTCGTCCAGCTCGTAGTGCCAGCCCTCCTGCCGGAAGGCGTGGGGGTCGGTGAGGCTCAGGGGATGGAGCACCGCGTCCATGTATACGTCCACCAGGTTCAGGAAGTCCTGGTCGTTCCGGGAGGAGACCGGGTACATGGTCTTGTCCGGGAAGGTCATGGCGTTCAAAAACGTGGCCATGGAGCTCTTCAAAAGCTCCACGAAGGGCTCCTTCACCGGGTACTTCTCCGAGCCGTTCAGCACCGAGTGCTCCAGGATGTGGAACACGCCCGTGTCGTCCTGGGGGATGGTCTTGAAGCCGATGGAGAAGGTCTTGTTGTCGTCGTCCCGGTCCATCCAGATGAGCCGGGCGCCGTTTTTCTCGTATTCCATCCGCCACATGACCGCCCCGATCTCGGGAAGAGGCTGGGATGCGAGGACTTTGAAGCCGTGAAGAATATCGCCCTGTTTCATAGCGTTTTTGTCCTTTCCAAAACGGACGGAAGCCCCGTCCGGCGTTTTTTCATACACTATTAATTTACACGATACGACCGGGTTTTACAACCCGCATTTTTGCCTTTCTCTGCCAGGCTGCCGGCCTGAAGGCGTGCGGCGCGCAATTCAGGCCGCGATTTTGTCGATTCGGGACAAAATGGTTGACAAATGCCCCGGAATGTCTGATACTGTGATCAAATCATCAAGGAGGAATAATACGATGACTGAGGATAAGAAAATCGGGGGGGGGGGGTAACCCCTGAACAGAAGGACGCCGCCCTGGATGATGACGTCCTGGGTGCTGTCTCCGGCGGAGAGGAGAAACCCTTTTGGCTGCAAAAAGCCGAAGAAGCCTGGGAATTTGTATATGAGCAGTTCGGTGTGGATAAGGATAAGTGGCAGCAGCCATAAATGAAGAACAAGAGGCCGTCTCTATGGATGGCCTCTTTTTTGCGCGGGGGCTTTGCAGAAAACGCAGCAAAAGGCCCCCTCTGACGAGGGGGCTGTCGAGCGTAAGCGAGACTGGGGGAGAGACAGATGACCGCCAGCCTGAAATATCTCTCCCTCCGTCACGGCTTGCGCCGTGCCACCTCCCTCGTCAGAGGGAGGCTGGGGTGCTTCGTGCGGCATATCTCCTTGCAATCGGGGGAGATTTTGGTATAATGGTCCCATCGAATGCATACCAGGGAGGATAAGAAATGTACTGCGTAAAAAAGATCACCGACGCCATCACATGGATCGGCGGGAACGACCGGCGCATCAGCCTTTTTGAGAACGTCTACCCGGTGCCGAACGGCGTCAGCTACAACTCCTATTTCGTGGAGGACGACCAGACCGTGGTGCTGGACACCGTGGACCGGGCCGTCCGTGACGTGTTTTTCGAGAACATCCGCCACCTGCTCCACGGCCGGGAGCTTGACTGGCTCGTGGTGAACCACATGGAGCCGGACCACGCCGCCACCATCGAGGAGCTGGTGCTGCGCTGGCCGGAGGTGAAGATCGTCTGCAACCAGAAGATCGCCGCCATGATGAAGCAGTACTTTACCTTCGACGTGGACTCCCATGTCCACCTGGTGAAGGAGGGGGACACCCTCTGCACCGGCAAACACACCTTTACCTTCGTCATGGCCCCCATGGTCCACTGGCCGGAGGTCATGATGACCTATGAGACCACCGAAAAGGCCCTGTTCTCCGCGGACGCCTTCGGCTCCTTCGGGGCTCTGGACGGGGAGATATTCGCCGACCACGCCGCCGGGGACCAGGTCTATATGACCGAGGCCCGTCGGTACTACACCAACATCGTGGGCAAGTACGGCAACCAGGTCCAGGCGGTGCTGAAAAAGGCCGTTGGTTTGGACATCGCCCTCATTTGCCCCCTCCACGGCTATGTCTGGCGCCGGGGCATCGGGGACTTTTTGGAGAAGTACGTGAAGTGGAGCGGCTACACGCCCGAGGACGACCAGGTCCTCATCGCCTATGCCTCCGTGTACGGCCACACTGAGAACACCGCCGAGATCATCGCGGCGCGGCTGGCGGAGCAGGGGGTGCGCACGGCGCTGTACGACGTGTCCGTGACCCACCCCAGCTATATCGTGGCCGAGGCCTTCCGCTGCAGCCACATCATCTTCGCCTCCACCACCTACAACGCGGGGGTATTCGTGAACATGGAGAACCTCCTGCACGACATCGCCGCCCACAACCTGCAGAATCGGACCGTGGCCTTTGTGGAAAACGGCTCCTGGGCCCCCACCTCCGGCAAGCTCATGCGCGAGATGCTCTCCGGCCTCAAGAACATGACTTACCTGGACGCGGGCCTCACCATCCGCTCCGCCCTCAAAGAGGACCAGCTGGGCGAGCTCCAGGCCCTGGCGGACGCGGTGGCCGCGTCCATCCAGGCCAAGGAGGAGGCCGCCCATCCCGAGGCCCCGGCGGACAAGACCATCGACTCCGCCGCCATCCGCACCCTCTCCTACGGTCTGTTCGTCCTCACCGCCAAGGACGGGGACAAGGACAACGGCTGCATCATCAACACCGTCCAGCAGGTGACGGGCTCGCCCCTTCGCATCTCCATCGCCGTGAACAAGGAAAACTACACCCACGATATGGTGGCCAAGACCGGCGTGTTCAACGTCTCCACCCTGAGCACCAGCGCGACGATGGACATTTTCAAGCACTTCGGCTTCCAGTCCGGCCGCACCGCCGAAAAGCTGGCCAACTGGCCCGACGCGGCCCGCAGCCAGAACGGCCTTTGCTATATCCCCGGCTTCACCAACGCCTTCATCTCCGCCAAGGTGGTGAATGCCATCGACTGCGGCACCCACACCCTGTTCATCGCGGACGTGACCGAGGCGAAGAAGCTGTCTGACGAGCCCAGCGTGACGTACCAGTACTACTTCGACCACATCAAGCCCAAGCCCCCGGTGCTGGAGAAGAAAAAGGGCTTCGTGTGCAAGATCTGCGGCTATATCTACGAGGGCGACACCCTGCCCGCGGACTTCATCTGCCCCCTGTGCAAGCACGGCGCGGAGGACTTCGAGCCGTTGAAGTAAGGGCACGTTGGTGCCATGGCGCTCCCTGCGTCGACAGTGGCCCTCGCGAACGGTTTCGCTACGCTCAACAATGTTCGTTCGAGGGACACTGCCTCCTTGGAGCGCCGTCGGCATGCGCACTCATCCGGCGTGTGGCAAGCGACGAGCGGCAGCAGACTGTGCCGAAGGAGGAACAATGACGGAAGTATATCGTCGGTTCCGACGGAGGTACAGGATGTGACGCGAGGAGCAAGACGAGAGCAGATAAATAGATCGGCCCCAAACGGGGCCGGTCTTTTGCGTTGTATTAGGTTACCTACATGCTTCCGCGATATGGGGCGCGGTGAGGCCAAACTCCTCCAGCAGGGCGGTGAAAGGGCCGGAGTGGCCGAACACGTCCTGCACGCCCACCCGCTTCACCGGGCAGGAGAGGCCCGCCTCCGCCACCACGGCGCACACGGCCTCGCCCAGGCCGCCGATGACGCTGTGCTCCTCGCAGGTGACGATCTTCTTGCACTCACGGGCGGCCTTCAGCACCAGCTCTTCGTCCAGGGGCTTGATGGTGCCCATGTTGATGACCCGGGCGGAGATGCCCTCCTGGGCCAGGATGTCCCGGGCGCCCAGTGCCTCGGCCACGCACAGGCCGTTGGCGATGATGGCCACGTCCGTACCCTCGGCCAGGGTCTCGCCCTTGCCGATGGTGAACTTGTAATCGTCCCCGTGGACGGCGGGCACCGGGGCCCGGCCGAAGCGCATATACACGGGGCCGGGGTGGTCGTAAGCGGCGAACACCATGGCCTTGGCCTCCGCGTCGTCGGCGGGGCTCATGACCACCATGCCGGGGATGGAGCGCATGAGGGCGAAGTCCTCGCAGCACTGGTGGGAAGCGCCGTCCTCGCCCACGGAGATGCCGCCGTGGGTGGCGCCGATCTTCACGTTCAGCTGGGTGTAGCCGATGGAGTTGCGCACCTGCTCAAAGGCCCGGCCGGAGGCGAACATGGCGAAGCTGGAGGCGTAGGGCACCAGGCCCATGGCCGCCGCGCCCGCCGCCACGGCCATCATATTGCCCTCTGCGATGCCGCAGTTGAAGTGGCGCTCCGGGTACGCGGCCCGGAAGACGCCGGTCTTGGTGGAGGCGGACAGGTCCGCGTCGAACACGATCACGTCCGGGTGCAGAGCGCCCAGCTCCTTGAGGGCGTTGCCGTAGCTCTCGCGGGTGGCCGTCTTTTTCACATCACTCATCTTTCTCGCCCTCCAGTTCCGTCAGACGGGCGTTCAGCTCGTCCATGGCTTTTTTGAATTCCTCGTCGTTGGGGGCCTTGCCGTGCCAGGAGGCCTGATTCTCCATAAAGGATACGCCCTTGCCCTTGACGGTCTTCATGACGATGGCGGTGGGCACGCCCTTCGTTTCCCGGGCCTCGTTGAAGGCGGCCTCGATCTGGTCGAAGTCGTGGCCGTCGATCTCGATGACGTGCAGGCCGAAGGCCTTGAACTTCTCCGGGATGGGATAGGGGCTCATGACCTGGTCGATGGGGCCGTCTATCTGCAGGCCGTTGTTGTCCACGATCACGCACAGGTCATCCAGCTTGTGGTGATGGGCGAACATCGTGGCCTCCCAGACCTCGCCCTCCTCGATCTCGCCGTCGCCCAGCAGGGTGTATACCCGGATGGGCAGGCCCTTCACCTTCGCGGCCAGCGCCATGCCCGCCGCGGCGGAGATGCCCTGGCCCAGAGAGCCGGTGGACATGTCCACGCCGGGGGTCATGGCCATGTTGGGGTGGCCCTGGAGGTGGCTGCCGATCTGGCGCAGGGTCTTTAAGTCCTCCCAGGGGAAGAACCCCCGGAGGGCCAGCGCGGCGTAGAGGCCGGGGGCGGTGTGGCCCTTCGAGAGGACGAAGCGATCCCGGTCCTCCATGTGGGGATTGGCGGGGTCGATGTTCAGCTCCTTAAAATAGAGGTAGGCGAACATGTCCGCCGCCGAGAGGCTGCCGCCGGGGTGGCCGGCCTTGGCGGCGTGGACGCCCTCCAGAGCGCCCATGCGTATTTTGCAGGCGGCGATGGCCAGCTGCTTTTTTTCCTTTGATGTCATAACATTTTACCTCGATCCTATGGGTCAGCCCTGGCCGTAATAGGCGCCGGGGCCGTGTTTGCGCAGATAGTGTTTGTCCAGCAGCTCCTGCTGCATGGGGGGCAGGTCCGGCGTCAGCGCCAGAGCGTGGAAGGCCATGAAGGCCACCTCCTCCAGGACCACGGCGTTGTGCACCGCGTTCATGGGGTCCGTGCCCCAGGCGAAGGGGCCGTGGCTGTGCACCAGCACGGCGGGGACCTGGTCCGGGTCGATGTGCCGGTCCCGGAAGGTCTCTATGACCACGTTGCCGGTCTCCAGCTCGTACTCCCCGGCGATCTCGGCGGGGGTCATCTTCCGGGTGCAGGGGATCTCCCCGTAGAAGTAATCGCCCTGGGTGGTGCCATAGGCGGGGATGCCCCGCCCGGCTTGGGCAAAGCTGGTGGCCCAGCGGGAGTGGGTGTGGACCACGCCGCCGATGTGGGGGAAGGCCTTATAGAAGGCGATGTGGGTGGGCGTGTCGCTGGAGGGCTTATAGCGGCCCTCCACCCGGTTCCCATCCAGGTCCATGACCACCATGTCCTCGGGCCGCATCTCGTCGTACTCCACCCCGGAGGGCTTGATGACCACAAGACCCTTGTCCCGGTCGATGCCGGAGACATTGCCCCAGGTGAAGGTCACGAGACCGTGTTTCGGCAGGAGGAGGTTTGCCTCCCACACTGTTTTTTTCAGTTCTTCCAACATAGATAACACATCCTTTTGAAAGATGCGACCGGGGAGCGAAGCCCGGTCAGGGCGAGCCGCGCGGCATTCCCGCGCGTGAACCAAAAGCCGCAGAACGTCAGGCTTTTGATTCCTGCGAGGGGGAATTCACTTTCCCCTCGCAGTTTAAATCATACGGCCTTTAATTTCCAGGCGATGTCGTTCCAGAACAGCTCTTTTTCCAGGCTCTCCACGGTGGTGTCCTTGCTGATGTGGACGAACTCGATGCCCATGATGTTGGCCCAATCCTTCATCTGCTCGGCGGTCACGTCGTAGGAGAGCACGGTGTGATGGGCGCCGCCGGCGGTGATCCAGCACTCCACGCCGGTAAGAAGGTCCGGCATGGCCCGCCACATGACCCGCGCCACAGGCAGGTTGGGCATGGGCATGATGGGCTTCACCGCCTCGATGTCCTGCACGATCAGGCGCAGGCGGCCGCCCATGTCGATGAGGCTGGCCACGATGGCCTTGCCCGCCTTGCCCTCGAACACCAGCCGGGCCGGGTCCTTCTCGTTCATGCCGATGCCCAGGTGGTGGGTCTCGATGCGGGGCTTATCCGCCGCGAGGGAGGGGCAGACCTCCAGCATGTGGGCGCCCAGAGAGTACTCCTGGCCCTCCGCCAGATGGTAGGTGTAATCCTCCATAAAGGCGGAAGCGCCGTTGCCGCCCTCGCCCATGGCTTTCATGATGGCGGTCATGGCGGATACCTTCCAGTCGCCCTCGCCGCCGTAGCCGTAGCCCTGGGCCATCAGGTGCTGGCTGGCCAGACCGGGCAGCTGCTCCATGCCGTACAGGTCCTGGAAGGTGTTGGAGAAGGCCTTGCAGCCCTCCGCGTCCATCATCTTCTTGATGGCGATCTCCTCCCGGGCCTGATAGCGGATGGCGGCGGTGTTGTCCGTGGCCACATCGTAATGGGCCTCGTACTCGGCCACCAGGGCGTCGATCTCGGCGTCGGTGACGGCGTTCATCTCCTTCACCAGGTCGCCAACGGCCCAGGTGTTCACCTGCCAGCCCAGCTTCGTCTGGACCTCCACCTTGTCGCCCTCGGTGACGGCCACCTCCCGCATATTGTCCCCAAAGCGCATGACCTTCATGCCCCGGGAGACCGCCGCGCCCACAGCCGCCTTCATCCAGCTGCCGATGCGGGCAAGGACCTTCTCGTCCTTCCAGTAGCCGGCGATGACCTTGCGGGGCATGCGAAGCCGCGCCGCGATGAAGCCGTGCTCCCGGTCGCCGTGGGCGGCCTGGTTCAGGTTCATGAAGTCCATGTCGATCTCCTCGTTGGGGATCTCCATGTTGTACTGGGTGGCGAAGTGGCAGTAGGGCTTCTGCAGGGCCGCCAGGCCGTTGATCCACATTTTGCTGGGGGAGAAGGTGTGGCACCAGGCGACGATACCGGCGCAGGCGTCGTCGTGGTTGGCCTCCTTGACTATATCCGTGATCTCCTTGTTGGTCTTGGCGGTGACCTTGTATACCAGAGGATAGGGAAGGCTTTTGCTCATCTCGGCGGCCATCTCCCTGGCCCGGGCCTCCACGGTCTCCAAAACCTCGGGGCCGTAGAGGAATTGGGAGCCTACCACGAACCAGAATTCGTACTTGCTCATATTATAATATCTCCTTACAGGGTGTCAACAGCGGCCTTTTCCACGGCCAGCAAGGCCTTGTACCGCCGGATATAGGCGTTGAAGCCGTCCACGTCCGCCTGCTCCGGGACCAGAGTGGTCCCCTTCGCGCCGGCGAAGACCCGGGCGTTCAGATACTCCTCCAGGCTCTCGCCGCCGGTTTTGTTCAGCATATAGGCGGCCAGCAGGGCCATGCCGTAGGGGCCGCCCTCGCCGGCGGTCTCCATACAGGTCACCGGGGCGTTGCAGGCCGCGGCCATGTACTTCTGGCCCACCACGGGGGTCTTGAAAAGACCGCCGTGGCCGGTGAGGGAGTCGATGGCCACGTGCTCCGAGGCCAGGATGTCCATGCCGATCTTCAAGGTGGACATGGTAGCGTAGAGCTGGGCCCGGAAGAAGTTGGCCAGGGTGAATTTGGCCTCCGGCGTGCGGACCACCAGGGGACGGCCCGCGTCCATATGGGTGACGCCCTCGCCCGCCAGGTAGTTGCACACCAGCACGCCGCCGCAGTCGGGCTCGCCCTCCA
The DNA here is from genome assembly GCA_947631865.1 of uncultured Oscillospiraceae bacterium. Taxonomy (GTDB): domain Bacteria; phylum Bacillota; class Clostridia; order Oscillospirales; family Oscillospiraceae; genus CAJOIG01. The sequence continues at coordinate 15,085 of CANRNF010000010.1, read as the reverse complement.
GGCTCTTCTCATAGAGCTTGGTGTAGAGATCGCCGGTGTCCGGCTGGGCGCCGAACAGCGCCGCCGTCTCCTTCAGCACGCCCACCCAGGCGTTGGTGTCGTTGGTGCAGTTGTTGCAGTGGACCATGGCCACGGGCTTGCCCGTGGGGGTGGTCACCACGTCGATCTCCTCGTGGACGTGCTCCAGGGGCTTTTCCAGCACCACCATGGAGAAGATGCTGGTGCCCGCGGACACGTTGCCGGTGCGGGGAGCCACGGCGTTGGTGGCGGTCATGCCGGTGCCCGCGTCGCCCTCGGGGGGCGCGAAGGGGACCCCCGCCGGGAGCAGGCCGTCCAGGAGCGCCGCGCCCGCCTCGGTGAGGGCGCCCGCGTCCTCGCCCGCCTGCAGCACTTGGGGCAGCAGGCCGGCCAGCTTCCAGGGCAGTTTCCGGGCGGCGGTGAGGGAATCGAACTTCGCCATCATCCCGGCGTCATAGTCCCTGCCGTCGGCGGCGATGGGGAACATGCCGCTGGCCTCGCCTACGCCCACGGCGTTCACGCCGGTGAGGGCGTGGTGGACATAGCCCGCCAGAGTGGTGATGTGGGCGATGTGGGGCACATGCTCCTCGCCGTTCAGCACCGCCTGGTAGAGGTGGGCGATGCTCCAGCGCTGGGGGATGTTGAAGCCGAACAGGGCTGTGAGTTCCGCCGCGGCTGGGCCTGTGATGGTGTTCTGCCAGGTACGGAAGGGGGTCAGCAGGTGCCAGTCCTTGTCGAAGGCCAGATAGCCGTGCATCATGGCGGAAACGCCCATGGCGGCGATATCGTTCCGGTCCTGCACGCCGGAGAGGGCTTTTTTGAGCCCTGCCCACACCTCGTCCAGGGAGTAGGTCCACACGCCGTTTTCATAGGAGCTGGCCCAGGTGTAGTCGCCGGAGGAGACGGGGCGGTGGGCCCCGTCTATGGTCACGGCCTTGATGCGGGTGGAGCCGAACTCCACGCCGAGATAGAGTTTTTTGTCGTTCATGCCGTCTCCTTATTGAATCCGTTTCACTTCTTGTTCTTGCGCATCAGGATGATGCTCTGGATGATCAGGAACAGGCAGATCATGGCTGCCACAGTGATGTTGGACCACCAGGCCTCATCAAAGCCCAGGGTGGAGACGATGCGCTTGATGGTGTTCAGGCTGAGCACGCCGAAGAAGGTGCCGACGATGTTGCCCACGCCGCCGGTCAGCAGAGTGCCGCCGATGATGGAGGAGGCGATGGCGTTCATCTCGTCTCCGGCGCCGTTGGCCACATCGCCGCTGCCCACGTGCAGGAAGTACAGGATGCCGCCCAGGCCCGCCAGCAGACCGCACAGCACATGAGCCAGGAACTTTGTGCGGCGCACGTTGATGCCCAGCATGTTGGCGCTCTGGTTGTTGCCGCCCACAGCGTAGAAGCTGCGGCCCAGCTTTGTCCAGCGCAGCACGCAGAACAGGATCACGACCACTGCCAGCGCGATGAGCACGCCCACTTCCACATAGGCGGGCACATACTGGCCCAGCTTATTGTTGGAACCCAGACCGGGCACGGTGACGCGGATATTCTTGATGGCGAGGAAGCTCTCGCCGGTCACGCGTACCGGCTCCTTGCTGACGATGGTGGTCATGCCCTTGGCAAAGAACATGCCCGCCAGGGACACGATAAAGGGCTGGATGCCCAGATGGGCCACCAGGAAGCCCTGGACGATACCGAAGGCCAGACCGATGCCCAGACCCAGCAGAAGGGCCGTGATGATGCTGCCGCCCTGCAGTTCCAGATGGACCGCGCAGCTCATGCACACCAGGCCTGTGACGGCGCCCACGCTGATGTCGATACCGCCGGTGATCATGACGATGCTCATGCCGCAGGAGAGCACGATGAGCGAGGCGTTGTTGTTCAGGATATTGAGGAAGCTCTGGGGCTTGGAGAAGCCGCCGCCCAGAAAGACCACGGCGGCGATGTACATGACGAAAAACACCAGGACCGTGATGGTGAGCAGCATGTTGGTGTCGCTCATGGCGGGGCGGCCGGCCAGCCGTCCCTGCTTATCCACAGCTATTTCTTTCGGCATATCACGCCACCTCCTTTGCGGCCTTGGCGGAGCTCTTCTTCATGCGGGACAGCTTCTCCCGGACCACGGGAGCGCTGAGCACCACCAGCAGGATGACCACCACCGCCTTGTAGGCCGGCAGAGCAGTGGAGGGCACGTTGTACTTATACAGCGTCGTGGTGAGGAACTGGATGACATAGGCGCCCAGGATGGAGCCGTAGACGTTGAACTTGCCGCCGCCCAGGCTGTTGCCGCCCAGGGCCACCGCCAGGATGGCGTCCATCTCGATGTTCTCCGCGATGCGGGAGTAGTTGATGGAGCCGCTGCGGCTGACGCGGATAAAGCCGGCTATGGCCACGCACGCGCCCAGGATAACGTAGGTGAGGAGCTTGATCTTCTTGGGGTCCAGGCCGTTCAGGCGGGAGGAGTTGGCGTTGATGCCCACCGCCTGGGTGTACAGGCCCAGGTTGGTGAATTTCAGCACCAGCCAGAACACCAGGATCATGAACAGGGTGATGAAGACCGGCGTGGGCACCGGGATGCCGGGCAGGAAGGTGCCGGCGTACTTGAAGGCCACGTCGTTGATGAAGGGGAGCTGGTTGTTGTTGATCCAGGCGGCGATGGAGCGGCCGGCGGTGAACATGATCAGCGTGGCCACCATGGGCTGGATCTTGAAGTAGGCCACCAGCGCGCCGTTGAAGGCGCCGAAGGCCATGGTCACGACGATGCCCGCCAGAACAGCCAGGAACAGGGGCGCCTGCATGGTGTCGGCGCTGACCTGGCCGCCGCAGACCAGCCGGAGGATCACGCTGCCGGCGATGGCCATCGTGGCGCCCACGGAGATGTCCTGCCCGCCGGAGGACGCCGTCACCAGCGTCATGCCGATGGCCAGCAGGACCAGCTCGGAGGCGTTGTCCAGCACGGAGATGATGTTGCCGCTGAGGACCGGGTTGCCAAGGCTGTTTTCCTTCAGGCTGATCGCGAAGAAGGAGGGGTCGGCGATGAGGTTGAACAGCACCAGCGCCAGCAGCGCGGCCACGGGGATGAACAGCTGGTGGCGGGTGAGCCGCCGGAAGAAGCTCTCATTGGAACGTTTTTCCTTCACTGCTTATCACCTCCTGCGATAGTCGCCATGATCTTGCTCTGGGTCAGGTCCTCCCCGGACAGCTCGCCCACCGCCTTGCGGTCGCGCATGACGATGAGCCGGGAGCAGGTGCGCAGCATCTCGTCGATCTCAGAGGAGATGAACGTGACGCTCTTGCCCTCCGCCGCCAGCTGCAGGACCAGCTTCTGTATCTCGATCTTGGTGCCGATGTCGATGCCGCGGGTGGGCTCGTCAAGGATGAGGTATTTCGGGTCGGTGAGCAGCCACCGGGCCACGATGCACTTCTGCTGGTTGCCGCCGGAAAGGGAGTTGATGGGGGTGTCGGAGGAGGCGGTCTTGATCTCCAGACGCTTTATGTACTCGTCGGCAAATTTCTCCGCCTGGGCCCGGGAGAAGGGTCGGAAGAAACCCTTCATGACCTGCAGGGCCAGGATGATGTTCTCCCGGACGGACAGGTCGCCCACGATGCCGTCGCCCTTGCGGTCCTCGGGCAGGTAGCCGATGCCGCTCTTCATGGCGTCCAGGGGCTTGTGGATCTTTACGTCCTTCCCGTCCATCTTCACAGAGCCGCCGGTGACCCGGTCGGCGCCGAAGATGGCCCGGACGCACTCGCTGCGGCCGGAGCCCAGAAGGCCGGTGAAGCCGTTGACCTCGCCCTTGTGGATGGAGAAGTCGAAGGGCTTGATGCCCGCGTTGCTGCACAGGTCCTTCGCCTCCAGAACGGGCGTGCTGCTCATGTCGGCGGCGGTGCCGGACTCGCTCTTGATGTCGGCCATGTCGTCCAGGTCCTTGCCCAGCATCTTGGACACCAGCAGGACACGGGGCATATCCTCGATGACATACTCGCCCACCAGCTGGCCGTCCCGCAGAACGGTGATCCGGTCGCAGACCTCATAGACCTGCTCCAGGAAATGGGTGACAAAGATGATGCCCACGCCCTTTGCCTTCAGATCCCGCATGAGGCCGAAGAGCTTCTGCACCTCCTGCTCGTCCAGAGAGGAGGTGGGCTCGTCGAGGATCAGGACCTTGCAGTCCATGTCCACCGCGCGGGCGATGGCCACCATCTGCTGCACAGCGATGGAGCAGCTGGAAAGCTGCTGGTTGGGAGCCGCGGGGATGCCCAGGTCCCGGAGGATCTTCCCGGCGCCCTGGTTCATTTTCCGCCAGTTGGCGAGGCTTCCTTTGGTACGGCCTATATACATATTCTCCGCCACCGTCAGGTTGGGGCAGAGGGTGATCTCCTGGTAAACGGTACTGATACCGATGTTCTGGGCGTCCTGGGGGGAGCGGATGGTCACGGCCTTGTCGTGGCCCGCCATATAGATCTCGCCCTCGTCCTTGGGATAGACCCCGGTCAGGCACTTTATAAGGGTGGATTTGCCGGCGCCGTTCTCGCCCATGAGGGCGTGTATCTCGCCGGCGCGCAGAGTGAAGTCCACGTTTTGAAGGGCCTTGACGCCCGGGAAGAATTTGCTGATCCCGCGCATTTCCAATATGGCGCCTTCCTGCATAGTGCATACCTCCATTCCTCTGAGAATCTCACACGCGGCGCGGCATGTAGCCGCGCCGCGTGCTTATTATGCGAAATGTTTTATTTATTGGATGGTCACGCGATCAGGTACCGAAGGTCTCCACGTCTTCCTCGGTGATGGTCTCGCAGTCAAAGCCCGGCTCGTCGGAGTAGATGATCTTCTCCTCAGGCTCAACACCCTCCATCAGGTCCTTGATGATCTGGTCGACCTTCTCAGCCTGCATGGGGTTGCACAGGCCCATGTAGTTCCACTCGCCGTTCAGCACGGACTCCATGGCCCACTTGTCGGAGTCGAAGCCGATGACGATGACGTCGCCGTCCTTGCCGTGGGTGATGCCGTTGGCGTCCAGCGCGGCAACAGCGCCGCGGGCCATGCCGTTGTTCTCAGCGTAGATGACGTTGAACTCCTCGCCGGAGTCGATGACGGACTGCACGATGGTGCGGGCGGTCTCCTCGTTCCAGTCGGCGGTCTGCTGGGTCACGTAGTTCCAGTTGTCCTCAGCCTCGACCTTCTCGTCCAGAGCGCCGGTACGGCCCAGCTGAGCGTCAGAGCCCATGTGGCCCTGGATGTGGATGATGTTGTACTCATCCAGCTCCTGCTCTTCCAGCCAAGTGACAGCGGTCTCGCCCTCGGCGGCCATGTCGGACACGACGGCGGCCACATAGGCGCTCTCATCGGCTTCCAGCATACGGTCGAAGAGGATGATCTGGGTGCCGGCGTCAGCGGCGTCCTGCAGAACGGTGTCCCAGCCGGTGGTGGAGCCGGGGGAGAGCAGAAGGAAGTCCACCTCGTCCTGGATCATCTGCTGCGCAGTGGCGATCTGCTGAGCGGCGTCGTTGTTGTTGTAGAACGTGGCGTCATAGCCGTTCTCTTCCGTGAAGGTGGCGCGCATGGCGGCGTCGTTGGCGGTACGGTAGCCGGACTCGTTGGGGTCGTTGTTGATGATGCCGACCTTGATGAGCTCGTCGTCAGCGGCGAAAGCCACAGAGCTCAGGCTCAGGACCATGACCAGCGCCAGAGCAATAGCGAGGATCTTCTTCATGGGGAGTATCTCCTTCCTAAAATCAACTCGGAATACCGAGCGTTGTGATATATGCATTAAATCAAAAAAGCCCTGGAAAGTCAATCGATTTTTGACGTTTCCTCCAAATTCGTACCAATTAATAAGACAAATTTGAACGCCTTTCGGCCATTTTGATACAACTTTCAGGAATCCTTCCCGAAAACCCCGGAATTATGTTTGCAATTTTCAGATTTCGTGGTAAACTAGGTGTGTTTATTTATGGTCCAGATTTACCGTAATTTCTGAAAGCTTTTGGTCAATTTGCTCATTCTGCCAGAAAAATCTGAAAAAACGGGCAAAGGCAACAGCAATATGACAAACTGATTGGGCACAAATGGCGAATTAGCAGACAAATCTGTGGAATTTGTACGCATTTTTAATACAAATCGATACATTATCACGTAGCCGTCCGGCAGGGACGGCAATAGGCACAGCAAAAATGAGAGGGGAGAGACCATGGCGCTGAAATACAGGACCCTGGCCGACCAACTCCGGGAGGAGATACGGGGCCAGGAATGGAAGGCGGGACGGCGGCTGCCCACGGAGGCGGAGCTTTCGGAGCGGTTTTCCGTGAGCCGGCAGACGGTGCGCCGGGCGCTGCAGCTTCTGGCGGAGGAGGGCGTGGTCCAGTCCCGCCAGGGCAGCGGCACCTATGCTACCGGCGTCACCCGGGCGGGGGAGGTGCGCCAGGTGGCGGTGATATCGTCCTTTTTGGACGACTACATCTTTCCCACCATCCTCCATGACGCCCAGAGCGTCTTCGCCGGTCAGGGCTACTCCATCCTGGTCTTCGCCACGGAGAACCAGGTGAGCCGGGAGCGGGAGATACTCCAGCAGCTTCTGGAGCACCCGGTGGCGGGCATCCTGGCGGAGGGCTCCAAGACGGCCCTGCCCAACCCCAACGCGGACCTTTACCGCCAGCTGGGACGGATGGGGGTGCCAATGGTGTTCCTCCACGGGGCCTACGCGGAGCTGACCGGCATCCCCTGCGTGGCCGACGACAACTACGGCGGCGGCTACAAGCTGGCCCGGTACCTCATCGACAAGGGTCACCGGCGCATCGGCGGCATCTTTAAATCCGACGACGTCCAGGGCCCCCAGCGGTACCACGGCTCCGTCTCCGCCATCCGGGACCAGGGCCTGCCCATCTCCGACCGGCGCTTCTGCTGGTACGACACCCAGGACCGGCTGGAGATGATGGAACAGCAGGGGGGCGCCCTGCTGCGCCGGTTTTTGACCGAGCGTCTGGACGACGTGTCCGCGGTGATATGCTATAACGACGAGGTGGCCTTCCACCTGATCCGGGAGCTGCTGGCCATGGGCAAGCGGGTGCCGGAGGACGTGGCGGTGGTCAGCTTCGACAACAGCTACTACAGCCAGATCGGCCCCGTGCACATCACCTCCCTCTGGCACCGCCACAGCCGCATGGGCCAGGTGGCGGCGGAGGAGCTCATCCACATCCTCCGGGGCCAGCAGGGCACCAGCCGGTCCCTGGACTGGGAGCTGATGGAGCGGGCCAGCAGCCGGTGAGAGGGAGGCATTCGTTATGACGAGAGAGGAGATACTCCATGACCCGGAGCTGGCCCCCTATGTGCGGCGGTATTTCTTCGAGCGGCTGACGGCGGGGCTCTTGGACCGGGGAGAGGCCCTGGCCATGGCCCGGCGGCTGGATATCGACCTGGATGCCGGGGGCTACGCCGTCGCCCTGTTCACCCTGCCGCCCCCGCCAAGGGCGGCGGCGGACTACCTGTCCGACCCGGTGGCGGCCGTGCGCAGCGGGCTCATGGCCCACTTTCTCAAATACGCCGAGTATGTGCCTGTCCCCTGGGAGGCCACGGTCTGCGCCGTGCTCATCAAGGGGAACGACGGCGAACTGCCCGGCCTCCTCCGCCGGTGCGTGAATGAGGTGCGGGGGCAGTATGCCGCGGCCAGCCTCGCGGACTGGCACATCGCGGTGAGCGCGCCCGCATCCCGGCTGGAGGACCTGCCCCGCTGCTGGGAGGAGGCGTCCCGGCTGTGGGCTATGCGGTATATCCACCCGGAGCAGCATGTATTCCTTCCCGCGAGAGCGGTGGACACCGCCGGCGGGGAGGAGGCTGCGCCGGAGAACACAACAGAAACGGACGGCCAGGCGGAGACCGGCGGCGCCCTGGACCGGGCCCTGGCCTACGGGCAGGAACACATATCCGACCCGGACCTGTCCCTGGGCGGCGCCGCCGCCCACGCCGGGGTCACAGCGGGGTATCTCTCGGCCCTCTTTCGCCGGGAGCTGGACACCACCTTCACCGCTTGGGTGACGGCCCGGCGGATGGAGCGGGCCCGGGAACTGCTGGCGGAGACAGACCTGCCCGTGGGCCAGGCCGCCCGAGAGGCGGGCTTCCGGGACGCCCGGTATTTCAGCACCTTATTTAGAAAGACGCAGGGCTGCACCCCCACCCAGTTCCGGGAGAGAAATTATAATGTATAGCGGCGCGGGAAAAGTTATGAAAATTTCATCATTCGGTCACAAACGGCATGCCGGATGGGTGTACAATGACCGGCGGACACAAAAGGAGGCGGCGGTATGATCGAAGTGAGCCACCTGACAAAGCGATACGGTTCCCGCGTGGCGGTGGAGGACCTGACCTTCACCGTGGACAAGGGCGTGGTGTGGGGCTTCCTCGGCCCCAACGGCGCGGGCAAGAGCACGACCATGAACATCCTGGCCGGGTGCCTGGCCGCCACGGAGGGAAAGGTGGCCATCGGCGGCCACGATATATTTGAGGAGCCCCTGGCGGCCCGGCGGCAGGTGGGGTACCTGCCCGAGCAGCCGCCCCTCTATATGGGCATGACGGTCCGGGAGTACCTGTCCTTCGTGGCCAGAGCCAAGGGCGTGGCCGTGAGGGACCTGGACGAACAGCTGGACCATGCCATGGCCGTCACCGGCGTGGAGGAGGTGGCCGGCCGGCTCATCCGGAACCTGTCCAAGGGCTTCCGCCAGCGGGTGGGCGTGGCCCAGGCCATCCTGGGCGACCCGGAGGTCATCATCCTGGACGAGCCCACGGTGGGGCTGGACCCCCTGCAGATCGTGGAGATACGAAAGCTCATCCGCACTCTGGGAAGGGACCACACCGTCATCCTCTCCAGCCATATCCTGAGCGAGGTCCAGGCGGTGTGCGACCGGGTGCTCATGATCCACCACGGCCGCCTGGTGGCCTCCGGCACCCCGGAGGAGCTGGAGCAGCGGTTCTCCGGCCAGGTGACCTATAAGGTCACCGCCAAGGCGATGCCCATGGAGGTGCGCCAGGCGCTGGAAGCCGTCCCCGGCGTGACGTCCGTCACGGCGGAGGCGGGAGCCGAGGGCAGGACGGAGGCGGTCATCGCCGCCTCGGACACGGGCCCCGATATGGACGAGAGGCTCAGCTTCGCCCTCAGCGACCGGCGCATCCCGGTGCTGCGGCTGGAGCGGGAGCAGACAAGCCTGGAGGACGTGTTTCTGGCCCTGGCCCAGGAGGACGCCCCCGACCCGGCGGCGGATACGCCACGCCGGAAGAGAAGAGGAAAGGGGGAGGACGCGTGACAGCCATCTATGAGCGGGAGCTGGACAGCCAGCTCAACGGCCTGACCGGCTACGTGTACGGGGCCATCATGCTGCTGTTCGCGGGCATCTACGTGATGGCCTTCAATCTGGAGGGTTCCCCGGATTTCACCAGCGTGCTGTACAGCATGAAGTGGATCGCCCTCATCACCATACCCCTTCTCACCATGCGCTCCATTGCCGAGGAGCGCCACCAGAAGACGGACCAGCTCCTTTACAGTCTGCCCCTGGGCATGACCCGCATCGTGGCGGGCAAGTACCTGGCCCTGGTGACGGTCATGGCCATGCCGCTGGCGGTGATGGCCCTGTACCCCCTGGCCCTGAACGCGGCGGCCACGGCGGGCCACGTGGCCCTCAAAAGCGCCTACGGCGCGCTGGTGGGCTACTTCTTCCTTGGAATGGCCCTCACGGCCATCGGGCTTTTCATCTCCAGCCTCATGGAGAACGTGGGGCTCGCCGCCGGGGCGTGCTTTCTCGTGATGCTGGTGCTCCACTTCCTCACGCCCCTGGCCCGGTTCATCTCCTCCTCCGGGGCTGCGTCCCTCATCGCCTTCGGGGTGCTGGCGGCGCTGTTCGGGCTGATATTCTGGCGGCTGACCAAAAACGGCCTGTTTGCCCTGGTGCTGACACTGGTATTGGCGGCGGCCCTGGGCGTATGCTATGCTCTCTGGCCGGACAGCTTTTCCGGCCTTTTCGCGCAGGTGTTGGAGCAGCTCGCCGTTTTCGACAGATTCGACAACTTCACCTATGATATATTCGACATACGGTCCATCGTGTACTTCCTGTCGGTGACAGGCGTGTTCCTGTTCCTCACGGTCCAGGCCATGGAGCGCAGGAGGTGGGCCTCATGAAGGGAAAGGTGAGAGATTCCTTCCGCACCCGCTCCTGGCGGGCCGGGGCCTACAGCATCTTCGCGGCGGTGATCGTGATCGCCATCGCCGTGGTGGCGAACCTCGCGGTGAACGCCCTGCCCGCCTCCGTGACCCAGCTGGACATGACCGCCAGCGGGCTCTACTCCCTCACCGAGGGCACGGAGCAGATCCTGGCTTCCCTTGACAGGGACGTGGACATATACTGGCTTGTCCAGGAGGGGTACGAGAACCCCACCATGGAGCAGGTGCTGCAAAAGTACGCCGAATTTGACCGGGTGTCGGTGACGAAGGTGGACCCGGTGCGCTATCCCGGCTTCGCGGCGGACTACACCGACGCGGAGGTGGCGGAAAACAGCGCCCTGGTTGTCTGCGGGGACCGGAGCATGTACATCCCCTACGGGGACATGTGGACCTACTCGGACTACGACACCTACGCCTATTACATGACCTACATGGACACGGAGTACCTGGACGTGTTCTCCGGCGAGTCCAAGCTCACCAGCGCGGTGAACTATGTGACCCACGAGACGATGCCGGTGATGTACTACCTCACCGGCCACGGGGAGACGGGGGTGTCCGACAGCGTGCTGGACGCCATCGCCCTCAATAACATCGAGACGAAGAGCCTGAACCTCCTCACCGAGAAGGCGGTGCCGGAGGACTGCGCGGTGCTGGCCCTGTTCGGACCGGTGGAGGACCTGACGGACCGGGAGGCGGAGCTCATCGCCGACTATGCCGCCGGGGGCGGGCAGCTTCTGGTGACCACCGCCTACACGGCGGAGCCCCTTCCCAACTTCCATGCGCTGCTGGAAAGCTTCGGCGTCGACCTTCTGGGCGGCTACGTGATGGAGAGCGACAGCCGCTACTACAGCTACGGCTACATCGACCTGGTCCTGCCCGCCATCGGACGGCACGAGGTCACCGCTCCCCTGACCCGGAGCGACAGCTGGTCCGTGGTCATGCCGGACTGCCAGGCCATGACCCTGACCGACGACCCGGACGTCACCGTGACGCCCCTTCTCACCAGCTCTGCCACCAGCTACGTGAAGCTGAGCCTGGAGGGCCTTTCCAGCTACGACGAGGCCGAGGGCGACCCGGAGGGGTCCTATGTCCTCGCGGCCGCGGCGGAGAACGGGGAGACCGGCGGGCGGCTCGTTGTATTCGGCTCCACCCGGTTCATGGAGGCGGACTTCAGCGATATGGTGTCCGGGGCGAACCTGGACCTGTTCCTGAACGCCGCCGACTGGCTGGGCCGGCTGGAGGACAGTATCTCCATCCACCCCAAGCAGCTCACTGCCGATTATCTCACCTTTGACGGCGTGGCGGCGGGCGTGCTGAAGGTGGCGCTGCCCATCGCGGTGCCCCTGCTGTTTCTGGCGGCGGGCCTGGTCATATTCATACGAAGGAGGAGACGCTGATGAAGCGTGGCGCGAAGCTGGCGGCGCTGCTGGCGGCGCTGGCGGTGCTGGTGGGGGCGTGGGTCCTGGCGGAGACCATGTCCGGCCGCAGGCAGGACGTCCTGGCCGAGCACGCCCACGGGGAGGATATATCCCTGGCCGTGGGCGCGGCGGAGGATGTGAACGCCCTCTCCTGGAACTATTTCGGCGACGCGGTGAGCCTCAAAAATGACGGCGGGACCTGGGTGAACGCCGAGGACGCCGCCTGCCCCATCGACCCGGCAGCGGTCCAGCCCCTGGTGGAGGCGGTGTCCTCCACGGCGGCCACCGGCGTCATCGAGGACGTGACGGACTTTGCCCAGTACGGCCTGGACGACCCGGCCTTCGTGGTCATGGCCGCCACGGCGGACAAGGTCACCACCTACTACATCGGCGACTCCAACGCCGCCGGCACCTGGTACGTCCGCCTGGACGGGGACGACAAGGTGTATCTGGAAAACGGCGCTCTGGCCGCCCGGTTCCAGGTGGGCCTGGACGACATGCTGGCCCTGGAGAGCGTGGACGCGGCCGTGTCGGATGTGACGGCCCTCACCGTCCGCTCCGGCGGGGAGGACTACGCCCTTCAAAAGCTGGACGACCCCGGCGACGCCTGGTACACGGACGCCTTCCCCTGGTTCCTCATGGACGGGGAGGGCCAGGCCCAGCGGCCCCTGGACTCCGCCAAGGCGGAGGAGCTCATCGGCCTCGCGGCTGACCTGGTCCTCACCAAGTGCGTGAGCTGGGACGCCGCGGACGAGGCGGACTACGGCCTGGACGAGCCCCAGGCGACGGCGGAGATGTATTGCGGCGGCAGCGAGCCCGCCGTGGTTCTCCAGTTCGGCGACTATGACGACGGGAACGTCTACGTCCGCCTGGGCGGGTCCAGCCTGGTCTACTCCGTGGCGGGCACGGTCCTGGACGGGCTCATGTACCCGGACTTTGAGGCCATGCTCCCCCTGAGCCCCACGGCCCTGAACTGGGACAGGCTCACGGCCATGACCCTCTCCCTGGAGGAGGGGACCTACGACGTGGCCAAGACCTTCTCCGCCCAGGAGGGGGAGGAGCCCCAGCCCATCTACACCGAGGGCAAGCGGAGCCTGGACCCGGAAAAGGTGCAGGTCTGGCTGGACCAGGTGGCGGCGCTCCCGGCGGACAGCCGGGTGGGTCCCTCGGAGGGGCGGGGCGAGCTGTTCCGCCTCACCTTCCGGCAGGACAGCGCCGCCTTCCCGGAGGTGACCGCCGTGTTCTATGCATATGACAGCGTCCATCACCTGTGCGCGGTGAACGGGGAGGAGTATTACCTGGTGTCCCGCACCGCCGCCGACGCGGTGGCGAGAAACGCCGCGGAACTGTTCATGGACGACCCCGTCTCCACCCCCGAAGCGGGATAAAAACGCGATACAAAGTAAGATCCCCCGTGACCACCTGGTCACGGGGGAGTTTGACATATTAAGGCTCCCTTGTGAAAGGGAGCTGGCATGCGAAGCATGACTGAGAGATTGTGCTCGATCCAACGGCAATCCCCCCGCCCGCCAATGGCGGGCACCCCCCTTTGACAAGGGGGGCTCCAAATCGTAGGGCGCGCTTCCAGCGCGCCCTCATTTTATGTTCTTAGAGCGAATCTTCGTTCACCCGATCCGGGGGGAATTCCAGGGCGTTGGGGTTGGCCAGGAAGTAGCGGAAGTACCGGAAGGCAGAGCCGATATAGGCGCTGTCGGCCACCCGGCAGTCGTAGGTGACGGAGAAGTCGATGTACTTGCGCTCCACGGGGGCGCCGTCCCTGTCCGGCTCGGTCACGGTCCGGACCCGGCCGATGGATATGGTCACGGGCAGGGCGCCCAGGCCGTTGAGGCTGCGCCGGACGGGGGGCAGGTGGAAGGCGCCCTCGTCGGATATGACGGCGGAGCCGTGCCAGGGGCTCTTGTCGGTGAAGGACGTGGGCAGCCACCCGTGGCTGTCCAGCCAGCGCAGCACGCCGATGGCGGCCCGCAGGAGGAACCGGGGGGTCTTCACCAGCGTGGCGGCCACCCGCTCGTACCGGTCGGCGGAGCGGTCCGCCTTCAGGTTCTCGGTCCGGGCGTCGATCTTCCGGCACACGTCGTCCACGGTGTCGCCGGGCTGGAACCGGACGGTGAAGTCCAGGCCGCTGGTATCCGCGCCGCCGGAGCCGCCGGGGGCCAGGATGACGTCGATGTTGTTCCGGGCGTAGAGGAACCGCCCCGCCACGAACCGGTTCATAGCCGGCCGCAGGGCCACCATCCGCACATAGGCGGCGATGACCAGGTGCAGCAATGTGACGGCCTCGTCCCCATTGCGCCGCTTCTCACGGAGCCAGGCCTCGATGGGGGCGGCGTCCACGGAGTCGGTGAAGCTGCTGGCGGCGTCGGCGCTGGTGAGCATGGTGAAGGGCGACAGCTGGAACAGGGGGGATATAGTGCGCAGCCGCCGGCCGTCCTTTCGGTCGGTCAGGCGCCGCCTTGTATATCGTTCAGGCATGGCATACCTCCTGTAAGCCGCGGTGGATGTCTATCGTATAGACAAATTATACCGCGAAATAGACGATACGTCAATGCAGGGTGCAGACACGCCCTGTTTGTATAATCTCCTATTTTGTTGGAAAATAGTAAATTGGGGGACCAGCAACGCATGGAAGGCCCCCTTGTGAAAGGGGGCTGGCAGCGCCGCCAGACGCTGACTGGGGGATTGTCGTTCGGCTGGCAATCCCCCCGGCCCTGCGGGCCACCCCCCTTTGACAAGGGGGGCTCCATATGGTGCGGGGCCTTCCAACAAGAAAGGAGATAGTACAAATGAAGATCGACAGAGAAGCATTCAGCGCATTCCAATTGGAGATGCGGGAGCGGGAGTATTGTCCCGCCACGGTGGCGAAATACGGCAAGGTCGTGGGCGAACTGCTGGCCTTCGCCGGGGGCGAGGTCACGGACAAGGCCACATTGGTGGCGTTCAAGGAGAGTTTGGTCGCCCAAAACAAGGCCGCCGGGACCGTGAACGGGGCCCTGGCGGCGGTGAATACGTTTCTGGATTTTTGCGGATACCGTGAATGGCGGCTGAAGTTCCTCCGCGTCCAGCGCCGGAATTTCGCGGATCCCGGCCGGGAGCTCAAAAAGTGCGAATATGAAAGGCTGGTGAATACCGCGCGGAAGGAAGGGGACACGAGGCTGGCCCTTCTCCTGGAGACGATGGCGGCCACCGGCGTGCGCGTGAGCGAGGTCCAGGCCATCACCGCCGAATCGCTGCGCGCCGGGAAGGCTGAAATAATATGCAAAGGGAAGCGCCGGACCATCGTTTTACCTGGAAAACTATGCAAAACGCTGCTCAAATATTGCAAAACAATGAATATCGCGTCCGGACCGGTGTTTTTGAGCAAAAACGGGCTCCCTTTGGACCGGAGCAATATATGGAGAAGCATGAAGCGGCTGGCGGCAAG
>CANRNF010000009.1 GCA_947631865.1 uncultured Oscillospiraceae bacterium | reverse complement strand
TCTCACCCCTTTCCTTCATTCTAGCACAAAAAGATGGTAGGCACTTTCGTGTCTACCATCTTTTTACCACGTCACCCCTGAGTAAGAAATAAGATTTAAGGCGACCTTCTTTTTCTCCTTCTTCATCGCCAACCGTATGGTGTCCAGGACAAGGTTCACAGTCTGTTGTGTCGCTGTTTTGTAGGCTACTATGCTGTTGTCATAGAGGTCCCGGATCATGGACAGGAACAGCACGCCCTGGCCGGTATGGATATATGAGATGTCTGTCACCCACTTGCTGTTGGGCCTGTCCGCATGGAACTGTCGGTTCAGAAGGTTTTCATACTTGTGTACCTGCTGGCCCATCTGTACCCACTTCCTGCGGCGGCGGATCTCAGATAACAAACCATACTTCTTCATGACCCTGAGAACGGTTTTCTTGTTCCTGTGGAAACCTTGTGATCCCAGCCAGCGCCATACACGGCGGTAACCATATGTCCTGTCGCAGCTATCTTGACATTTTTGGATGGCTTTTGCAAGGTCTGCATCTGTCTCCGGCTTACCTAATCGCTTCACAAAGGAATAATAGCCGCTGCGGGAGACGCCAAAGAACTGGCACATCATCTGTACCGGGTATTGGTCCCTGTGGACATAGATCACATGATATTTCGCTTTTGGCCTCACTTCCTTTCTGTGAACCGCAGAAAATCCCGCAGCAGCTGGTTCTCCATCTGCAGCCTGGCGATTTCTTTCTTGTAGTCTTCCTCACCGTCCAGCGGCCGCTGTTTGGGCCGCCCCTTTGGTTTGGGCAGTATCCCTGCGGCCAGGTTCCTTTTCCTGCGGTTATAACGATTGATCCAGTTTTTGATTTGCTCCTTTGTCAGCCCCAGGTGTTCTGCTATCTCCCGGCGTGTCTGTCCTTCCTCACGCATTCGCAGAATCTCAGACGCAAATCTCTCTACATGTGTGAATTTCCGTTTTCCCATAACAATACCCCCTGTCGTAGTTATTCTCCTACAACAGGGGGGCTTTTGTCTACTGTCCTCTTTTTATGAGCCAGTGCAAGACGAGGGAGGTTTTTGTTGGACCATCACACTACCCCTTGGCCCCCTCAGACGAGGGGGCTGTCGAGCGCCAGCGAGACTGGGGGAGGGAAAACCTCCGTCAAGCTGGCAGTCATCTGTTTCCCTCCCTCCGACCGCCTTCGGCGGCCACCTCCCTCGTCTGAGGGAGGCGAGTGGGCTGGAGCATAGATGAAGGCCCCCTCATCAAAGGGGGCGCTTGCCATATCATTTTATCCTGCTGAACAGGCCGGCGACAGCGTCGATGGCCTTCTGGAACAGGGCGGTGAGCTTCTCGCCGAAGCCTGCGGCCTTCTGGGCATACTGGCTCACGGTGGAGAGCGCCCCCTTGAACTGCTGGACCTTCTCCTGGAGCTCCGTGGAGGAGAGGCTCTCCAGCGTCCGGCACAGGCTCACCAGCTGGGAGACTGTCTCGTCGGAGAGGGTGTAGCCGTACTGGTCTGCGATGGCGGCTACCTGAGAGCGGAGCTCGTCGTCCGTCATGGACTTGGTGTCGTTCAAAATGAGCTTCAACTCATTGACGATGGACACAGCGTCCATGTCGTCGATCTGATCGGCCAGGGTCGCCGTGGTCACCAGCTCGTCGGCCGCGGCCTCCTTGGCCGCCGTCTGGAGCTGGGCGCCGGTGATGCTCTCGTAGGCCTTGTAGATGCCCGTAAGGGCGGCGGTGCCGGACACGGCGAAGGGCGCGCCCACCTTCACCTGGGCGTCGTAGATGCCCGCGGTCATGAGGGCGGCCTTGTACATGTCCTCGGTGCACCAGGTGATGTTGTCCGTGGTGACCGTGAGCCCGGAGCCGGCGCTCAGGATGCGGATGTACACGCAGGAGATGGCGTTGTGGCCGATGATGGCCTCGTCCACCAGCCCCTCCAGGTAATCCCGCTCCTCGGCGTTGGTGACCGTGAGCTCCGGGACGCTGCCCCGGACCAGACCGAACTGGCTATAGAACTGGTCTATCTGATCCTGCGTGAGGTCCGCGCCCACCGCCGCCCGCTCCTGGCCCTCGCTCACCGCCAGAACGGGCGCGGCCAGGGCCAGAAACAGGCTCAGAATGAGAATGGTGCTGAGGAAACGCTTCATAAAAGCCTCACTTGGCCAGGGCGTCCGCCGCGGCGGCGAAGGTCTCCACCTTGGCGGCGCACTCTTCCCTGCTGGCGCCCCGGGCCAGGATGTAGATCTTGATCTTGGGCTCAGTGCCGGAGGGGCGGACGATGAAGTTGGTGCCGTCCTCCAGCTCGAAGTAGAGCACGTTGGACCCGGAGATGGGGGTCCGGTCCACGGCGCCCAGGCCGGGCACGGACACGGTGCCGTCCTTGTAGTCCCGCATGCGGGCCACCCGCATGCCGCCCAGCTCCGCGGGGGTGTTCTCCCGCAGGTCGGTCATGAGGGCCGCCATACGCTCGGGCCCGTCCACGCCCTCCATGTAGACGTTCACGGTCTTTTCGGAGAACCAGCCGTACTTCTCGTACAGCGCGTCCAGGGCGTCCAGAAGGGTCATGCCCTTCTTGTAGTAGTAGGCGGCCATCTCGGCGATCATCATGGAGGCGGTGACGGCGTCCTTGTCCCGGACGTAGTCGCCCATCATGTAGCCGTAGCTCTCCTCAAAGGCCATGAGGTACTTCTCGCCGGTGCCTGCGGCGGCGTAGCTGGCCAGCCGTTCGGCCATGAACTTGAAGCCGGTGAAGGTCTGGCCGTAGGCCACCCCGTTTTGCTCGCATATGGTCTGCACCATGGAGGTGGAGACGATGGTGGAGAGGATCACGGGCTTTTCCGGCATGGTGTGGCTGGCCTTGCGGGCGGTGATGACGTAGTCCGCCAGCAGGCAGCCCATCTGGTTGCCGGTGATGGTGTGGAACTCGCCGTCCTTGCCCCTTGCCATGACGCCCACCCGGTCGGAGTCCGGGTCGGTGCCGATGATGAGGTCGCTCTTCACCTTCTTGGCCAGATCCACCGCCAGGTAGAAGCCCTCGGGGTTCTCCGGGTTGGGGCTCTCCACGGTGGGGAAAGCGCCGTCTATCACCATCTGCTCGGGCACGGGGTGGATGTGTTTCAGTCCCAGCCGCTTCAGGGCCTCGGGCACCAGGATGTGGCCCGCGCCGTGGAAGGGGGTGTAGACCACCTGGAAGTCGTCCGCCACGTCTTTGACCACGGCGGGGTCGATGGCCTGACCCAGGACGTTTTCAAGGAACAGCTCGTCGGTCTCCTTGCCCAGGATCTCGATGAGGCCCTTGGCCTTGGCCTCCTCAAAGTCCATGACAGAGGGACCGGTGAAGATGTCGATTTTGGCCATATTGGCGGCTACCACCTCCGCGTGATGGGGGGGAAGCTGGGCGCCGTCGGACCAGTATACCTTGTAGCCGTTGTAGGCCTTGGGGTTGTGGCTGGCGGTGATGTTGATGCCCGCGGTAGCGCCGTAGTGAAGTACGCCGAAGCTCAGCTCCGGGGTGGGCCGCAGGGACTCGAACAGCCGCACATGGATGCCGTTGGCCGCGCACACGCAGGCCGCCTCCCGGGCGAACTCCGGGCTGTTGATGCGGCAGTCGTGGGCGATCACCACGCCCTTGTGCCGGGCCTCGTCCCCCTCGGCCACGATCAGCGACGCGAAGGCCTGGGTGGCCCAGCGGACCACATGGATGTTCATCCGGGCCAGGCCCGCCCCCATCACGCCCCGCAGGCCGGCAGTGCCGAATTCCAGCGGGCCGCGGAAGCGGCTTTTGACCTCGTCCTCATCGTCGCGGATGGCGTCCAGCTCGTGCCACTCCTCGTTGGAGAGGGCCGGGCTGTCCAGCCAGCGCTCAAATTCCTTCCTGTAGTCCGTCATCGTCAGGTTCTCCTTTCAAAAGCTCCTGGGCTTCGGCCAGACGGCTGGCCGGGACGTAAATGTCCGTGCCGTTACCGCTGATACCGAGCATGACCTTCCCGAAGGCTCCGTCTCCGGGGTATTTTGAAACGCTGGGGACGCCGTAGGCCTCCAGCATGGACCTCACCATGTCAGCCTCCATATCCAGAGGCCCGCAGTGGACCAGGAAGGCGGCCTCCTCCGGCTCGCCGGAGGGGCCCTTCGGCCACGCGTCAAAGTCCTTTCCGTATCGATGCAGTCCCCAGTCCATGGGACACCTCCAATGGTGTGTTATTTGTGGTATTTTGCCCCGGCGGTGATGGTGAAAGCCCGGTAGAGCTGCTCCAGGAGCATCACCCGCGCCAGGTGGTGGGGGAAGGTCATGTCCGACATGGACAGGCGATAGTCGGCCGCCGCCTTCACGCTCTCAGGAAGGCCGTCGGACCCGCCGATGAGAAAGCATATCCGGCTCACGCCCTGCCCGGCCAGCTTTTCCAGCTTTGCCGCCAGGGCGGGGCTGGACAGCTTCTCTCCCTCGATGCAAAGGGCGATGACGTACGCCCCCTTGGGGATGCGGGCGGCCACGTCCCCGTCCTCAGGAAGCTCCGTGACCTCCGTCTTGCAGTACGCGCCCAGGCGTTTTAAATACTCGCCGCAGGCGGCGATGTAATATGGTTCCTTCAGCCGGCCCTGGCAGAGCACGTTCACCCGGAGCATACGGTCACCTCCAGACGGCCGTATTCCGGCGCCACGTACAGGAGCGTATCCCTGCCCTCCAGGGCCCGGCGCACCGCGCGCTCCGCCACGGAGGGGAGGTTGTTGTTCTTGGAGATGTGCCCCAGCACCAGCTTCTTCGTGCCCCGCTGGGCCAGCACGGAGGCCAGCCATGTGCACTCGCTGTTGGACAGGTGCCCCCGGTCCGAGAGGATGCGGGACTTCAGGTAGGCGGGGTAGGGGCCGTTAAGGAGCATGTCCACGTCGTGGTTGGCCTCGATGAGAG
This sequence comes from uncultured Oscillospiraceae bacterium, assembly GCA_947631865.1. Taxonomy (GTDB): domain Bacteria; phylum Bacillota; class Clostridia; order Oscillospirales; family Oscillospiraceae; genus CAJOIG01. Next base: position 51,750 of record CANRNF010000009.1, on the reverse strand, counting down.
CGGCGTCCGCCCGGTCGAAATACCGGAGCATGGCGTCCGTGACGCAGCCGGTGTCCGTGGCGCAGGCGAGAACAGCGCCGTCCGCCTCGAAGCGGTAGCCCACGCTGCCGCCCCGGGCGTCATGGGGCGTGGGGAAGGCGGTCACGGTCATGCAGCCCAAAGAGAGGGGCCGCTCCGGGTCTATGTCCCTTATAAGCTGCGCGGCCCCCGGACAGGACCTGCGCAGGGCGTCGGCCACCGTTCCAGGGGCAAAGACCGGCAGAGGAAACTGCCTGGTGAAGACCGGGAGCCCTGCCACATGGTCGGAGTGTTCGTGTGTGATAAAAATGCCGTCAAGCCGAGCGGGGTCCACGCCCTCGCTCTCCAGGGCGGCGCGGATGCGCTTGGCGGATATGCCGCAGTCCAGAAGAACGCAGCGGCCTCCGCCTTGCACCAGGGCACAGTTGCCCGTGGAGCCGCTGGCGAATACGACGAGGCGCATCCTCAGCCGGCGTTCCAGTTGGCGGGGCGGTCCTCCGGGATCTGGACGCACTGGATGTCCGCGCCCAGGGCGCGGAACTTGCCCACCAGGTCCTGATAGCCCCGCTCGATGTAGGTGATGTCCTCCACCTCAGTGACGCCATCGGCGGCGAGACCGGCGATGACCACCGCCGCGCCGGCACGCAGGTCGCAGGCCTTTACCACCGCGCCGGTGAGGTGTTCCACGCCGTGGACGAAGGCGGACTGGTCCTCCACCTCGATCTGGGCGCCCATCTTTTTGAGCTCGCCCACGTAACGGAAGCGGCCGTTGGCCCAGACGCCCTCGGTCACGATGCTGTCCCCGGGGGCACAGCAGAGCACCGCCGCCATCTGAGGCTGCATATCGGTGGGGAAGCCGGGGTAGGGCATAGTTTTCAGGTTCACATGGTGCAGGGGGCCGTCCCGGCGGACCAGGACATAGTCGTCGCCCTCCTCCACCTCTACGTTCATCTCCCGCAGCTTGCTGGAGATGCACTCCAGGTGCTTGGGGATCACGTTGGATACCCGGACCGCGCCGCCGGCGGCGGCCACCGCCGCCATGTAGGTGCCGGCCTCGATCTGGTCGGGGATAAGGGTATAGGTGCCGCCGTGGAGCTGGCTGACGCCGCGGATCTTGATGACGTCGGTGCCCGCGCCGCGCACGTCCGCGCCCATGGAGTTGAGGAAGTTGGCCAGGTCCACGATATGGGGCTCACGGGCCACATTCTCGATGACCGTGCGGCCCTCCGCCGTAGCGGCGGCGATCATGATGTTGATGGTAGCGCCCACAGAGACCTTGTCAAGGTAGATGGTGGTACCCTTCAGCCGGCCGTCGCCGGCGGTGGCGGTGATGAAGCCGCCGGACACGTCCATCTCCGCGCCCAGAGCCGTGAGGCCCTTGATGTGCTGGTCGATGGGGCGCAGGCCGAAATTGCATCCGCCGGGCATGGTGGTACGGGCCTTGCCGAAGCGGCCCAGCATGGCGCCGATGAGGTAATAGCTGGCCCGTATCTTTCTCGTGAGGGCCCACATCCGCTCGGGGAGAATGTCCATCTGCACGTGGGTGCAGTCCAACTCCACCGTGGTGCGGTTGATCATGTTCACCTTCGCGCCCAGGTAGGTGAGGATGTGCAGAAGGGTATCGGTATCGCTGATCTCGGGCAGGTTCTCCAGCCGGCACACGCCGTGGACCATGAGGGCCGCGGGGATGATCGCCACCGCCGCGTTTTTCGCGCCGGATATCTCCACGGAGCCCCGCAGGGGCTTCCCGCCGTGAATAACGTACTTTTCCATAAAAACTCCCAGATATTTATATGTAAGAGATGGGAGAGCGGCAGGGCCGTCTCCGCGTTCAGTAAATGCGGTTCCCGTGTGGGTCAGTGGCAGGAGGACGCCGGCCCGCACTTAGCTAAGATGGTATTTTAGCACAAACAGACAGGAAAATCAATTCCTGCCGAGGAAAGAAAGAGCTTTCAGCGCCCCCACCACGGTCTTCGCGTCGTGGACCGTGCCCTCCAGGGCCATGGCGGCCAGCTTGGAAAGCGGCATTTTCTCCACGTCCAAAAACTCGTTGGGGTCCGGATGGGCCTGGCCCTGATGGAGCCCGGTGGCGAGATAGAGGTAGAGCTTTTCCGTGGAGATGCCTGGGGAGACGTAGATACAGCCCAGGTCCTCCCATTTGTCCGCCTCCAGACCCGTCTCCTCGCTCAGCTCCCGCGCCGCCGCGGGGAGCGGGTCCTCGCCCTTTTCCAGCTTCCCCGCCGGCAGCTCCAGCAGCTCCCGGCCGAAGGGATAGCGCCACTGGCGCACCACAAAGACGTTCATCTCCTCGTCCACCGCCGCCACGCACACCCCACCGGGGTGGTGGACCACCTCCCGGACAGACGTGGCCCCGTTGGGCAGGGACACGATATCCTCCGTCAGGTCCACGACTACCCCCTGGTAGGTGCTCACGCGGCGCTTTTTCGTCTCCGTATGGTCCATGGCGATCTCCCCCTATTATCTCAGAACAGGTTACATAATACCACATTTTTCCCCGGAATACTACCCCTGTGCTGAAATTACCACATTTTTATTCTATGCGTAGGCGTCGCATTTGGACTATAATCGTTTCATGGAACTCTGTGCACAGAGGAGATGCTGCGTATCATGAAAACAGTACAGGCCACGGACAGGCTGGTGTCCCTCTGGGTCAGCCGGGAGGCGCCGCCCAGCCGGGAGCAGATGCTGTGCCTGGTGCGGCAGGCGCTGGCGGAGCGGGGACTGGCCCCGTGGCCGGAGACGGAAGCGGAGTGCTTTGCCGCCGGGGAGGACACGCTCATCATCGCCCGGCCCGCGCGGCCCAGGCGCTGCGCCTTTTATTTCCCCGACCTGGAGGCCCTGCTGGGCGGGGCGCTGCGGTGCCCAACCGCGCCCGGCGCGCTGTATAGGTCGGGGGATGGATACATACTGGCCCTGGACCCGGAGGGCGTCTGTCCGGCGTTATATGAATTTGGCGAGCCCTATGAGGCGGACCCTCTGTGGGAGGCATGGGCCGGAGAGCGGGGGATGTGCCTCATAAGGGAGGACGCCGTCGCCGCCCTGGGACGCTATTTTTCGCGCTGAGAACGTGCTATCATGGAAAAACACACAATTGTGAACTTTTTTCTTTGTGGGCGGTAAGAATTGCTAATCCTGGAAAAATAGTGTATAATACCCCGTGAACAGACCCCGGGAGGTGAGCGGATGGCGGCAAGAGGAAAGGGAACGAAGCTGATCGCGGAGAACCGGAAGGCCCGGCACGATTACTTCATCCTGGACCGCTACGAGGCGGGCATCGAGCTCACCGGTACGGAGGTCAAGTCCATCCGCGCCGGGACCCTGAACCTGAAGGACTGCTACGCCCGCGTCAAGGACGGCCAGCTCTGGGTGAAGGGCATGCACATAAGCCCCTACAAGCAGGGGAGCTATTTCAACGCCGACCCGGACCGGGACCGGCGCCTTCTCATGCACAGGCGGGAGATCATCCGCCTGGGCGCGAAGGTACAGCAGGAGGGGCTGGCCCTGGTGCCGCTGAGCCTGTACTTCAAGGACAGTCTCGTGAAGGTGGAGCTGGGGCTGTGCAAGGGCAAAAAGCTCTATGACAAGCGGACCGACGCGGCGGAAAAGTCCGCCCGGCGGGAGATGGACAGGAAATTCAAGGAGGCAAACGCATGAAAAACCCTATCGTGACGATAAAGATGCAGGACGGCGGCGTCATCAAGGCGGAGCTCTATCCTGAGATCGCGCCCAACACGGTCAACAACTTCCTGTCCCTGGTGAACAAGGGCTTCTACAACGGCCTCATCTTCCACCGGGTCATCCCCGGCTTCATGATCCAGGGCGGAGATCCCCAGGGCAACGGCACCGGCGGCCCCGGCTACTCCATCCCCGGCGAATTCACCGCCAACGGCTACATCAACGACCTGCGCCACACCCGCGGCGTGCTGAGCATGGCCCGGGCCATGGACCCGGACTCCGCCGGCAGCCAGTTTTTCATCATGCACGAGGACGCCCCCCATCTGGACGGCCAATACGCCGCCTTTGGCCAGGTGCTGGAGGGCATGGATGTGGTGGATAAGATCGCTGCCTCCAAGACCGGCTGGGGCGACAAGCCCCTGACCCCTCAGATCATGCACAAGGTCACGGCCCAGACCTTCGGCCAGGACTATCCCGAGCCCAGAAAGGTTTAAAAAGTCATCACCGGCCTTCAGCCGCTGATATATCGAGACGGTTTATCGTTCTTTCCTTTTCGTTCCAGCAAAACGCTCGGATAAACGCGGATGGCCTGGACTATTTCCCAATCAAACTGCAGCCCAGCGAAGCGGGTGCAGTTTGAAGAGGAGGAGCCGGGCCGCTCTCGAGCTTTGCCGCCTTGGCGGGCAAAGGGAGGCCGCGGCCCGAGCTCCGACGAGGGGCTGCAATGGTTTCGACGGGGGCGTGGGGGCGGAATAAGCGGGCGGATGACCCGGACATCCTTAAAACTGGGAACCTTTCAAAGTAACTGAGAACGACAACACCGTTCTGGCCGCCGCTTAAGGCAGGCCCGTCCAGCCCGGGAGCGCTGCGGCCCGGGGCCTGGGCGTCGACTAGCAGCGTCCGTGCGTGCGCAAAGCTTTGAGCGCACCATGCATAATGAAGCTACCCGACCCGTCCTGCGTGACGGCTTGCACCGGGAAGGGGAAAGGCGCGTAAGCGCGAGATGACCGTCTGCGCCCGGAGAAGGTTCCGCTGAAGTGCTTTCGGACAGGGGTTCGATCCCCCTCAGCTCCACCACGTCAGAACGGTTCTGGAGATGCCGGGACCCCCCAAGCGGGGCCCCGCGCATCGGCCAGAACCGTTCTTCCTTTTTCCCACGGGACCCACTTCGTTGGGCTCCCGTGGGAGCCTGTAGTGTTTACTTGATCGTCAGGATATCACTGTATCCCGTTTGCTCGAAGATGGACCGGATGAGATCGCTGGCGCCGGTGACGGTCACATGGCCCGGGCCCAGGCGCTTCGTCATGATGAGCAGCACCCGCAGGCCCGCCGAGGATATGTACTCCAGATGGGACATGTTTACCTTGGCGTCCTTAAGGACATGGGCCCCCGCGGCCTTCTCAAAGGCGGCCAGGAATTCCGGCGCGGTGAGGGAGTCCACCCGGCCGCGAAGGGTAAAGACCACTTCCGGACCGTCCACGTCCGTGCGCAGGGCATAGGCGCTGCTGTTTTCCGGGGCGGGCTCCTTCCAGTCCGGGTCCGGGGTGATCTCCCAGACGGTCAGGCCCGCGTACAGCCTTTTCATATTCTCGCGCTGCTGGTCATTGAGATGGGTGAATACCTTCAGCTCGGGCATATGTTCGTCCATGGGAAGCTGCCTCGCCTTCAGGCCGTTTTCAGCCAGAAGGGCCGTGGCCTTCTCAAATCCGTCTGCCTCCCCGAGGCGCATCACAAGATCGTTGTTCCCCACCGTCACGTCCGACTGGGAGGACAGGGTATTGAAGGCGCTCATCATATTTTTGAAGGCAGCCTCGCCCATCACGGCTCTCAAGGTGCCTATGGTACGCTTGCCCGCCTCCGGGTCCGGGGTGAGCCAGCGGCCGCCGAACTCTCTCAGCACCCGCCGTACGTTGGCGCACAGCTGCCGCACCTCCGACTGGGTCAGGTAGGCCAGCGTCCCCTCGCTGGTGAGGCACACCGGGCCCGCTACCCCGTCCAGGGCGGAGCGCAGGGAGGCGTAGCTTGTAAAATCCGCCGCCCGGTATACCGCCGGGGCTGGCCGGCGTTTACCGGCCAGAAGCTTCGTGACCAGCGGGGCCATATCGTCGATGACGATGGGCAGGTCGCAGCCGATGAAGCGCTTGTTTCCAAGCCCCTCCCACAGGGCACGGGGGGTGTAGCCGCAGCCCAGGTCCACGATGGTCTTCTCCGGCCCGGCGGCCAGAAACTGGTCCATGATCTCGTGGAAGGCGTCTACCTGTGCCATCATGCCAATGCTCAGGGCGCTTTTCTGTCCCTCCCTGAACACCTCGTCCGGTTCGACGTGAAGCTCTTTGGCCATCATGGCAGCGTCCTCGTCCCCGGCCTTCATGAGATACACCAGGGTGGACTTGGCCGCGTTGAACGCGGGGTTGGTCCTCGCTCTCAGTTCATCCATCTTGATGCCTCCGTAGTTTTTATGATCTTATGGCTTTTCCATAGGTTCTTTATATTCCAAGCACAGCATGGTGATGTCGTCGAATTGGGGCGCGCTGCCCACGAAGGCGTCGATGTCCGCCTTCACCGCCGGCAGCAGCTTATCGGGGGAGGCATCCGCGTTCCTGTTCAGCACCGCCTCCAGCCGCTCCATGCCGTACAGCTCGTTTTGGCCGTTCGTCGCCTCGGTCACGCCATCCGTGTACTGGAAGATCGCGTCCCCAGGCTCCATCTGCAGGGAACCCATGCGGTAGCGGGTCATATCCATGCCTGCCAGGACGAATCCGGCCCGTATCTTCTCCGGCGTATACTTCCCCTTCCGGCGGATGAAGGGCATCTCATGCCCGGCGTTCACAAAGTTGAACTGGCCGGTCTCCAGGTCCAGCACGCCCTCGAAGGCGGTGATGAACAGCTCCTCGCCGTTGCCCTCGCACAGGAGCTTGTTGACCTCCATGAACACCTCACCCAGGTCGCGGCCCGGGGTGGTGTGGTCCTTGATGAGGGTCTTTCCGATGACCATGAACAGGGCCGCGGGCACGCCCTTGCCGGACACGTCCGCCACGACGATGGCCAAGTGGGTGTCGTCCACCATGAAGAAGTCGTAGAAGTCGCCGCCCACTTCCTTGGCCGGGTTCATGGTGGCAAAAATATCGAATTCCTTCCTGTCCGGGAAGGGGGGGAAGATGCAGGGCAGCATGGAGGCCTGGATGTGGGTGGCGATGTCCAGCTCCGCGCCGATGCGCTCCTTCTCCGCCGTCATGGCGGTCAGGTCGTGGATGTATTTGTCCAAAGACCCGGCCATGCCGTTGAAGGCCTCCGCCAGGTCGCCTATCTCGTCGTTTTGCCGCACGGCGGCCTGGTGGGTCAGGTCACCGGCGCTGATGTGCTCCACATCCTCCCGCAGCTCCAGCAGGGGACCGGTGAGCCGCCGGGAGAAGGCGCCGCTCATGCCGACCACCGCCCCGATGATAACGATGAACACCGCGAGGGATATGAGCCCCGTCCGCGCGATGCTGCTGTCCAGGGTCTCGGCGGTGGCGCCGGTACGGGCGGTGATATCCGTGCGGATGCTCTCCGCCGGGGCCGTCACCATGTCCGCCGGCATATGGATGGCCAGGGTCCAGCTGGCCGCGTCGATGGGGGCGTAGGCGTAATAGAGCCCGCCGGAGGTGGGCGCGACGCCCGCCTCGCCGCTCATGATGCTCTTAGCGGCCTCATAGGCGGGGCATTCCGGGTCCCGGACGTTCTCGAAGGTGCCGTCGTACTCCATCTGGGGAGAGGCGATGATATATCCGGCCCCGTCCACCAAAAAGCCGTAGGAGCCCTCCCCGAAGTCGATGTCCAGCACCGAGCGGGTCAGGTCCTCCACCATCATGTCCATGCACACCACGCCGGCGAAGAGGCCGTCCCCGTCATAGACGGGCGCGGCGCAGGTGAGCATGAGCCCCCGGCCGAAGGTGTCCATGTAGGGCACGGTGAAGATCACGTCCCCGGCGTCCCGCGCCAACTGGTACCACACGGACTGCTCATAGCCGAAATAATCCGGCGTCAGGTCGGAGCGCTCGTCGTAATTGAGCATGAATCCGCTCTCAGTGCAGAGATAGATGGAGGCGATGTTCTCCGCGTCGCCGGTCATCACCGGCTGCCATATGTGGACCAGGTTGGCCAGCAGGCCCACTTCCTCTTCCACGGCCGCCCGGTCTGTATCCTCGTCCCGCCACACCAGCTGCATGGTGTAGGTATACTGGCTGGCCGCGTCCGGGGGCAGCACTTCCTTGGGCACGTACATCTCCGGCTCCTCATAGAGCCGGTGGGCGTAGAAGGCGAAGTCTTCCACGAAGGCGGCGTACCGCTCCAGCTTCTCGTCGACCACGGCGGCCTCGCTCTGCACGCCCTTGTAGAGGTTCTGCTCCATCTGGTCCAGCAGCGCCTCGCCGCCGGCGGCGGCCGCGCTCTCGCCCAGGCCCTGGCTGTCCCGCTGGACCGTGTCCCGCAGGGCGAACAGGCTCCCGGCCCACAGCACGCCCGTGACCACCAGAGCCGCCACGCACAGCAAGAGAACCATCCGCTGCACCTGGCGGCGGATGGGCCTGCGCTTCCTGTTTTGTTTTTGCATATCGCTGTTCGTCATTGAGTCACCTTTGATTTATTGAGAAATGTGTGATAAAATAGCGCCGGAACCGCACGACATGATACCACAATTTTATTCCAGGGAAAAGGGGGGAGCGGGCCATGTATGAGGTCATCATCTGCGATGACGACGGCGAGTTCGCGTCGGAACTTTCGTCCAGTCTGTCCCAGTCCTTCGGGAAGCGGGAGGCGGCCTGCCATGTCACCTACTATCCCGAGCCTGCCAAGATGCTGTCCGCGCTGGAGCGGGGGGAGCGGTGCGACCTGCTGTTCCAGGACATCCTCTTCGGGGAGGAGAAGGGCATCCGCTTCGCCAAGCTCCTGCGGGAGCGGGACTGGGACATGGACCTGGTGCTCATGTCCAGCAGCGAGCGATATGCCGTGGCGGGCTATGACGTCCGGCCGCTGCACTATCTGCTGAAGCCCCTGCGCCAGCCCCAGCTGGAGGACGTGCTGGACCTGTTTCTGGAGCGGCACGCGCCCCGCGTGCTGTCCCTGACCACGCCCCAGGGGATGGTGCGCCTTCCCGTGGCGGACGTCCTCTATTTCGAGATATACAGCCACGTGGTGAGGCTCCGCCGCCGGGACGGCAGCGAGAGCTCCTGGCGGGGCACGCTCCAGGACCTGGAGCCGCAGCTGCCCGTCGGGCAGTTCGTCCGGGTGCACCGCAGCTATCTTGTGAATCTGGAGCACATCGCCGTGCTGGGCAAGGACGGGCTGCGCCTGACCTCCGGGGACATGGTGCCCATGGGCCGGGCCGACTACGCCGGCATCCAAATGGGACTGGCCGCCTTCGACAGGCGGCGGCATCCCTTTGTCTAGAGGCGCTCCAGACAAAAGTCGCTGGTCACAGAAAATCCATTCGGCGTCCGCTCCAAGAGCAGGGCGCTGTTGTATTTTTCCGCCACGGCGCGCATGGCCGCGAGGCCGTAACCGTGGCCTTCCCGCTCCTGGGGCTCCTCTTCATCCGGGCGGCTGTTGACGCACTGGACGCAGAGGAAATTCCCCCGCAGGTGCATATCCACCCATATGTACCGCCGCTGATCCGGGCGCATCCGGCGGCAGGCCTCCAGGGCGTTTTGGAGCATGTTGCTCAAAAACACGCTCAGGTCCTCGTCGGCGATGTTCAGCTCCTGGGGCACGTTCAGGTGGTGCTCCACCTGGATGCCCTGGGCGGCCGCCTGGTCCAGAAAGCTCCCGGCGATCATGTCCACCAGGATATTCTGGCAGTAGCGCCCGCCGGGCACATGGGCCAGGTCGTCGGCCACGGCGTCCACATACCGCCGGGCGCGCCCCACGTCCCCGTCGGCCAGGATGGCGGACAGGGCCAGCATGTGGTGGCGCATCTCGTGGTGCAATGCGCGGGTGTCGTCCTCCGAGGCCAGCAGCCGCTCATACCCGGCCATGGTCTGGCGCTCCCGCTCCCGGAGCACATCCATGGTCCGGCGGGTCGCCAACGTCCGGCGGACGGCCTCCGAGATCACCACGAGCACGGCCATCCAGGAGATGACGGCGTTGAACATGCTCACCCAGGACCAGCAGTTGCCACCCAGCAGGCTCAGCCACAGTTCATCCCGGAAATAGCCGGCGGCGTCGCCATCCCAGGCCCGGATCCGGTCCAGCATGTAGACCACCGTAAATCCGGCGGCGATGAGCCCATAGGTCAGCATGCGCTTTTTCTCCTGCCTCGTGCGCTCTTTCCACCGCAGGCCGTCCACGGCCAGTGCCGCCGTCACCACGACGAGCACCGCCAGCGTCTCCGGCCCGACGAGCACTGCGATCCCCTCGGGCAGGCGCAGCTCCCGCACGCTCTCAAAGCCCGCCCATGCGGCCACCATGACGCACAGAGGCCACTTCCACCGGCTCTTCATCCGCAGCACCAGATAGAGGTACAGCGGCGCCATATACACCACGCTCACGAACCGCAGGTCCAGCCGCTCTGTCAGGATGCTGTAATACCCGACGGTGGAACTGTAGGCCTCCATCAAAAACAGCATCAGGAAGTAAAGGCATAAAAGCAGCGTCCGGCCGTCCCCGTTGCGGTTATAAGAGTCTACCAGGAACACCGCCGCCATCAGCACCGCCAAAAGCGCATAGACCGTCATAGCGGTGTTATTCCGCACCGTGGACACGACGGAGGTCGCGATCAGCCCTGAGTCATCGTTTCCCAGATAGGGATACTCCGGCGTTCCCACCTCTCCCTCCGGGAAGTAGGTGGTGACGGCCAGTTCTTTGCCCAGATAGTCCGCGGGCAGGCTCATGCGCGTGGAGCGTACCGTCCAGTCCTGATGCTGCCGCCCGACGCGGGCCCACTGCTCCTCGCCGGGGTGGACGAAGCCGTCCCCGTCCCGGACAAGGTCCGGGAAGTCCGTGTAGAGCAGGAACCCGTCCAGGACCACCTCCACGCCGTCCTGATAACTCATCCACTCCAGCTCCGCCTGGGGGATATCCTCCGTCATGGTCCGAGTGATGCGCACGGCCCGGGTATCCTCCGGCAGCTGGAGAAAGAACCCGTCCTCATACACGGGCTCATAGGGGCGCACGCCGTCGTCCGTCAGCACCTCATAGCGCCAGCCGAAGCGCCATTCCTCCGAGTCGCCCAGGGCCAGGTCCTCTTTTTCCGTCACGCTGAGAAGGGAGAACACGACGAATATCAGCGCCGCCACCGCCACCAGGATGGCCGCGCCGGGCAAATACCGCCGTTTAGGATCGTCTTTCATCCCTGTCCTCCCTTGCCAACTGTTCCCCCGGCTGACCCGGGGGGATACTTTTCTCCGCCGCCGGCTCACGGCCGGCGCTTGCAGCGGGTGTCCACCGGACCGCATGCGGACCATTCCATCAGCAGCCGGTTATATTCCTCCGTGCACATCCCGTAATGGAGCCGGAGGTGCCTGTCGGGGCAGGTGTCGCACCGGTTGGTCCAGACGAAGTCCTCTGCCAGCGCGGCGAAGCTCTGCCCGCCCGCGCCGCCGCTGACGGCCCGCAGCTCTTCCTCACGCTGGATCTGTTCGCCCATTTTTCCACCTCTTATCCGTTGATCTGTCTGTTCTGCCCCGCAGCTCTTTTTACAGAATGGCCTTACCCTTGGGGCACGCGACTTCCACCTCGCCGCCCTCCGCGAACTTCGGTTTCAGCTCCTCGAGATACGCCCAGCATTCAACGCTGCGGTCTCCGCAGCCAACGCAGTGCTGCAGGATGAGGGGGAACACCCCGTCGGAGTTCACCTTCACACCGCCGTTCACGCCCTCCAGCGCGTTCATGTCCAGTTCCTTGCTCGTGAAGTTGTCGTTCATGATCTTTTTCCTTTCTTTTTTATGTTAGTTTATTTGGTCTCACAGGCTGCAGGCGATGAGCCTTCCCTTCCTGACATTGAAGGTGCTCATGCACTTCCTATTGGGGCAGGTCACGGACATATCCCGGGTGCTGGCGTAGATCACCGCGCCGCAGTTGGGGCACTTGTACGTGACGCCGCCGGTGGCGGTGGGCGAGGGGTCCGCGGGCCCGACGGCCCCGCCGGTCACATTGTCCAGTTCCATATCGTCGATCTCGAACATGGTCGTTTCTCCTTTTCTGTTTTATTCCTGACCTCGCGTCTCAGAGCCGGACACGACGCCCATTGGCAAACGGCATTTACTGCAATAATATAGACGCGTAGTCACCTCAAGGCGCTGCTCCGCGCCGCACTGGTAGCAGCGGTACAAAGCCGTCAGGGGCGGGAGTTTGATGCCGCCGGCGACCTCTTCCATCTCCTGGTCGGTGACTGTTTTTTCTTCGCTCATGGCGTTTCCTTCCTGTTTTATAGGCTCTAGCCGACCTTAATCATTCTCGTATTGCAGTGATCAATAACGGCGCAGCACGGGCACCACGGCTCGTTAGAACCTTCGATCGTCGCCGTCGGAAAGCCACGATACTCATAGCCGCAATTGGGGCAGCGATACAGAAACGTCCCATCGGCGGCGCCGCCGGTCACTACGTCCAGGACGTCATCCTCCAGTTCAGGGGTTACCCCCCCCCGCGGGGTTTTCTTCTCGTCAGTCATCACGATCCATACCTCACTTTTTCAGCTTTTCCAGCTGCTCCTCGTCCACGTAGACGCTCACCTCGCCGCAGACGGGGCACACCGCCGCCTTGGGGTAGACGGCCTTTCCGCCCAGGCCCTTGCGCCGTATCACGTTGCCGCCCGAGCCGGTGAATGTGAAGCCCTCTTCCATCTCCGCGCCGCAGCGCACACATTTTCTCATGGCGTTTTCCTCCTTGTCCGCGTTGTCATTTGGGGACGATCCAGGGGCAGCCCGGCTTGTCCTTGAACACATAATACATCGCCGTCGTATCGAAGGGGTCGCCGCTGGGATAGGAACACTCCGTGTTGCATCTCGAGCAGCGGCTGCAATAGGCGTCGATAAAGGGCACGCGGAAGATCTCGGCCGCCTGGAGATCATCGGCGGATATCCCGCCGGTGATCTTTTCCAGGGTCTTCTCGTCCAGCTTCATTTCCTCGTTCATGGTGTGTTCCTCCTGATTTTTGATATTTAAGGGTCAAGATATTTCCCGAAACACACCGCGTCCGGCCTGCTGCCCAGCAATTCAAAGGCATGTTCAAAACTTCCATAGACACAGTCCGCGGTCAAACGGCAGCAGAGGCAGTTGGCATGGAAAAATGTAAAAAATGGATCGTCATGCTCTTCCAGACCGCCGGATACGGCCTTCACGGTCTCGTCGCTCAGCGTCTTCCCGTCCGCCTTTTTCTCCTCGCTCACGGGGTGCTCCTCCTTTTTATTTCGGCCGATGGGGGCAGGGCGTTTTTTTGTCGTGCTTCACTTCCTCATAGACCAGGCTCGGGTCGAGGGCATAGGGACAGTCGGTGTCGGCCAGCGCGCAGCCGGGACAGTTGTGCGTGATGAAGTACGCCATAAACTCAGCGTACAGCATGGCGTCGTTCATCGCCCCGCCGGCGACGCCCTCCAAAGTCTTTTCGTCCAGGATCTCTTCGTCGTTCACGGTGTGTTCCCCCTCAATACAATTTTACGATACCATACTAACGAAATTACGGGCGGCCGTCAACCGCTCTGTCTCGAATCGACAAAAACACGACTCGAATTGCATCCCAAGGGGGCGTTTTGGCCTTGCATTCGGGAAAAGACATGCTACAATGTGAGCAAGTGTGAGCAAGATCTTGCAAAAAGGAGGGGAGCGGGATGCACGGACCGTTTTACAGAACGGAGATGCTCCTGGGCCCGGAGGCCATGGCGGTCATGGCCCGGTCACGGGTGGCCGTGTTCGGCGTAGGCGGCGTAGGCGGGTATGTGTGCGAGGCCCTGGCCCGCAGCGGCCTGGGGGCTTTCGACCTGGTGGACAACGACAAGGTGGACCTGTCCAACCTGAACCGGCAGATCATCGCCACCGTCAACACCCTGGGCCGGCCCAAGACGGAGGCCATGAAGGAGCGCATCCTGTCCATCAACCCCCAGGCAAAGGTGGAGACATACCGGCGCTTCGTCCTGCCGGACAACATCGACGACTTCCCCTTTGAGAAATACGACTACGTGGTGGACGCGGTGGACACCGTGGCGGCCAAGCTGGCCCTGGCGGTGAAGTGCGACCAGACAGGCGTCCCCATCATCAGCTCCATGGGCGCCGGGAACAAGCTGGACCCCACCGCCTTCCGGTCGGGGGATATCTATAAGACCCGGATGGACCCCCTGGCCAGGGCCATGCGCCGGGAGCTGAAAAAGCGGGGCATCAGAAGGCTGAAAACGGTCTGGTCCGAGGAGGAGCCTCTCCAGCCCGAAGGAGCGCCGGAGGACGGTCCCCGCCCGGTCCCCGGCAGCGTGGCCTTCGTCCCCTCCGTGGCGGGGCTCATCATCGCCGGCGAGGTGGTAAAGGACCTGACGGCAAAGGCAAAGGAAAAGGAAAAAGAGGATAGCTGAACATTCGTCCCTCTCTCCGGAGCTCCAACGCCCGGGGGGAGGGACGAAACATATTTTTGTTGCGTGTAAAAAACTTGTATGGTATATTATAATTTAGTGTATATTATGGCGGTATTGCGACGTGCAGCCGCCTGTGGTCAATGTTGTTGTTTATGTCTTCCAGGGAAGGACGGTCGGAAGGATGAAGAAGAACCGTATAGTGCCGCTGCTCTTGCTGGCCGCGCTGGCCGTGGGGCTGTTCTCCGGCGGGCGGGCTCTCGCGGCGGAGACCACGCTGACCGTGGGCGTTCGGGACGACATCGTGAATTTCAGCTACCTGAACGAGACCACCGGGAAATACTACGGGCTGGAGATAGACCTGGCCCGGGAACTGGGCAAACGCCTGGGCCGGGAGGACGTGCAGTTCGTCACCGTGACCCCGGCCACCCGCCGGGAGACGCTGGAGAGCGGCCAGGTGGACTGCCTCATCGCCTGCTACTCCATCAACGAGGAGCGGCAGGAGGTGTTCGACTTCTCCGCCCCCTATTACAGCGACGACACGGTGTTCATGGTCCAGACCTCCTCCTGCTTCCGGCAGTGGATGGACCTGGGCGGGATGACCGTGGGCGTGCTGGCAGGGTCCAACACCGGCGACCTGGTGACGGAGACCATGAAGAAATACAGCCACAAGGGCGTGGAGCTGAAGGAGCTGGATTCCTATCCAGACCTGGCGGACGCCCTGGAGGTGGGCGACGTGGACGCGGTGTGCATGGACGGCTGCATCGCCCAGGCGTACATGAACGACGACCGGGCCTACCTGCCCGGCTCCCTGGCCACCCAGTATTACGGCGTGGCCACCCAGAAGGACTCGGAGCTCAGCGGCGAGGTGGCCGCGGCCATGGATGAGATGCTCGCCGACGGCACGGTGGACGCGTTCATCGACAAGTGGGACTGAGGGGGCTGTCATGGATAAGCTGAAGAGAAAAGCCATCGTCGTGGTCATCATCGAGATCCTGTGCCTGGTAGGCCTGGGATTCTATCTGACCTCCATGCAGAACCACCTGTCCCTGGAGCAGCAGAGCCGGGACACGGCCCAGAAGATCGAGCAGATCCGGGAGCTGGTCCAGACCACCAGCGCCTCCACCAAACGGCTCAAGGAGACCGTGGACGGCATCTACCAGTCCAAGGCCAAGAGCCTGGCCTACATGGTGCGGGAGCAGGTGGATCCGGAGCTGGACGAGGACGTGATGGAGAGCTACCGCACCCTGCTGGACGTGAACAACGTCTTCATCTTGGACAGCCGGGGCAACCAGCTCTACAGCGCCCGGCCCTCCAAGGTGGACTTCACCCGGGCCCGGTATAACCAGCTGCGGACCGTGTTCGCCCGGGACAACACCTCCGCCTCCCAGCCCTCCCAGGCCTTCGAGGTGGATACCGGCGGCAGCCGCCTGCGCTATTACGGCGCCATGATCGACTGGGGCCGCATGGCCGTGGTGGCCCAGGACCCGGCGGAGCTGGACCGGCTCACGGAGGAGACCTCCTCCTGGAAGAGCGTGCTGGAGAACGTGAGCGTGGGCCTGGACGGCCACTCCTTCGTCATATCCGCCAAGGACTATACCTTCCTCTATCACCCCTACGAGGACCTCATCGGCCAGGACGCCCTGGACGCGGGCATCCAGGTGGAGGACCTGGAGGACGGCAAGTGCTGCTGGATGACCATATACGGCTATGAGTTCTACTGCGGCGTGGTCCGGGACGGGGACGTGTATATCATCTGCGCCGTGAGCAGGAACGAGATAAACTCCGCCAACCCCATCACGGTCATCATCGTGCTGTTCGTGTTCTTCGCGGCCATCACCGTGGTGGTGTTCTACGCCATCGCCATGCTCCGGGAGGAGCAGAAGACCCGGACCTCCGAGGCGGATTACAAGAACATGGGTCCCTTCCGTTACCACCGGCGGGTGGGACGGAAGCTGGTCACCGCCTCGGCGGTGGGGCTCATCTTCATCCTGGTGGCCTCCTTCTACATGCAGACCCTCTACTCCATGAGCCGGGCCTCCATCGCCAACACCCAGCGGCTGGAGGAGGTGGAGATGACCATGGGCCGGTACCGGAAGAACGTGGACCTGCTCACGGAGCAGTACAACACCAGCTATATCAGCAAGGGCGAGACCGCCTCCTACATCCTGGGCAAGCGGCCCGATATCTTCCAGGACAAGAAGATGCTGAGCGAGCTCAGCGACGCCCTGGGCGTGGAGTATGTCTTCATATTCGATAAAAACGGCGAGATCGCCGCCACCGACTCCCCCTACACCAACTTCATCCTCAGCCAGGAGCCCGGGGATCAGTCCTATGAGTTCCGGCAGCTGCTGCAGGGCGTGCCCTATCTGGTCCAGGCGGCCCAGATGGACGATGTGGGCGTGTACCGCCAGTACGTGGGCGTGACCATCCGGGACGAGAACGGCGACGCCAACGGCTTCGTGCAGATCTCCGTCCAGCCGGAGCTGCTGGCCGACGCGGTGCAGCAGCTCAGCCTGGGCGCGGTGCTCCAGAACATCCGGGTGGGCGTGAACGGCTTCG
The DNA here is from genome assembly GCA_947631865.1 of uncultured Oscillospiraceae bacterium. Taxonomy (GTDB): domain Bacteria; phylum Bacillota; class Clostridia; order Oscillospirales; family Oscillospiraceae; genus CAJOIG01. The sequence continues at coordinate 34,945 of CANRNF010000009.1, read as the reverse complement.
CCTTCGCCGTGGACCGGGACACCAAGAACTTCATCTACTACCCCGACGAGCGGTATATCGGCCGCAGCTCCGAGGACTACGGCATGAAGAGCGACATGTACCGCGACGGGGACAGCGGCTACGTGACCCTGGGCATGGATAAGTACTACGGCTCCGCCATCGAGACCGACGAGGGGTTCGTCTATGCGGTCATCCCCTCCGCCGAGCTTTATGGGGACCGGGTCCTCATCAGCCTGTCTACCACGGGCGTGAGCCTGCTGGGGCTGGCCCTCATGTGCGTGCTGCTCAGCTTTGAGCGGCGGGAAAAGGAGGGCGCCGCCGGGAAGGCCCCGGCGGAGGCCGCTCCGAACGGGTCCGGCTCCGGCAAGCGCAGCCGGATGGTGGACGTGGTCATGCCCGACGGTTCGGTGAAGAAGACCGAGAGCGCCTTCAGCCGGTGGAGCAACCAGGCCCTGGGCTGGGGCGAGATGACCCCCGAGCAGAAGACCACCCTGGTCTTGAAGGTCATGCTGGGGATGCTGGCCCTGTTCATCGTGGTGGCCGTGGCCAACAAGGAGGCCGCCTTCACCCGCACCAGTGTGTTCCGCTACGTCCTGGACGGCACTTGGACCCGGGGCGTGAACGTGTTCGCCGTCACCGCCAGCATCATGATCATATGCGTGATCAGCGTGGTGAGCATGGTGCTCCGGTCCGTGCTGAAGTTCCTCAGCCGGAGCATGAGCGCCCGGGGCGAGACTGTGATACGCCTGGTGAACAACCTGGTGAAATACGTGTCGGTCATCGTGGCGCTGTATTTCGGCTTCGCCATGTTCGGCGTGGACACCGCCACGCTGCTGGCCTCCGCCGGTATTTTGAGCCTGGTCATCGGCCTGGGCGCCCAGGACCTGGTGAAGGACATCGTGGCGGGCCTGTTCATCATCTTCGAGGGCGAGTTCCGGGTGGGCGACATCGTCACCATCGGCGACTGGCGCGGCACGGTGGTGGAGATCGGCGTGCGCACCACCAAGATCGAGGAGCCCGGCAAGAACATCAAGATCATCAACAACAGCGCCATCTCCAACGTCATCAACATGACCCGGAAGGAGTCCTTCGCCGCCTGCGACATCGGCATCGAGTACGGCGAGAGCCTGGAGCGGGTGGAGGCCATCCTGAAGGAGGAGCTGCCCAACGTGCGCAAGCACCTGCCCAAGATCACCGACGGCCCCTTCTACAAGGGCGTGGCCGAGCTGGGCGACTCCGGCGTGATCATCAAGATCGTGGCCCAGTGCGCCGAGGGCGACCGCATCCAGATGGTCAGGGACCTGAACCGGGAGATGAAGCTCATATTCGACAAGCACAAGATCAACGTGCCCTTCCCGCAGGTGGTCGTCAACCAGCCGGTGGAGTTTTTGGAGGCCACCGAGTGGCAGAAGCGGCAGGCGGAGAAATTCGCCAAGGAGCAGGAAGAGCTGAGCAAAAACATAGAGACAACATTTCCAAACTGACTGCATAGATACATAGCGCATGAAAGGGAGGTGAACGGCTCTTCCAGCGCCGCCCCGGCCGGGGCGTACAGGATAACTCGAAAAAACTTTTTTGAAAAGAAAGGAACAACAAATGAAAGCACCCAATACACTACTGAAAGTCATCAGTATCCTCTTCGTCATCCTGGGCATCGTCGGCATCGTGCTCGCCCTGCTGGTCGCCATCCTGGGCGGCGCCATCCTGGCCTCCATCACGGAGAATCTGGGCTTCGGCGTGGCCGTGGGCGGCGTCATGACGGTCATACTCGTCGGCGAGGCTGTGTTCGACCTGGTGGCCGGCATCCTGGGCCTGAAGGGCAAGATCACCGCCTGCAAGGTGCTGGGCTTCATCATCCTCATCGGCTCCGTGCTGGGCGCGCTCCTGAACATCTCCCTCTTTGACAGCGCCCTCAGCATCGTCATCACCGTGGCCATCACCCTGATCCTGCCCGTGCTGTATCTCATCGGCGCCTTCAAGGGCCTGGCGGACACGTAAGCGGACCGCCGAAAGTAATTACAAGGAGGGACCGCTATGCTTCTGCACGCCAAGAGCAAGATGCTCTCCATCCACAAGAAGATGGAGATCATGAACGAGGCCGACGAGATCATGTACACGGTGGAGAGCAAAGCCATCTCCATCCACGACACCACCTATGTCCGCAACGCCGCGGGCGAGCCCATCGCCACCATCTCCCATAAGCCCATCTCCCTGCACGAGACACACATCATAGAGTTCGTCGACGGCGAGCAGGTGGAGGTCCGCACCGAGTGGTTCCACGTGATGAGGGACGTCATCGACCTGGAGGGCCTGGGCTGGCAGCTGCGGGGCGACGTGCTCCAGCACAACTATGAGTTCGTCAACCAGCTGGGGGCCGTTCTGGCCCGGACCCACCAGAAGTGGGTGTCCCTGCACGACGTGTACTATATCGACGTGCTGGACGAGAGCCAGCTGGACCGGATCGTGGCCATCTACGTGGCCCTGGAGCGCATCATCCGGGAACGGGAGATCCGCCGGGAGAACGAGTCCTCCACGGCCGCGATGGGCGGCGCCGCCGCTATGAACAGCGGCAATAACGGCAATCCGTAAACAGGAAAAGAGCCCCGCGTCAAGGCGGGGCCCTTTCTTGAAAAAAGAGAAGGAGAACTAAAAAATGAACAGCATCAAAAAGTACGTGGCCGAGTTCATCGGCACCTGCGTGCTGGTGGTCATGGGCTGCGGCACCGCCATGCTGGTGGGCTGCGATGCGGCCGCCGGCGGCGGGTACATCCTGACCGCCCTGGCCTTCGGCCTGGTCATCGTGGGCATGGCCTACTGCGTGGGCAATGTCTCCGGCTGCCACATCAACCCGGCGGTGAGCCTGGGCGTGCTGATGAGCGGCGGCATGAGCGCCAAGGACTTCATCTGCTACGTGATCAGCCAGTGCCTGGGCGCCCTGGCCGGCGCGGGCATCCTGGCCGCCATCTTCGGCCTGGGCGGCGTCACCGACATGACCGGCGGCTTTGGCACCAACGGTCTGGGCGGCGTGGGCGGCAGCGCCGCGGCGGGCGTGCTGGTGGAGGTGGTCCTGACCTTCATTTTCGTGCTCACCATCCTGGGCGTCACCGACAGCAAGGCCGGCCACGGCTCCTTCGGCGGCCTGGTCATCGGCCTGACCCTGACCCTGGTCCACATCCTGGGCATCGGCCTCACCGGCACCTCCGTGAACCCCGCCCGGAGCTTCGGCCCCGCCGTGGTGGCCGCCATCACCGGCAACAGCGCGCCCATGGGCTGCCTGTGGGTGTTCATCGTGGGACCCTTCGTGGGCGCCGCTCTGGCCGCCCTGGTCTACAAGTTCATCGCCAGCGACAAGTAAAAAAGAAACGGGAACGGCCCGCGGGCCGTTCCCATCACATTATCGATGTTCCCGTTCAGCGCCGGGGCCGCTCCGCGGTCCGGTAGGCCCTCACGATGGCGTGGGCCAGGGCCTGGGTATGCCGCCGGTCCGCCTCCGTCTGGGCCAGCTCCAGCTGCCGGGTCAGCGCGTCCCGGAACTTCACCGCGGAGGGGATGTAGGGGAATTCAAACTGGCTGCCCGCGGTGGTGATGGTGACCGTTCCCCGGCCTGTGAGCCGCCCCAGGGGGGTCTGCTCCACATACACGCCGCCCACCCGGTCCAGAGGCACGTCCAGCGTCTTGGTCACCAGGATGCCCGCCTCGCCGTAGATGCGCTTGTCGGTGAGCATCAGGTAGGTGGCCAGCCGGGGGGCGAAGAACCGCACGCCCCAGAGGCCGAAGGCCACCAGGAGCAGCCGGACCACCAGGGTGTCCTCCCCGTGGACCTGGATGGCGTGCCACAGGGCGAGATAGCCCGCCAGCACCAACGTTGGCAGGATGAAGCTGGTCCACCGGGACTTGGCCATCAATATGAGCTTTTCGCCCTCGGCCAGCTCGCTTTTTCGTCTCATTTCCCATCCACCTCCGAAGACAGATATGTCACGATTTCGGATACCCTTATGATACCAAGGCGCGGCCGGTTTTGCAAGACGGTCCCCGGACTGAAAACCGACTGCCCCGGACATGATATCACCAGTTTCAATTTGCAGGGAGGCATATATGCGCCGTCGCGGATCGAAAAACTTGCCTGTCATCGTCGTGGCTGTACTGGCCACGGCCGTTGCTGTTTCCATGGGGGCGCTCCTGTGGGTGAGCACGGGCTTTGCCTCCGCCCGGACGACCTCCACGCCCTCGCCCCGCAGCACCGCCTCGCCGGCGTTCACGCTGCCGCCCACCGCGGCCCCCACGGCCGCGCCGTCTCCCACGCCAAAGCCGACGCCGTCACCGACGGCTGCACCTACAGCCACGCCGGAGCCCACGCCTGTGCCGGTGGAGCTGGGCGAGACGGAGGACGCGGGCCAGGAGTACATCGACAAGATGGTGTTTTTGGGGGACAGCACCACCTATTGGCTGGCGGGGTACGATGTGCTCCCCTTCACCCAGGTGTGGACGGACTCCATCGGCACCATGAGCCTGTTCAACTGGGAGATCGACCCCATCAACTACTATGACCCGGCCAGCCCCACCACGCCGGTGAGCCTCTTTATCCCCGACTGTGCCGCCCGGCGGCAGCCGGAGTACCTGGTCATCACCCTGGGACTCAATGGCATCGCCTTCCTGGATGAGCAGGAGTTCAGGGACTACTACCTGGATATGCTGGACGCCATCATGGCCGCCAGCCCTGACACGAAGATTATCTGCCAGTCCATCTTCCCGGTGATAGACAGCCGGGTCCCCAAGGGTATCAGCAACGAGAAGATCAATACTGCCAACAAGTGGATATACGCCATGGCGGAGGAAAAAGGGCTTCGGTACCTCAACGCCCACGACGTGCTCATGGATGAGAACGGCCAGCTCCGGCTGGACTACACCGACGACACCGCCATGGGCATCCACATGAACACCACCGGCCTCAACGCCATGCTCATGAATATCCGCACCCACGCGTGGCAATGACGATCAATACGTCTATTCCAGCCTCCGGCTCCGCCGGGGGCTTTTACCGTATCTGGGGATACACCGCCCGGCGGAAGTAGACCCCTGCCACGATGAGCATGGCGGTCCAGCCGGCGGCGCAGGCGTAGGCGATGCCCGTGATACCCAGATGCCCCAGCAGCAGCCAGGTCACCAGCACCCGGACGGATATCTGGGTCAGCGTGAGGGCCAGGGTGATCTTCATGTGCTTCATGCCCCGGAAAAAGCCCTGCACGCCGTTGGTGAGCGCCGGGAGCCAATAGAAGAAGGCCATGACCCGGAAGTACCGGGAGCCCTCCTCCAGTGTGGCCGCCTCGGTGGAGAACAGCCCCAGCATGGGCCGGTGGAGCCACAAAATGACGATGCAGATGAACACGAAGTAGCCAAGCTCCAGCGTGAGGCCCTTTATGAGCCCCTGCCGGACCCGGTCCTTCCGGCCGGCCCCGTCGTTCTGGGCGGTGAAAGTGGTCATGGCGTTGGCCACGCTCCGCTCCGGCACCAGGGCGAAATCCTCTATCTTGCCCACGGCATTGAAGGCCGCCATGGTGCTGACCCCCAGGGTGTTCACCATGCCCTGGATGAAGAGCTTGCCCAGGGGCTGGCTGCACTGCTGCAGGGCCGTGGCCGCGCCATAGCGGACCGTCCGGGCCACCAGGGCCCGCTCCGGCCGCAGCTCGTCCCGGTCCAGGCGGAGAAGCGTCACCTTTTTGTACGTATAGACCACACATGCCCCGGCGGAGGCCAAGGCTGCCAGATCCGTGGCCAGGGCCGCCCCGGTCACGCCCCAGTGGAACCCCGCCACGAACAGCACGTCCAAAAGGCCGTTCATCACACAGGACGCCGCGAGGAACACCGTGGGCGTCCGGGCGTCCCCGATGCTCCGCAGGGCCGCGGCGTAGATGTTGTAAAGGCCGGTGAAGGGCATGCCCAGAAAGATGACGCGCATATATCTGAGGGCGTCGGGCAGCACCTCGCCCGGCACCTGCATCAGGCCGAAGACGGGCCGGGCGAGGCAGAGACCCAGCACTAAAATGGCCCCGGAAAGGCCCATCCCCAGGGCCAGCATAGCGGCCAGCTCCTTTTTTAGCTGCCCAAAGTCCTTTGCGCCGAAGGCGTTGCTCATCAGGACGCCGGCGCCGATGCAAAGGCCCGTGATGCCCAATATGAGCAAATTCATCACCGGGTCCGCCGTACCCACGGCGGCCAGGGCTCCGTCCCCGGCGAAGCGGCCCACGATCATGCTGTCCACAGCGTTGTAGGTGAGCTGAAAGAGGTTGCCAAGCACCAGCGGCACGGTGAAGGAGAGGATGTTTTTCGCCACGCCGCCCTTTACCATGTCCCGCATCGTGTCCGCCTCCTTTCGCCGTTTCCCCCACCATTATATTCTTTTGCACGGGAAAATCAATAAAGCCCGGGACCTCTTGCATTCCGGGGCCTTGTGTGATATACCGTGAAAGGCAAAAAGGGGAGGGGCCCTTCTATGACATATCTGATCGTTCTGCTGGCCAGCACCGCCGGGTGTGTACTCAATACGGTGTGCGGCTTCGGCTTCGGGGTGCTGGGGATGATCTTCATGCCCTACGCTCTGGGTTCGGCGGTCCACGCCGCGTCCACCATCAACATGGTCACCTTCGTCCAGTCCACCATCCTGGCCGTCCGCTACCGGAAGCACATCCGCTGGCGTCTTCTGGCGGTGCCCATGGCGGCGTACCTGGTGGCCAGCTTTATCGCCGTGCGGGTGGCCGTGGGGATGGACAACGCGCTTTTGAAGCGGGTGCTGGGGGCGTTTTTACTTGTTTTGAGCGGGTACTTCATCTTCGCTGCCAAGCACATCCGCCTGAAGGCCAACACGAAAAACGGCCTTCTCGCCGGGGCTATCGGCGGGGTCATGAGCGGCCTGTTCGCCACCGGCGGCCCGCCCGCCAGCCTCTACTTCTCCGCCACCACGGAGACGAAGGAGGAGTATCTGGCCACCATCCAGGCCTATTTCAGCGTCTCCAACTTCTACGTGATCGCCGTGCGGTTTTTAAACGGCGCCATCGACGGAGGCGTGTTCCGGGCCTTTCTGGTAGCCCTGGGGGGTCTGGTGCTGGGCAATGTCCTGGGCCTTTATGTGTTCAAACGGGTGGACGTGGATTTCATCCGCAAGGCCATATATGTCATGATGGCCGTGTCCGGCGCGGCCATGATGGTGTTCTGAGATAGGAAAAAGTCCGCGGCGAGATGCCGCGGACTTTTTATCCCAAAAGGCCGTATGCCCCTTTTAATGTCAGGATGCGCAGTACGCTCTCGTCCAGCCGCTCCTGGGGTATCTCCCCGGTCCGCACCGCCTCCAGCACAGCATTGAACGCCTCCACCGGGTTTTCCGGCAGGAGCAGGATATCCGCCCCGGCCTTGAAGGCCAGCTTGGCCGCCTCCCCGGCGGCATAGTTGTCCGCCACCGCGCCCATGCCGAGAGAATCCGTGATCACCACGCCCTCATAGCCCAGCTCGCCCCGGAGCTTTCCGGTGAGCATCTCCTGGGACAGGGAGGCGGGCAGGCCGTCGTCCGTGACGCTGGGGACGGTGATATGGGCGGCCATGACCAGGTCCGTCTCGTCCAGGGCCGCCTTAAAGGGAATGAGCTCGCACTGCAAAAGCTCGTCCCAGGTCCTGGACACGGACACATAGCCCTCGTGGGTATCGCCGGAGGTATCTCCGTGACCGGGGAAGTGCTTGACGCAGCCCATGACGCCCGCCTCGTGGAGCCCCTGCAGAAAGGCGGGGACCATTTTGGCCACCAGGGCCGGGTCGCTGCCAAAGGCACGGCTGCCAATGACTACGTTGTTGGGGTTGGTGTTCACGTCTGCCACCGGGGCGAAGTCCAGGTTGAAGCCGTATCGGGCCAGATATGTACCGATGGTGCGGCCGGCCTCCCGAGCCTTCTCCGGGTCGCCGGCCGCGCCTACGTTCTCCATAGAGCCCACCCAGGGCACGTCGAAAAGGCCGGACCCGGCCAGCCGCGCCACCGTGCCGCCCTCTTCGTCCACGGAGATGAAAAGGGGCGTTTTGGACGCGGCCTGCAGCCCGTCGATGAGGGCCGTGAGCTGCTGGGACGAGGAGAGGTTCGGCCCGAACAGGGCGATACCGCCCACGGGATAGGCCTCCAGCCCCCGGCACATGGCGTCGGTGAGCTCCGTCTGGCTGTAGCCGGACCAGTCGGTGATGGGGCCCTCGTACTGGGCGGTCCACAGGTCCTCCGGCCGGAGGACGAACAGCTGCCCCACCTTTTCCTCCAGCGATAACCCTGTCAGCGTCCGCTCTGCCAGGGTGGGCGTGGGGGAGGGCGCCGGAGTGGGAGAGGGGGAGGGCGTTGGCGTAGGCTCCGACGTGGGGACGGCGGTGGGCGCGGGGAGAGAGGTGACAGGCGCCGCCTTTTCCGCCACAGGGGCGGCGGCCCGGTCCGGCGGAAAGACGAACGTGGCCGCCAGCAGCACGCACGCCAACGCCGCAAGCGCCAGGACCAATTTCGCCAGACCGCGCATCATGTGCCCCTCCCTCTGTCAAAATACGTCAGAAATATGGTAGCATCCGCCAAGAGGTCTGTCAAGGCGGGGCGATTTTTGCAAAATCACGCCGTCCGGTGAAAAATCCGGGCGCCTTCGCGGATATTATCAGTGAAAAGCTTTTCGAGAGGAAACGGAACATGTTCACAAGAGAGCAGTTCACATCCCTGGCACAAAAGCATATGGATATGATCTTCCGACTGGCCTACAGCTACCTGCGCAGCCGGGAGGAGGCGGACGACGTGACCCAAAACGTGCTGCTGGCCCTGTGGCGCACCGACAAGACGTTTGAGAGCGGCGAGCACGTGAGGGCGTGGCTCATCCGGGTGACGGTGAACGAGTGCAAAAAGATATTGCGCTCGCCATGGCGAAAGCGGAGCGAGCCCCTGGAGGACTACGAGAACACGCTGGCGTTCGAGACCGACCGGGACCGGGACCTGTACGAGGCCATCATGGCCCTGGACAGGAAGTACCGGGCCGTCATCGTCCTATACTACTACGAGGGCTATTCCATTGCCGAGATCGGGCATTTGCTGGGCATACCAGATCCCACGGTGGGCACCCGGCTGGCCCGGGCCAGGGAGAGGCTGAAAAACATGCTGACGGAGGCGAAAAGCGATGAATGAAAGGCAGACCATCCGCAGGGCCCTGGAGCCCCTGCACGCCTCCCCGGATACCCTGGAGGAGGTATTGGTTATGATCGACAGAGAAAAAACGGCAAAGTATGGGAAGAAGGCGGGCCGCAGCGCCCTGCGGGGCGCGCTGGTGGCGGCCATATTGGTAGCGGCCCTGTCCGTCACGGTCTACGCCGTGGGGGAGTACACGGGATTTTTCGACACCGTGTTTGGCGACGAGGCCATCCGAAGCAAGGACCCGGAACACGTGGAGCTCACCGACAAGGAGGGCAACGTGGTGATAGAATATGTGGTGCCCGGCCAGGAGCGGGCGCCGGTGGACCCGGAGGCGGCGGAAGAGCTGGTGGGCGGCGAGACGGCCAGCGTGGGCCAGTCCGTGACGGTCCAGGGCGTGACCTTCACCGTGGAGAACATCGTCATGGACGCCAACGGCATGGGCGTGCTCACCTACACCATGGAGGACCCCAACGGCTTCCCCGGCATGGAATTTACCGAGGATGGCGGCATGCTGAACCAGGACCCGAATATGGTCGGCTCCCTGCGGAGCGCCACGCTGTACTTCGCGGATGAGAACGGCGAGAGAATACACTTTCTGGACGAGCGCAGCTTCGTGGCGGCAGGGGGCACCGACACCCGAAAGACGGTGGCCATGTACTTCGCGGCCATGGGGGGCATGGAGGAGGCCAAGAATCTGAAGCTGACCTTCTGCGTCGTCAAGGAGCACGACCCGGACGCCACGCTGGCCGCCGACGTGCTGGCCGAGGGCGGCGTGATATTCCCCCTGTCCACAGCGGTGCCCGTCACGCCCCTCTCCGGCCCGGAGGGCTGGAGCGCCAGCATCTCCCCGGTGGGGCTGCAGATCGTGCCCCCGGAGGGGAATCCCTACAGGCAGAACTACTATTTCAACGACGTGGTCATTCACATGACCGACGGCACCCAGTTCGTTCTGAAACAGAGCGAGCCCTATATGGACAATTCCATTGTGGGCTGCTACGGCGAGGACTTTCTCATGAATGATACGTTCAACCGGCTCATCGACCCGGCCGAAGTGGAGAGCGTCACCGCCGTGGGCCATGGCAGCGGCTATCAGGATGAAAGCGGCCGGCCCGTGCCCTATGAGGAGGCATGGATCGACGGGAATACCCTGCAAGACGGCCTGAGCCCGCTGGACGTGGACCTGGACCTGACCTTCACCAAGTGACGCGCGATATACTAAAACCGCCCTGCATCGTCTGATGCAGGGCGGTTGTCTGTGCCCAAAAATGCGGGCGCCAAGAGGGAACCGCCAGAATAACCATATATAGTTACAATTTGGTTAAAAGTACAGAAAATATAGGGATTGTAAGCATTTGGAAGGCCGTATTTTGTTGACAATAAAGGCATCGCAGAGTATAATTTTTTAGTATTTTGATAGTTATCGTACCATGGAATGATTGTGCTATGCAGATCAAGTGACAAAGGGTTCCGCATGGGTATTGAATCATACCCGCAAAATATAATGACTACCGCGCGGTATGGATGAGGCTGGCGGAGAAAGGGCGTCCCCTTTTCCGGCGACCTTTCCTCGGGAGGGCAAGCTTTTTTATCCCTGCTGCGCGGAGGCGCTTCCGGATGGACCGGAGACATAAAAAGAAAGAATAGGAACAGAAGACGGATGAAAAATGAAACTATCGGCAAGATCGCGGTAGCGGGGATCGGGTATGTAGGACTGAGCATGGCGGTGCTGCTGTCGCGGGAGCACGAGGTGGTGGCCACGTGTCAGCATCAGGCGAAAGCAGACATGCTGAACAAGGAAAAGCGGTCCCCCATCCGTGACCCGGAGATCGAGGAATTCCTGGCGACGAAGGACCTGCACCTCACAGTGACCACAGACGGGAAGGAAGCCTATACGGGCGCGGACCTGGTGATCGTGGCGACGCCCACCAACTATGACCCTCACAAGCACTATTTCGATACCTCCGCGGTGGAGGATGTGGTGGCCCAGGTGATGGAATACGCCCCGGACGCCATCATCGTCATCAAGAGCACCATCCCCGTGGGATATACCAAGAGCCTGCGGGAGAAGACGGGATGTAAGAATATCCTATTCAGCCCGGAATTTCTGCGGGAGAGCCGGGCGCTGTACGACAATCTCTACCCCCGGCGGATCATCGTGGGGACGGATATGGAGGACGATCGGCTGGTAAAGGCGGCGGAGGCGTTTGGTCAGCTTCTGAAGGAAGCCGCCCTACGGGAGGATGTGCCCGTGCTGGTGATGGGCTTCACAGAGGCGGAGGCGGTGAAGCTGTTCGCCAATACCTATCTGGCCATGCGCGTGAGCTTCTTCAACGAGCTGGACACCTACGCGGAGCTGAACGGTCTGAACGCCCGTGAGATCATCGACGGGGTGTGCCTGGACTACCGCATCGGGGACGGATACAACAACCCGAGTTTCGGCTACGGCGGGTACTGCTTCCCGAAGGACACAAAGCAGCTTCTAGCCAACTGCGCGGACGTGCCCCAGCGGCTGATCCGTGCGGTGGTGGAGACCAATGATGTGCGCAAGGAGCACATCGCCTCCCAGGTGATGAAGCGTCTGAGTGGCAAGAACGCGCCCGTGGTGGGCGTGTACCGGCTGACGATGAAGTCCAACTCGGACAACTTCCGTGAGAGCGCCATCCAGGGCGTGATGAAGTACCTGGCGGACCAGGGCGTGAAGATCGTGGTCTATGAGCCCACGCTGAAGGACCAGAGCGAGTTCAACGGATACAGCGTGAACAACGACTTGTCGGCGTTCATGGCGGAGAGCGACGTGATCATCGCGAACCGGTATGACGATGTTTTGGCGCCGGCGGCGGACAAGCTGTACACGCGGGACCAGTACCATCGGGATTGAGGGTAGAGAAGGATGCGGATATTGGTGACCGGCGGCGCAGGCTTCTTAGGTTCCAACCTGTGCGAGAGGCTTTTGAAGGACCCGGCGAACTATGTGTACTGCCTGGATAACCTGCAGACCGGACGGACGGAGAACATCCGGGAGTTGATGGATAAGCCCAACTTCCAGTTCATCCGGCACGACATCGTGGAGCCGATAGAGCTGGAAGTGGACCAGATCTATAACGCGGCGTGCCCGGCAAGTCCCCCGGCGTACCAGGCGGACCCGGTGCACACGCTGAAGACCAGCGTGTTCGGGATGCTGAACATGCTGGAGTTAGCGCGAAAGAACGACGCCACGGTTTTGCAGTTCTCCACGTCGGAGGTATACGGGGACGCGCAGGTGCACCCCCAGCCGGAGACGTACTGGGGCAATGTGAATCCGGACGGGATACGCAGCTGCTACGACGAGGGGAAGCGTGCGGCGGAGACGCTGTGCTTCGACTACCACCGGGAGTACGGCGTGAAGATCAAGGTGATCCGCATCTTCAATACATACGGCCCGAAGATGGACCCCAAGGACGGGCGTGTGATCAGCAACTTCGTGAACCAGGCGCTGCGGGGCGAGGACCTGACGGTGTACGGCGACGGGAAGCAGACGCGGAGCTTCTGCTACGTGGACGACCTGATCGAGGGCATCTACCGGATGATGAACTCGGCAGAGGATATCACGGGCCCGGTGAATCTGGGAAACCCTGGTGAGTTCACGATGTTGGAGCTGGCGGAGGAAGTGCTGCAGCAGACGAAAAGCGGGTCGAAGCTGGTGCACAAGGAGCTTCCGAAAGACGACCCGAAGCAGCGGCGGCCGGATATCACGAAGGCGAAGGCACTGCTGGGCTGGGAGCCGAAGGTGCCTCTGCGGGAGGGCCTGGCGAAGACGATAGAGTACTACAGAGGGCTCATGGAAAGGGCCTGAGTTGGGGGAGAGCGAGCTTGGACGCTGAGAACAGAACGACGGCGGTGGCGGACGCTCCGACAAAGGTCGCGGAGGTCACCGGCAACACCAGCCGCGCATACAAGTTCATAAAGCGTGTGTTCGATATCGTGGCCTCGGCGTTAATGACGGCGATATGCCTCGTTCCCATGGCGGTCATCGCGTTGATGATCATGGTCAGAGACCCAGGCATCCCTTTTTATGCCCATAAGCGCATTGGTCTGAATGGGAAAGAGATATCTGTCTTTAAGTTCCGGACCATGCGGCGAGGGGCGGACGCTCTGGAAGATACGCTGACGTCGGAGCAGTTGGAGGAATACAAACGGGAGTTCAAACTGCGTGACGACCCGCGGCTCATCGGCTACAAGAAGCCTGGAGACGGAGAGCATTGCTTTGGGGCGGTGCTGCGTCGGACGAGCCTGGATGAGTTGCCGCAGCTATTAAACATTTTAAAAGGTGATATGTCTCTTGTGGGCCCGCGGCCGGTGCTGCGGGAGGAACTGGGAAAGTATTACAGAGCGGAAGAACAGCGGACACTTCTGTCTGTGAAGCCGGGCATCACAGGCTACTGGCAGACCCATGGGCGGAACGACAGCACCTATGAGACCGGGGAGCGGCAGAAGTTGGAGCTGTACTATGTGGAAAACCAGTGTCTAAAGCTGGATATAAAGATCCTCTTTAAAACGATATCTGTAGTAGTCCACAGGGGGGGGACTTACTAGGAAGAAGTGTATACAGTTCGTGGAACCGGCACGGATGGTCGTATCTGTTTATAAAGCGTGCGTTCGATATCGCCGCGTCGGCAGCCGGACTCATTGTATTATCGCCCCTGTTTCTTGTCGTTTCTATTCTCATCGTGCTGGATGACCCGAAGGGAGCGCCCATCTTCACGCAGACGAGGGTGGGCAAGGATGGGAAGGAATTCCGGTTTTATAAGTTTCGGTCCATGGTAGTGGATGCTGAGGAGCGCCTGGATGAACTGATGGGCCAGAATGAGATGGATGGGCCGGTATTCAAGATCAAGGACGACCCGCGTATCACGCGGATGGGAAAGTTCATCCGTAAGACGAGCATAGATGAGCTGCCCCAGCTTTGGAACGTGCTTCGGGGAGACATGAGCATCGTGGGACCCCGGCCGCCGGTGCCGCGGGAGGTAGCGCAGTACAGCGATTACCAGCGGCAGAGGCTGAGCGTGACGCCGGGGCTGACCTGCTACTGGCAGGTGCGGAAGGACCGAAATCTGTGCAGTTTTGACGAGTGGGTGGAGATGGACCTGCAATACATACGGGAGAGAAGCATAGGCACAGATTTGAAGATCATCTTCAAGACCTTTGGCGCTGTTCTGGGTATGAACGGAGAGTAAAGAAGGGGAACTGAGTAAGAAACGTGGCTATTTTGGTGACAGGCGGAGCCGGATACATCGGTTCCCACATCAACAAGCTCCTGGCCCATGAGGGCTATGAGACGGTGGTGTTCGACAATCTCATATACGGTCACCGGGAGGCGGTGAAGTGGGGAACGCTCATCGAGGGGGACTTGAAGAACATCGGCCAGATCGAGGCGGTGTTCGAGAGGTATCCCATCGAGGCGGTGTTCCACTTCGCGGCCTATGCCTATGTGGGGGAGTCGGTGGCGGAGCCGGAGAAGTACTACTACAACAACATCGGCTGTACGCTGAACCTGCTGAAGGTGATGCGCAAATTTGGCTGCGATAAGATCATCTTCTCGTCCAGCTGCGCTACCTACGGGGAGCCGGAGAAGACGCCCATCACGGAGGACATGCCTCAGAACCCCATCAATCCCTATGGCTTCACCAAGTACGCGGTGGAGCGGATATTCAAGGACTACGAGAGAGCCTATGGGCTGAAGTACGTGGTGCTGCGGTACTTCAACGCGGCGGGAGCGGACCCGGAGGGAGAGATAGGGGAAGCCCACGACCCGGAGACGCACATCATCCCGCTGATATTGGACGCGGCGTCGGGAAAGCGGCCCAACGTGAAGGTGTTCGGTACGGACTATCCGACGCGGGACGGGAGCTGCATCCGGGACTACATACATGTGAGCGACCTGGCGGCGGCACACCTGCTGGCGCTGCGGCACCTGGAGGCGGGGAAGGAGAGCCAGTTTCTGAACCTTGGGAACACGAAGGGGACGAGCGTGCTGGAGCTGATAGAGGCGGCGAAGCGGGTGACGGAGAGAGATATCCCGGTAGTGCTGTCTGAGCGGCGGCCGGGAGACCCGGCGATCCTGGTAGGCAGCAGCGAGAAGGCGAAGCGCGTCCTGGGCTGGGAGCCCATGTATGGAGATATAGAAACCATCGTGAAACATGCATGGACCTGGCACGAGCAGAGAGAGTTTTAACAGGGATGAGGGTATTACATATCGTAGAGGCATTCGGCGGGGGCGTGGTCACGTTTCTGCAGGCGCTTATCAACGGCTCGGACGAGCAAGACGAGCACATTATACTGTATGCCCGTCGGGATAACACGCCGGACGCACCGGAAAAGCTCTTTCGGCCGGGAACAAGGCTGATTCGGTCTGAGAACTTGTCCCGTGAATTGAGGCCGGGAGAAGATATCGCGGCGTTTTTCGAGATACGACGCGTTGTGAAAGAGGTCCGGCCGGATATAGTGCATCTCCATTCCAGCAAGGCAGGTGCTCTGGGCCGGTGGGCAATAAACGGGAAGAAGCTGCCTCTATTCTACACGCCACACGGCTATAGCTTTCTGATGGACGGCTGTGGGGAGATGAAGCGGCGGATGTACTTTCTTTTTGAGAAAGTATGCGGATACCGCAGATGCACCACCGTCGCCTGCGGCAAGGGCGAGTGTGAACAGGGCAAGCGGGTAACGAAGGACATCACCTATGTCAGTAATGGCATCAATGCGCAAGAGGTAGACGCGCTTGTACCCGATATTGCAGCGAGATCCGACGGGGTGAACGTCTGCACGCTGGCGCGGATATCCCGGCAAAAGGACCCTGAGCGGTTCAACGAGATTGCAGAGGCATTCCCGGACGTGAAGTTCACCTGGATAGGGGACGGTGAGCTGCGGGAGGTCCTTACCAGCCCCAATATAGAGGTGACAGGGTGGCTGCCGAGAGAGGAAGCGCTGCGGAAGGTCACGGAGTCGGCGGTGTTTTTGCTGCCATCACGGTGGGAGGGCCTGTCACTTTCACTGCTGGAGGCGATGTACCTGAGGCGGCTGTGCATCGTCAGTCGGATACCTGGGAATGTGGACGTGATAGAGAACCGCAGGACGGGATATGTATGCGAAAGAATGGAGGACTACGTAGAAGTGATCCAACACCTTATGGATGATGGGATAGACAGTCGGATGACGGATGCGGCCCATGAGCGAGTGGCGACAGAATTGAACCAGACCGTCATGGTACGGAAATATGGCGAGCTGTACAAGAAGGCTATGAAAACCATGGGGGGGGGTACAACTCCTAACTGAAAACGGGGGAAGTTCCCCTGTTATATATGTTGTAACAATCCCGGCGCTCTGCGCTGTCTCTGAAAAGGAGGCGGCGTAGAGATGGTAAAGGTTTTGCATATCATCGAGGCGTTTGCCGGCGGCGTGCTGGGTGCGCTGCAGACGCTGGCCAATGGGCTGGGCGACGAATTCGAGCAGTACATCCTCTACAACGAGCGGGCTGAATCGCCGAAGGAGCCGGAAAAGCTGTTCAAGTCCGGCGTCAGGTTCATCCGCTCTGAGCACCTGACCCGGGAGATCAGTCCCAGGGAGGATCTGGCGGCGATTCGAGAGGTTCGACGTATATTCGATGAAATACAGCCGGACGTGGTGCATCTGCATTCCACCAAAGCGGGCGCCATCGGCCGCTTGGCGCTGGATGGCAAAAAGACACCGATCTTCTATTCGCCCCAGGGCTACAGCTTCCTCATGTATCAGTGCAGCGCCGCAAAGCGGAAGATGTACTACGTGTTAGAGAAGATGCTGGGCTGCCGGCCCAGCATCACGGTGGCTTCCTGCGAGGGAGAGTATGACTCGGCGAAGAAGGTGTCCCGACAGGCTACCTTTATCAACAACGGCGTGAACCTGACGGAGCTGGACCGGTTTGGTTTGGACTGGGACAAGCGCCCGGACGAAATAAGGATATGCACCTTGGGCCGTGTAGTCCCCCAGAAGGACCCAGCCATGTTCAATCGGATCGCTGCGGCGTTCCCGGATGTGAAGTTCACCTGGATAGGCGGCGGCGAATTGGAGAGCGAACTGGCCAGCCCGAACATTGAGATCACGGGATGGGTGACGAAAGAACAGGCCGTGAAACGGATGATGGATTCGTCCGTGTTTATGCTGACGTCGCTGTACGAGGGGCTGGCGTTCTCCATCATGGAGGCCATGTACTTCAAACGGCTGTGTATCGTGAGCCGGATACCGGGGAATGTGGATGCCATCACGGATGGGAAGACGGGCTATATCTGCGGGACCTTTGAGGAGTACTGCCGGGTCATCCGGCATCTCCTGGACAACGGTATCGACGGTCGGATGACGGACGCCGCCCATGAACGCGTGGCGACTGAACTGAACCAAGTCGTCATGGCCCGGGAATATGCGCAATTATATAAAAAGGGGATCAACTCCAGAAAATGAAACAGTACGATTATCTTATCGTGGGCGCCGGGCTTTACGGCGCGGTGTTCGCCGAGCGGGCGAAGAGCGCCGGGAAGAAGTGTCTGGTCATCGACCGGAGGGACCATATAGCCGGAAACGTGTATACATATGAGCAGGCCGGTATCAACGTGCACAAATACGGCCCTCACGTGTTCCACACAAACGATACCGAGGTGTGGGAGTACGTGAGCCGGTTCACGAAGTTTTATAACTTCAAGCTGGGGACCATCGCCAACTACAAGGGGGAGATCTACTCCCTGCCCTTCAATATGTACACCTTCAACCGGATGTGGGGCGTGTTGACGCCGGAGGAGGCGGAAGCGAAGATAGCCGCCCAGCGGGATGCCGCCGGTATCACCGAGCCGAAGAACCTGGAGGAGCAGGCCATCTCCCTGGTGGGGACGGATATCTACGAGAAACTGATAAAGGGCTACACGGAAAAGCAGTGGGGCCGGCCGTGCAAAGAACTGCCAGCGTTCATCATCAAGCGGCTGCCGGTGCGGTTCACCTACGACAACAACTACTTCAACGCCCTGTACCAGGGCATCCCAGTGGGCGGCTATACCCAGATGGTGGCCAATATGCTGGAGGGCATAGAGGTGCGTCTGGGCGTGGACTACCTGGAGCACAAGGCGGAGCTGGACGCCCTTGCGGAGAAGGTGGTGTACACCGGACCCATTGACGCCTACTTTGGCTATAGGCTTGGCGCGTTGGAATACCGCTCTGTGCGGTTCGAGGTGGAAGAACTGGACAAGCCCAGCTACCAAGGCAACGCTATAGTGAACTACACGGACCGGGACACGCCGTACACGCGGATCATCGAGCACAAGTGGTTCGAACAGGGAAGCGGCGATGCGGGAAAGACGGTGATCAGCCGGGAGTACAGCGCGGAGTGGAAACCTGGGGACGAGCCCTATTATCCGGTGAACGACGAGAAGAATGGGGCGCTGTACAAGCAATACAAGGCCCTGGCGGAGCGTGAGCAGAATGTGCTCTTTGGCGGCCGGCTGGGGGAGTACAAGTACTACGACATGGACCAGGTGATCCGTGCGGCCCTGGATGCGGCGGCTCAATAAAGCGTCGGCAGAGAAGACAATAGGAGGAAGCGCTGTATGAATGTGGTATATAACTGTGATGATCGGTTTTCTGGCATATTTGCGACGTCTGTATTGTCCTTATTCGAGTGTAGCACAGAGGTAGAGGATCTGACTGTCTATTTGATCGATAATGGGATCAAAAAAGAAAACATGGCAAAGATCCAAGAGATCGCGGAAACATACCATAGAAGAATAATACCTGTTCCTATGCCAGACTTGGAGGCATTGCTGGGAATGGATGTCGCGATCCCGGCGAAGAGCAACCGGATCGCAACCTGCGGAAGGCTGTTCGTTTCATCGCTGATGCCGAAAAATATAGACAAGGTATTATATTTTGATTGTGATACGATTTTCCTGCGTTCAATTGAACCGATATGGGAAACGGACCTGGGAGACTACTACGCAGGCATGATGGTGGATCCTGAGGACCCTAAGTATCGTTCTATGTTAGGGATCCCGGGCGATGGATTATATTTCAACTCAGGAGTTGCGCTCATCAATCTGAAGATTTGGCGGGAGCAGGGCATTGAAGATGCCTTTATGAAGTATTTGGCCGATCAGGGAGGGTATGTTCCATGGCCTGATCAAGGTGTCTTAAATGCGGTATTGGACGGCAAAATACTCTGCTTGCCATGCGAATACAATGTTCATACATTATTGTATACTTTTTCTTATGATACTTTGTTCAAAGTTAAAAGAATGCAATGGTATTATCCGCGAGCCGAAGTAGAAAAAGCGGCGAAGGACCCGGGAATGGTCCATTTCACGACATCTTTTTCCATCCCTCTTCGCCCCTGGGTTGAAAGGTGTAATCATCCATATACAAAAGTATATTTGCAGTTCCGGGATAAGACACCATGGAAAGGAACACCCCTGTGGAAAGACGAAAGGAGTCGCCTGAACCAGCTGATGTATTCCTTATTTGATCGATTTTCGAAGATTGCCCCCAATTGGTTATATGTTTGGGCAGCAAAGCAATTCTACTGCAATTTGCGCCCGCTTTCATTCCGAATAAAAAAACAGAGATTTATAAAAGAAAATTTACAGAAGAACTGATTATGACGTGAAACAGTATGCGGGCTAAAAGTAATAGCATATATGCCTGCATTCAGGCAACGTTCTTATATATTATAGATTGAAGGAAGAAGATAATGGGCATTCAACATCGCCTTGTCATGAGAATCAAAAATAACAAATTAGTTCGGACTCTCTGCAAACCTTGGATGGACAGAAAACTAAATAACATCTATCAGGAATATCTGCTGAGTGAAGATAGTCAGAGGATCAAAGGTTTCAAGGACCGATATGCAGGCGAACGGTGCTTCATTATTGGAAATGGTCCCAGTCTAAAGGCGGCCGATCTTGATAAACTTCAGGGAGAATACACCTTTTCAGCAAATCGGATATATGAGATCTTCGATCAAACCGATTGGAGACCGTGGGTGTATGTCGTACAGGACAAAGGGTTTATGAGTTCTGAATCAGATGCGATCCGGCAAGTCCCTTGCACATGGAAGTTCGTTCCTCACGAAGCGGGCGTGGATACGTCACAGTGGGACAATACGATACAAATCCATGGCGGACTTACTGAGTTTGTGGTCAACCGCGGCAACGATTTGTCTGCGGTCATAGTAGAAGATGTCTCAAAGGGTTTCTCGAACGGGCATACGGTCACATTTATTTCGATTCAGTTGGCTATCTATATGGGGTTCAAAGAAATCTATTTGTTGGGAGTAGATTTTCAGTATTCATATATTATGGATAAACATGGGCACTTTAAGACGCAGCCTGGTGTAAAGGATTATTTTAACGGGGACTCCCATGGAAAGGCAGTTCAGAATCTGGAACCGACACGCAACGCCTATCAGGTCGCACGCAAGTACTGTGACGCGCACGGTATTGTTATCAAGAACGCGACCCGCGGGGGAAAGCTGGAAGTATTTGAAAGAGTAGATTTCGATTCTTTGTTTGAGAATTGAACGGATAGAACGATGGACCGAGTTGTTGCGATCATACCTGCGCGAATTGAGCATGCGCTGGCATCAAAATGCATCGACCGTGTCATTGTCAGTACAGACAGTGCCAGATATCGGGATATTGCTCTGCAGTACGGAGCGGAGGTCCCCGATAAGGAGACGCTGGACAAGCTTCAGTATACGAAAACAGACATATTCAAAGGCAAAAGCGTTGCGGACATCGGTTGCGGTGCAGGGGCGTTCCTGGTTTTTCTGAAGGGTGTTGCCATGAATCTCGTTGCGATTGAACCGTCTCGGCTGGTGCCTTAATTAAAGATCAAACCTGGGGAATAAGGAGAAAACAATATGTCATTTCTTTTAACGGTAAACAAGGACGGCGCAAAATACACGCCGACCCAGACGGTCCGGCCTATTCCCGTTTGTGTGGATGAAAAGAAGCAAAAGCTTCTGGTCGGATACGCCTATGGCGGAAAAGAGGCGGAGGTGTTGGGTTGCGGCTGGGAGAATGATCCGGTGGCGATGCAGGCGTATGACGGCTCCATGGTTCTAATTTCATGGGGGGATACAGTGGTTCTTTGCTCTGACCTTATGGCCAGCGAAAAAGTCTACTATTATCACGGCGATCACAGCCTTCTCGTTTCTGATGATTTCTGGGATATCATCAGGGCTATCCAGCCGACTTTTTCAGATGTTGATGAGGCAAACATAAAGGCACGTATGACCATAGGAAGTGCTTTTATGAATGAAGGGACAGTCATAAAAAATCTGTCGATCCTGCTTCCGGCAACGAAGGTCGAGTATGACGTGATAGCAGATGAGTTGAAGAGTTCCCGGTATCATCTTTGCAGGTTCAGCGGTGAAGTGACAGATATGAATGAGGCAGCGGAGAATATCGGCCGCGCACTGGATGCCACAATGCAGAGCATCAAAGAGAAGTATGGCGATGTGGTATATGGCTTGGGCCTCTCCGGCGGCCTGGATTCCAGGCTCGCGCTACACTACGCGCTGAAAAACGGGATGAGGGTCCGATGCTTTAATATCTGTAAACTGCGGCCTAATGGGGTGCTGCTGGCGCGGAGCGTCCGCAACGCGAAAAAACTGGCGGACCTGTATTCTGTCCCTATCACATTTGTGGAGTGGGATCCGAAGCAGATCGGAACGGTGAAGGAGCTGCAAACCCGCAGATATCCTGACGGCCCCACGCAGGAGGCGGCGAGGGACATTTATAAATTTGTGCCGGACAGGGAGCTTGATTTCGACGTACTATTGACCGGCGGTATGGGCATGGGCCAGCAGCTTTTTGCCACGCACTATGACGTGAAGGAGAGCTTTACGCTCTCTCAGGTCATGAAGTATGCCGAGGATATGATTTTGTATTTCAATAGCAAAAGCCGTATCAATAACGGGTTGCATCAGCTGTTTGGTGTGCCATTTAAGGAGGACACGTTCCGCTATCCGTGGGAGCGGAGACTGTTTTTGTCCCCGCGTGAAGATATAAACGGGCGAGCAGAAGCGGCGGTGGAGACCATCATGAACGGTGGAACGTCTTATTTTGAGACGGTTTTCAATTTCCGTGGATGGTCCGTAGGCTTCTATTCCTGCAATGGTGCCTTTGAGAGCGTATATAGCTTTAAGCCGGCGTATTCTATCTATTCGTCTTTTGTAATGAAGCAGGCATTGCGGTGCTCCGCAATGCTGCTGCAGCATAGGGCGCTTTTGCGGGGGACAATCATGCGCAATCTGCCGGAATCCGGCAAAATCGCGGAGGAAGGGTGCGGCGTGGCGCCCGCTAAAGCAAACAGCTTTAAGTTTTTCCGGAAGTGCTTTGGGATGCTTGACAAGCTGCTCAGGGGAGATGGGTCCCATGTCTCTGTCAAGTATTGGCGTTCCCCAGAGGTCTGGCGGTCTTTCGAGGAAGATATGAAAAACGACTGTAAGTGGTTCTGGGATATATTCGGCACAGATATACCACTTGATGAGGTCAAAAAGACATCTGACCTTGAGATGGCGTCGATTTGGGATACAAAGCGTATTCTTGACGCTTTAGAGACGAAGAGCTATCTGAATTGGTCAAGAGAAAACTAAGCATGCCTGGGCGGGAAGCGGATGGCCTGCGATGAGTACGCGGCGAAGGATGAGCGCATCCTTGTTATCCGAAAGCAAAACGAAGGTGTCAGTGAGGCACGCAGCGATGGCATCGATAACGCGATCGGTGAGTGGGTGATGTTCATCGATCCGGATGATTGGATAGAGTGGGAAAGCTGGAAGTATTTGAGAGAGTAGATTTCGATTCTTTGTTTGAGGGAAACACGAAGAAAGAATGAAAAACATCCGTATGCTCGTCTTTGATATAGACGGTGTGATAACAGATGGAAAACGATATATTGGAGAAGACGGGGAAACGAAAACAGTCTCGCTGAAAGATTTGGATGCCATTGGCCTGTTGCACGAGGCGGGCTATAAGGTGGGCTGCATCTCGGGAGAGAACACGCCGTTCAGCCAGGCCTTTTCCCGGATGGTCCCGCTGGACTATGTAAGCCTTGGCTGTAAGACGAAGACTGACGCCGTCCGGGAGATCGGAGAACGGTTCGGCCTTTCCCCTGATGAGCTGTGCTACATAGGCGATGGGAAGTACGACATACCTGTGTTGAAGATGACCGGCCTGGGCATATGCCCCGCCGACGCCATCGACGAGGCAAAGCGCGTGGCGGATATCGTCCTGAAACGCAGGGGGGGCGAGGGATGCATCGCCGAATGCTATACGATCCTGGAAAAAAGAAAAACCTGCCCGGCACCCGCTGATGCCGGACAAACCGGAGCGGGCGAGCTTATCCGCAGGCGCGTAGAAGAGCACCGCGCTGCTCTTGACGCCCTCGCGGCGGACGAGGGCCTGTGCGGCCGGGTCGATGCGGCGATCCGAACGATAAACGATTGCTATCGAAGCGGCGGCTGCCTCTATCTGTGCGGGAACGGCGGCAGCGCGGCGGATGCGCAGCATCTGGCGGCAGAGATGGTGGGGCGGTTCTATCTGGAGCGCCCGGCCCTGCGGGCGGAGGCACTGACGGTCAACACGTCCATCCTCACGGCGCTTGCCAATGATTACGATTTCAATATGATCTTTGCCCGGCAGCTGGAGGCCAGGGCGAAGGAGGGCGACGTTCTCGTCGGTATCACCACCAGCGGGACAAGCGCCAATATCCTGCGGGCCTTTCAGAAGGCGAAGGAAATGGGCGTGAAGACGATCCTGATGACCGGTGAGCTCAAGGACGAGGCGGCGATACGGCCCTATACGGACTGCCTGATAAACGTGCCGTCCCGGGACACACCCCGCATCCAGGAGATGCACATTCTGATCGGACACATCATCTGCGAAGCCGTGGAAAAGGCGGCTGTCGCAGCGGTAGATAAGGAGAAAAAATGAGCAGAGAACATGTTTTTGTCATTGCGGAGATCGGCATCAACCACAACGGCGACCTAAACATCGCCAAGAAGCTGATCGAGTGGGCTTCCCTGAGCGGATGCGACGCGGTGAAGTTTCAGAAGCGGACCGTGGACAAGGTCTATACGCCGGAGTATCTGGCCAGCTACCGGGAGAGCCCTTGGGGCACGACCCAGCGGGCCCAGAAGGAGGGACTGGAGTTCGGAAAGAAGGAGTACGACGAGATCGACCGCTACTGCCGGGAATTGGGGATCGAGTGGTTCGCCTCCGCGTGGGATATCGACTCCCAGAAATTCCTGGCTCAGTATGACCTGAAATACAACAAGATCGCCTCCGCTATGCTGACCCGGGACGATATCCTGAACGAGGTGGCCTCGGAGGGACGGTATACATTTATCTCCACCGGCATGAGCACCTATGACGAGATAGATCACGCGGTGGAGATCTTCCGCGGGGCGAACTGCCCCTTTGAGCTGATGCACTGCAACAGCACCTATCCCATGCCGAAGGAGGACGCCAATCTGCGCATGATCCCGGCGCTGAAGGAGCGGTACGGCTGCAAGGTGGGGTATAGCGGCCACGAGACGGGCCGCATCATCTCCACCTCGGCTGTGGCCTTGGGCGCCACGTCTATCGAGCGGCATATCACTCTGGACAACACCATGTACGGTTCCGACCAGGCGGCGTCACTCAACGTAGAGGACATGTTCCGGCTGGTGAAGGATATCCGCCTCATCGAGCAGGTCTTGGGCGACGGGGAGAAGGTCCTCTCCGCCAAGGAGCTGGAGACCCGCAAGAAGCTGCGGGGCTGCTGAGGGAATGGGTTATGAATGTCGCATTTATTCCTGTCCGCGGTGGAAGCAAATCCATCCCGTTGAAAAACATCAAGCCGCTCAACGGAAAGCCCCTTGTTTACTGGACGGCCAAGGCGGCCTGCGAGTGCAGCCGGATCGACAAGGTCTATATTTCCACGGACAGCGAACAGATCAAGTCTGCTGTTGAGAGGTTCGGCCTTGCTAAAGTCAGCGTAGTCGACCGCAGCGCGGAAACGGCCAGCGATACGGCCACGACGGAGTCGGCTATGCTGGAATTTGCGGAACAGCATGAATTTGAGAACATCGTTTTGATCCAGGCAACGTCCCCGTTACTGACATCCGCTGACTTGGAAAAGGGGTTTGCCTTATATGACCGGCCAGATTGTGACAGCGTATTCTCCGCGGTGCGTCGTTATCAATTCCTTTGGATGAGTACACCGGATGGGATGGCACATCCATATAACTATGACATATATCATCGTCCCCGGCGGCAGGAGTATGACGGATACCTTGTAGAAAACGGGGCGTTCTATATTACGTCGAAAAATGGCCTGTTATCCTCAAAAAACCGTATCTCCGGAAATATCCGGGCGCTGGAGATGGATGACGATTCGCTCTTTGAGATCGACGAGCCCAGAGACTGGGCCATCATTGAGACGTTAATAAAAAGACGGTAAGCGCAGATAAACGACAGACAAACAAAATGGAGAAGATGACATGACAACAAAATCCGGACATAACCATATAATCTGTGTTTAGGAGGAACGATAATGCCAGCTGAAGAAAGGATGTGCCCGATCTGTGGCGGGGGGGGGGTACTTAGTCCATAAAGGGACCAGGGATAACGATGCAATAAACGTATATCGGTGCCCGGAGTGTGGAACGAGATTTTTAAGTGTCATAGATATTGACTATGACTATGAGAACGGATTCATGCACAAAACAGGTGTCGATTTGGAAATGGATATAGAGACGAAGCTCCGATTGCATAAGCCGGATGATGACCGTCGGTTTGATATGGTCAGATCTATCTGCGCCGGGAAGCGCGTGATGGATTTTGGGTGTGGATATGGAGGCTTCTTAAAGAACATAAAGAGAATAGCAAGCGAATGCTGCGGCGTGGAACTCGGGAAAGAGGAGAGGGAGTACGTCGGGGGTATCGGGATAAAGTGCTACAAAGATATCGACGAGAGCAGCGGGATATTCGATGTTATAACGCTGTTCCATGTCTTTGAACACCTGTCTGACCCAGAGAAGTGGCTGAATAAGATCGGCCAGCACCTGCGGCCGGGCGGCACGCTGATCATTGAAGTGCCGAATGCCGACGATGTACTTTTGTCTCTGTATGAGAGCGAAGCTTTTGCGGACTTTACGTATTGGAGCGCTCATTTGTTCCTATATACAATAAAGAGCTTGACCATGATCATTGAACGTTGTGGGAAGTTCAGGATCGTATCCCCCGGCCAGATGCAGAGATATCCGCTGGCAAACCATTTGATGTGGCTGGCGAAAGGGAAGCCCGGAGGCCATGAAAAATGGAGCCAGCTGGACAGCGCAGGCTTGGATAGGGAATATGAGAATAAATTGAAAGAGCTCCAAAAGTGCGACACACTGTTTTTTGTTTTGGAGAAAATCCCATGAGGAGGAAAGACGATTGAACCCCAAGTTATCGGTTGTTATCCCGATCTATAATGTGGAGCCGTATCTTCGCCAGTGTTTGGACAGCGTAGTGGACCAAACGTACAAAAACCTTGAGATCATTCTGGTCGACGACGGCTCGCCGGACAACTGCGGCGCGATCTGCGATGAGTATGCCGCGAGAGATGCGCGTGTCAGCGTCCTGCATAAGAAAAACGGCGGGCTCAGCGCCGCGCGCAATGACGGTATCAGAAGGGCGACGGGCGAGTGGATCGCTTTTGTAGATTCAGACGATTGGTGTTCCCTTGATTACTTTGAAAGACTCTTCTCCGAGATGGGGGACATGGATGTGGATGTCTTCTGCGGAGGAGGGCAAATACATGAAGACGAGAATGGTTCGGCAGTGACATCTGTTTTTACGGAGCGCTTTTTCTGTGATACTGAAAAAGAGCTGGACGCATTGGTGGCAAAAGTGCTATGCGGCCGGTGCTGCAGCATCGGGACGAATAAACCGACAGCAGCGGCGTGGGATAAACTATACAGAACTGGATTTATTAAAGACAATGAGCTGCTCTTTGACACCAACTGCAAAGCGTGGGAGGATATCCTGTTTTGCTTCCAAGTATTTGACAAGGCGGGCAGCATCGGCGGATGCGGCTTTGTGGGGTATCATTACAGGTGGGTAGGAACATCAATAGTCAATCGCATGAACCCTGATAAGCCGGTGGTCAGCTATTATTTTCTCACCAAGATAAACGAATACATAGAAGGAAAAAGAAGCTATGAGCTATTTAAGCTGGGTGTCAACTCATATACTCTGGTGGTCATCAACAACCTAATGACTGTTGATTATTTCCATCCTGCTAACCACGCGTCTGGAAGAGAGATCAAAGCGCAGATCATGGAAATGCGCATGATGCCGTATTATCACGATGCGATCTATAGCCGGGATGGCCGCTATTTGAGTATTAAAAAAAATATTTTGCGGCACATGCTTCGGTTGCCATGGATATGGCCTCTAAAGCTGATCTATACGTTGAACGAGAAAGTGTTGAAAAGATAGATGAAGCGATCGGGGTCCCTGCTCGAAAACGGAATATTCAACATCATAAAGACCTTCGCGTCCCTTGTTTTTCCCCTTATCACGTTTGCGTATGCGTCCAGGATCCTGGGTGAGACAGGGATAGGAAAAGTAAACTTTGTAAAGTCGTTCATATCTTACTTCGTGATGGTGGCGATGCTCGGTATGAACTACTACGGGACACGAGAGGCGGCAAAGCTGAGAGAAGATAAAAACATGCTGAGCAGATTCGTGCAGGAGATGCTCATCATCAATGGGTGCACGACTTTTGTGTCCTGCGCCATGGCGGTCGTATGCTTCGCGGCGATACCGAGGGTCCATGGATATGGCCCGCTGTTCTTTGTGTGCGCACTGGCGATCCCTCTGCAGGGCCTTGGTATGGAGTGGCTCTACCAGGCGTTGGAGGAGTATCGCTACATAGCTGTTCGCTCTGTGGCGTTTCAAGCGATCGCGCTGGTCCTGATGTTCATATTCGTCAGGGAGCCGGAGGACATAGTGCCCTATGCTGCCGTGACGGTTTTCGCGTCCTCTGGCGTTTATGTATTGAACTTTATCAATGCGCGTAAATACGTTACTTTTTTAGGGACCGGACACTTCGAGCTCAGGAAGCATCTAAGACCGCTGCTGTGGCTGTTTGCGCTGGCGGTATCGATCGAATTGTATACCGTGCTGGACACGACGATGCTGGGCTTTTTGCAGGACGACGCGGCAGTGGGGAGATACACCGCGGCTGTTAAAGTACATAGAATGGTCAACTCGCTCATCGCCGCCATTGGCGTCGTGTTGATACCACGGTTGTCTTATTATGTTGGAAAGAACGAGAAGTACAAGGTAGAGGAGCTGGTCAGGAAGGCATATAACTATACGTTCCTGCTGTCCATACCAGCTGCCGTCGGTCTGTTTATGCTGAGCGATGAGATCATCCTGCTCCTCAGCGGAAGTGGGTTTCTCGCGGCGGGAACGGCTATGAGGATCATGACGCCTATCGTTATTCTTATTCCGTTCAGCGTGGCCACTAATCAGCAGACGTTCGTCCCCATGAAAAAGGAAAAGTTGATCCTTATCTCCACGATGGCAGGGGCAGTGACGAATTTCACATTGAATATGCTGCTGATCCCGCGTTATGCAGAAAATGGTGCGGCGGTGGGAACAGTGGCTGCGGAGTTTGCTGTAGCGGTGATATGCTTTGCAAACGCCTCAAGATATTTTGATATGAAGGCAGTATTTAAATGCTATTACCAGTATTGGCTCGCGGCGGCAGGCATACCGGTGGTATGCCTGCTTCTGGACCAGTGCAACTGTAATTCTATCCTCCTCATGGTGTTAAAAGTTGTGCTGTCTGTAACTGTATATTTTGCCTGCCTGCTGTTTTTGAAGAACCCATTCTTAAGGATGGCGATGCATGCTGCCGCAGCAAAAATGCAGAGGAGCTCCTGAGGGTATTTGAGGTGTCTGGTAAATGACTCGTGTGATTATTTGGATAGTGTGGCTGATAGGCTTGCTTTTGCTGTGCGTCGCGCAGTCAAGGCGGGTCCTTTTGACGCCGCAGCTCGGCTTTGTTGCCAGCTTTATCCCGCAAGCGGTTTTCCTGCTGTTCTTTGTTGATAAGTGGGACGTAAAACTGAGCAATGAAACCATGCTCGTGCTGATTGGGTGCGTGACGCTGTTCTATGTTGTTTCGGTGTTATGTTCATGGCTCTATAGCAAGGCACATAGTGCATCAAAGCAGCAGCTTTTACGAAAAGCGGGCATATTGGATGAGCCTATTCAGTTGAGCAGGAGCGTGCTGATCATACTGTCTGTTTTGAATGTAATCGTGACCATTGTATGGATATACTATATATACAGCCTGGCACCAGGGGGCTCCTTGGTCGAAAAGGTCGCAAGCTTAGCAAAGATCAGTAAATTTGGCAGTTTAGAGGAAAAAATCAGATTCCCGTTTATTTTGAACCAGACCAAAGCGTTCTTTGATGCCTGCGGCTATATGATGCTCTACTTCCTCATTCATGGCATCGTGTTGGGATACAAAGGTAACAGGGGCTTATTGCTGCTGAATTTAGCATGCTGGTTCATCGGCTTGTTTACCTCGGGAAATAGAGGGCCGTTTGTAATTGCGCTTTTTGTGTCCGTGGTATTAGCGTATGTTATTTTTGAAAAATCAAGAGGATGGGCGTTTCATATTCGATTCAAGACGCTGTTATTCTTACTGGCGGTAGGAATTCTGGTCATGTGCGCTTTGTACTGGACACTTGAGTGGTTCGGAAGAAAGTCAAATGACTCGATGGTCGATTATCTAGGTGTGTATCTTGCCGCACCGCTGAAGAATTTGGATACGTTCATACGGGAAGGAAAATTCGGAAGCGACTTGATACATGCGGAGACTTTTAGAAATATCGTTAATTCGGCCGGGCGCATTTTAGGAAAACCAGAATGGCAAATGAACGCCGACTTGCCTTACAGGTCGGTTCACGGTTATGGCCTTGGGAATGTATATACGTGTTTTTACTGTTATCTGCATGACTTTGGATATCCCGGGGTGATCATAGAGGTGGCTTTGATGGCCGCTGTTTCTCAAATCATCTTTTTGAAAACTGTTTACGGAAGGAAACAGCCTAAGATCAGCATTGTTACGGTTCTATATGCGTATATATACCAAACGTTATTGCTTTCGTTCTTTTATGATAGATTTTATCAGGCGCTGTTTTCTTTGAACATATTGAAATACCTCTTGAGCTGGTGGCTATTACGACTTATATTTACAAAGGTCAAGATGAAAGGGATCAAAATCGTGGCTCACCGTAACAGGGGATGATCGCGGCACAGTATGGCTGGTGATTTGCGGAGAAAGAGTCAAGTCGCCAAAAAACATGAAAGACACCCCTATGGAATGGGGTGTCTTTCATAATGTTGGAAAGTGTGTTTTTCTCCACACCGGCCAAGGATCGTGGCGGAAGCGGTGGGATTCGACCTGCGCTGCGGCGCAGGCCGCCTCGGGTTGCAAGGCGCCGCTGGCGCCTTGCCAAGAGCCCTCGGGTTCGAATCCCCATACAGCAAAAGCACGGCTGCCCTTTGGGGCAGCCGTGCTTTTGCCTTCCATGGTCACATGGGAGAATAGCCTCTCTATTATCTTGGCGGCTACAACGCTTTGCACCATTTTTCAATTTCACTCACCTCACGTGAGCAAAATTGGTGCAAATCTCTTTTGGCACAACGGATAATTTAAAATTGGTGCACCTTTATCTCCCTGCCATTTTCTCCTATAATTTCTCCAGTCCCCAAAGAAAGGAGATCATGATACTGCAAAGAGCCAGAAAACTCCAAACGCATCAATGGCAGAACTGGTCCATTGAGCCTAAATCAAATAGCAGTGCCCGGCAAAAGAATTCTGTCAGGCGCTGTCATTATGAGTGGTTTACATCCCACTATTTGCGGTTGGCACAAACTCGATTTTCAACGATGTTCCCATGCCGGAGGCCAAGCGCTGGAGCGTCCGCAGGGAGGGGTTGGCGTTGCCATTTTCCAGTTTGCTGATGTCCGCCTGGGCGATGCCAGTGATCTCCGCGAGCTGCTTTTGGGTAAGCCCCGAGGCCTTGCGGGCATCGATCAATGCCTGGATGATGGCGAACTCCGGCTCCAGAGCATCATACTCCTGCTTGAATTCCGGGTCCTTCATCTGTTCCTTCAAGTATTCATTAAAGCTGGACATATCAAAGCTCCTTTCTGCTCATATACTCCGCCCGATATTTTATCGCTTTGTCCTTCTCGCCGGGAGGCGTCCGATTAGACTTCTTGATAAAACCATTCGTCAGGATGATCTTTCGTCCAATAAAGAAGAAGTACAGCACCCGGGAAATATCCGACCCCACTTTTGCGCGTAACTCAAATATGCCGTCACCAATCGTCTTGGAATATGGCTCCCGCAGGTCCGTGCCGTTGACGGCCAGCAGTTCGATCTCCCGCACCATCTTGGCCCGCATCTTCACATCCAGGGAATCAAGGAATTCCCTGACCGGCTCTGTACCATCTGGCCTGTCATAGAAAATGATCTCAAAGTCCATAGGTAGTTTGTCCTTATGCATCAAATCTATCTCTGGTCATATTATATGGGATTTATCCTATATTGTCAACTGCTTTTGATTATACAGGAGACTCTCGGCTGTTTTGTGTTGCCAAAACGCCTGTCACCGAAATCTGCTTCTGTATTCCGTCGGCGTTAGGCCGGCGTATTTCTTGAACAGCATGGAGAAGTAGGACGGCTCGTTGACGCCTATCTGTTCCGCGATCTCGTAGGTCAGAAGGTTCGTGGTCTCCAAAAGTTCCTTCGCCTTCTCCATGCGGATGGTGGTGATGTACTCCGTGACGGAGCAGCCGCACTCCTTTTTGAAGATGCGGCTCAAATAGGAGCTGTTCATGTGAGTGTGCTGGGCGATGTCGTCCAATGTCAGCTCGTCGGCGGGGTGCTCGCGGATGTAGGTGATGGCCTGCTGCACATACCCGCTGTACTCCCGGTCTGAGCTGGTCAGCTCCTCCCGGGCAAAGGCCAGCAGCCGCTTTATGATGTCCTCCAACTGGAAAATGTCGGTGGCACGACCGATTTGAGCCAGATGCTCCTCCGAAGGAAGGGCATGTCCGCTCTTCGCCAACACACGGAATGTGAGATAATAGATGTATGAGCAAATGCTCTTGGCATCATTTTCGTTGACGAAGTTGCTTTTCAGTTTCAGAAATAGAGCGCTGGTCACTGCGGACACAGCTTGGAAGTCCCGCTGGCGGATGGCGTTCTCCAGTTCATACAGAGATAGAGTATCCTCTGCCGATAGAATGTTATCAATCCGCCCTTCAGCCGCATCAAACACGGCGATGGAGGAGGGGGAGTAGAACGTTAGCGACAAGGTGTGAATGGCCTCGAAGGTGGCGGTGGAGAACTCGGCCGCTCCATGGTGCAGGCTGCTGACGCCCACAAAGACCTTCATGGAATACAGCTGCTCCGGGATGCGGACGATCTCCTGACAGTTCTCCATCACGGATGCCAGTTCCTCGTAAAAATAGACAGAGAGTATCAGGTTGTTGTACCGGAAACAAAAGCTGTTAGATTTCTGCTGGATGATGAGTTCTTTCAGCTGATTCAGCTCCGAGGGCGCCCCGTCCAGGCGAAAGGCGGCGATATAGTAATAGTCCAGAGATATGTGGAACTGCTCCAGCCGCTTGTCGGTATCTTCCGAGACACTGCCATAGGTTAACTCCTGAAGGAATTGGTCCTTCAGAAAAGCCAACTCACTTTTGGCGATGGAGTCCTGTCGTTTGGAGACGATGATCCGCTGCTGGGCCTCCTTCACGGCGGCGACGATCTCATCCTTCGGGGTGGGCTTTAAGAGGAAGGAGGAGACATTGTACCGGATGGCTGTCCGGGCATACTCGAACTCCGCATAGCCGGTCAGGATGATGACAGCGATCTGGGGGTGGTTCTCATAGATATACCGGGCCAGCTCCAGCCCGTCCGTCACGGGCATCTTCACGTCCGTGATCACGATGTCCACGGGGGTGCTCTTGATGATCTCGATGGCCTCGGCACCGTCACAGGCCGTGGCGGTCACGTCGCAGTCGATGCTCCCCCAGTCAAAAAAGCTGGAAAGCCCCCGGCGGGTGGCGGCCTCGTCGTCCACAATCAGAAGATGGAATATCATGGCGTCTCCTCCTCCGGAAGAGGTATCCTGAATGAAACTTCTGTTCCTACATCGGGAGCGCTAATAATCTGTAGGTGAGCTACATCCCCATAGAGGAGATAGAGCCGCCGGTCCAGGTTCCGCAGGCCGATATGAGTATGAGAGTCTTTGGAAGACGGCTGAATAGACTCCAGGTCCGGTATGTCGGCAAAGCCAACGCCGTCATCTCGGACGGAAAAGCGCACGAAGCCGTCCTCCTTGCAAGTGCTGATCAGCAGTTCGCCACTGCCCTTTTTGGGTTCCAAGCCATGTTCAAAAGCGTTCTCTACCAATGACTGCAAGCAGAAGCAGGGGATTTGTATTTTCTGCAGCCCGGGGGCCAGGTCGATGTTCACGGTGATCTTGTCCTCAAAGCGCATCTGCTGCAGGTAGATGTAGAACTTGATGCAACGCATCTCCTCTTCCAGGGATATATAGGACGAGGACTTGGAGAGGATGTTGGTCTTGAGGAGCTCACCCAGGGAGATGACCATCTGATACAGTTCCGGGTTGTCCGCCATCTGGGCCTTCCAGGCTAGGGTGTTGAGGGTGTTGAAGAGGAAATGGGGGTTGATTTGAGCCTGCAAGGCCTGTATCTCCGCGTTTTTCAGGAGCATCTGCTTTTCCAGCTGGTCGGCATGATAGGCGTTGATCTCCCGGAGCAGGTGGTTGAAGGCATCTGTCAGGGCGTTGAATTCCTCATACATCTCCGTGGCGGGGATGCTCTCCTCGTAACGGCCCTCGCTGATACGGGTCACATAGCCGATCATGCGCATGACCGGGCGAGTGAAGGCCTTGCTGAGCACATAGGCGGCCAGGAGGGTGACAGCGGAGACAAAGACGATCACGGCGAGATAGGTCCGCAGCGTCTCACTCAGCTTCTGCTGAAGCTCCCGCCGGGGGGCGACCACCACGGCGGACAGGTCCAGGTCGTCCAGCTTTTCGGAGACAGTGAGGTATTCCTTCTCGTCGAAGGGGGCGGACTGGCCAGGCAGGGAGGACAGTTCAAAATCCTCGTTATACAGGAGGATGGACCAGTCGTCGTCGATGGCGCGGCTGAGGTAGCTGATCCAGGCCGGACCGTTGACGGAGATGATCATGGTGGCGATGGGGTAGCCTGTGTTGGCGCTGAAGATGTTGCGGGTGAAGTACAGCGAGCCGCCCTTTTCCTCGGAGTGGATGAGCTGCAGGGACGGCAGCCTTTTGTCCACGTCTTGGTATATCTCCTTGACCTGCCGGATATCCTCTCGGGAGTCGACAGCAGAGACACGGTACGTCTGGCCACCCTTGGAGTAGATGGTGACAGAGTCGATGAAGTTCTCCTTCCAGGCGTAGTTGGTGATGAGAAGGTAGGTCATCTGGCGCTCGATGGCTGTGGTGTTGTAACTGTTCGCACTGTTCGTCTCCAAACTATCATAGATGAGGTTGTTGGACATGAACAGCGGGTAGAGGGAGTCCATCAGCTCCACCTGCTCGCCGATCTGGCTCATGGTGTTGTTCAGCTGCTGGTACATCTGCTCCTG